>JBEEFQ010000226.1:0-14203 GCA_041166245.1 Actinomycetota bacterium | reverse complement strand
AACCCACGACTGCAGTTGGGTGGGCCAGTCCGACCTGACCTCGTCGAGGGACTCCGCGATGTGGAGGGCGCTGTTCGGGAGGAGGTCGTGCAGGGCCTCGGCGGTGGAGACGGGGTGGCCGGGATCGTCGGTCCAGGCGAGGATGAGCGTGGGTTGCTGCAAGCGGGCGATCACCTCTCGCGGCGGGAGGTCGGACGCGATGGCGCCTTCGAAGATGCGGGCGAGGGCGCGCGGTGCCATGTCGAGCAGGTGCTGCTGGAACCGTTCCCTGATGGCCGGGTCGGCGAGCGGTCCGGAGCCGGGCATCTGCTTCTCGAGCTCGATCAGGGCCTCGATGCCCTGCTCCTCCACGATGTTCATCGCGAACTGGTAGACGCCGGCCTGGGCGGCGCGGGTCTCCCACGCGGTCGGCGGGATCACCAGCACCATGGCCTCGACCACGTCGGGGCCCTGGACGGCGGCGTGCAGGGTGGTGGCCGCGCCCATCGACGCGCCGCCGGCGACGAAGGTGGAGAAGCCGGCCTTGTCGGCGACGGCGAACATGTCGACGGCCAGCCGGTCCCAGCGGTGGTCCTCGGCCGACGCGCCGATGGGGGAGCGGCCGTGGCCGGGCGCGTCGTAGCGAACGAGGCGGATACCGTCGAGCGACGACCACGCGAACACGCCCGTGTCGTCGTCGGCCGCCATGCTGCTCGTCATGCCGTGGGCCCACACGAACGGCGTGCCGTCAGCGGGTCCCGAGGTCTCGACGGCGAGCTTCACGCCGAGAGACCGTATCCTCGCCCCATGGGCAGCGACATGAAGCCGCGTTCGCACGAGGTCACCGACGGGATCCAGCGGGCGCCGGCGCGCGCCATGCTGCGCGCCATCGGCATGACCGATGACGACTTCGGCAAGGCCCAGGTGGGCGTGGCCAGCAGTTGGAACGAGGTCACGCCCTGCAACATGTCGCTCGACCGCCTGGCCAAGCAGGCCAAGGAAGGCGTGCGCGACGCGGGCGCCTTCCCGATCGAATTCGTCACCATCGCGGTGTCCGACGGCATTTCCATGGGCCACGAGGGCATGCGGGCGTCCCTCGTCAGTCGCGAGGTCATCGCCGACTCGGTCGAGACGGTCATGCACGCCGAGCGCTTCGACGCCCTCGTCACCTTCGCGGGCTGCGACAAGTCGCTGCCCGGCATGCTGATGGCTGCGGCCCGGCTGAACCTGCCGTCCGTGTTCCTCTACGGGGGGACGATCATGCCGGGTCACATCCCGGGCGATCCCGAAAACCGAGCGCTCGACATCGTCAGTGTGTTCGAGGCCGTCGGCGCCAAGGCGGCCGGCTCGCTCTCCGACGAGGAGCTCGCTCTCATCGAGCGCCACGCCTGTCCGACCATCGGCAGCTGCGCGGGCATGTTCACCGCCAACACCATGGCGTCGATCTCCGAGGCCCTCGGCATGTCGCTGCCCGGCAGCGCGTCCGTGCCCGCGATCGACGCCCGCCTCGACGGCTACGCCCGCCGCAGCGGCGAGGCCGTCGTCCGCCTCCTCGAGCAGAACATCCGGCCCCGGCAGATCCTCACCAAGGAGGCGTTCCAGAACGCCATCGCGGTGGGGATGGCGCTCGGTGGCTCCACCAACCTGGTGCTGCACCTGCTCGCCATCGCCAACGAGGCCCAGGTCGAGCTGGAGCTGGACGACTTCAACAAGGTGGCGGCGCGCGTCCCCCACTTCGCCGACATGCGGCCCCACGGTCGCTTCCACATGGTCGACCTCGACCGCATCGGCGGCGTGCCCGTCGTCATGCGCGAGCTGCTCGACGCGGGGCTGATGCACGGCGACTGCCTCACGGTGACGGGCAAGACCATGGCCGAGAACCTGGCCGAGCTCGACCCGCCCAAGCCCGACGGCGAGGTCGTCCATCCGGTCTCCAAGCCCATCCACAAGGACGGCGGCATCGTCATCCTCAGCGGGTCAATGGCGCCCAAGGGATCAGTGGTCAAGGTCGCCGGCATCGACACCAACGCCTTCCAGGGGCCGGCCCGCGTGTTCGATGGCGAGGACGGCGCCATGGAGGCGATCCTCGCGGGCGACATCGAACCCGGTTGTGTCGTGGTCATCCGCTACGAGGGGCCCAAAGGTGGCCCGGGCATGCGCGAGATGCTCGCCGTCACCGGCGCCATGAAGGGCGTGGGCAGGGGCGGGGACTGCGCGCTCCTCACCGACGGCCGCTTCTCCGGCGGCACCCACGGGTTCTGCATCGGTCATGTCGCGCCCGAGGCGGTGGACGGTGGGCCCATCGCCTTCGTCCAGGACGGCGACATCATCGTCATCAACGTCGACCAGCGCCGCATCGACCTGCTCGTCAACGACCAGGAGCTCAAGCGCCGCAAGCAGGAGTGGAAGCTCCCGCCGCCCCGCTACACCCGCGGCGTCCTCGCCAAGTACGCCAAGCTCGTCACCGGCGCCGAACGCGGCGCCATCACCGAACCCTGAGCCGTTCTCGAGGCAATACGTGCCGGAATCCGCCACGTATTGCCTCGAGAACGCGGGTTGGCTTGCGAAGCGCCCGGTCGGGTGCGACACTGACCGCCTGATGGCTCGCCGGACCACGCTCGTACTCATCACCTAGCGCACGCGTCGACCACACGCGTGCGCCCACGACCTCCCAGACGGGAGGTCGTTTTCGTTCCCGGCCCAAGACAATCACTCAAACAGCACGAGGAGCACCAAGGATCATGGAGATGAACGGGGGTCAGGCCCTCATCAAGAGCCTGGAGATGGAAGGCGTGGAGGTCATGTTCGGCCTTCCCGGCGGGGCCATCCTGCCGGTGTACGACCCGATCATCGACTCGACGATCCGGCACATCCTCGTGCGCCACGAGCAGGGCGCCGGACACATGGCCGAGGGCTACGCGCACGCCACCGGCCGTCCGGGCGTGGCCATGGTGACGAGCGGCCCGGCCGCGACCAACATCGTCACCCCGCTGTGTGACGCCTACATGGACTCGGTGCCTCTCGTCGTCATCACCGGCCAGGTGCCCTTCGCCGCGATCGGCACCGACGCGTTCCAGGAGTGCGACACGGTCGGCATCACCCGTTCGGTCACCAAGCACAACGAGCTCATCACCGACGCCCGTGACATTCCGCGCATCGTGCGCGAGGCGTTCCACATCGCGACGACGGGCCGCCCCGGGCCGGTGCTCATCGACGTGCCGAAGGACATCGTGGACCCGAGGAACCCGAGGTCGGCACTCGACTGGTACTGGCCCACCGACGAGGAGGTCGCGGCCGGCCTCCCCGGTTACAACCCCACGACCGTGGGCGACCCCCGCGCCATCGGCGAGGCGGCCCGCCTCATCCTCGAGTCCGAGAAGCCGGTGATCTACGCGGGTGGCGGCATCCTCAAGGCCCGCGCCGCCGAGGCGCTCAAGGAGCTGGCCGAGCTCACGGGCATCCACGTCGTCACCACCCTCATGGCGCGCGGCGCCTTCCCCGACGACCACGAGTTGTGTCTCGGCATGCCGGGGATGCACGGCAACTACACCGCGGTGACGTCGATGCAGCAGGCCGACCTGCTCATCGCCCTCGGGTCCCGCTTCGACGACCGGGTCACGGGCCGGGTGGGCGACTTCGCGCCCGGCGCCAAGATCATCCACGTCGACATCGACCCGGCCGAGCTGGGCAAGGTTCGGCGGCCCGACGTGGGCATCCAGGGCGACTGCCGGCTCGTCATCGAGGAGCTGGTCAAGGCCGTCCGCGAGCTGGGCGCCCAGCCCGACCGCTCGGCGTGGAAGAGCACGGTCAGCGGTTGGCAGGAGAAGTACCCGCTGGCCTACGACGCGCCGGAGGAGGGCGAGGCCCTCAAGCCCCAGTTCGTGCTGGAGCGCCTGCGGGAGTCGACGCCCGACGACACGATCGTCGTCTCCGGCGTCGGCCAGCACCAGATGTGGGCCAGCCAGTACTGGAAGTTCAACCACCCCTACACGTGGGTCAACAGCGGCGGCCTCGGCACCATGGGATTCGCGGTGCCCGCCGCCATCGGCGCCAAGGTCGGCAAGCCCGACCGCATGGTGTGGGCCGTCGACGGTGACGGCTGCTTCCAGATGACGGCGCAAGAGCTCGTCACCGCGGCGAGCGAGGGCATCCCCATCAAGGTGGCCATCCTCAACAACGCCTACCTGGGCATGGTGCGTCAATGGCAGGAGATGTTCTACGAGGAGCGCTACAGCGAGGTGTACCTCTCGCCCGACCTCCCCGACTATGTGAAATGGGCCGAGGCCATGGGCTGCGTCGGCCTGCGTGTCGAGCACCCCGAGGAGGTGCAGGGCGCCATCGACAAGGCCAACGGCGTCGACGACCGCCCTGTGGTCATCGACTTCCGCACCGACTCCCGCGAGAAGGTGTTCCCGATGGTGCCCGCCGGCCAGTCCAACGACGACATCGTCGTGCACCCGTCCCAGCGCGCGACCGACGTCCACGTGGTGCAGTAATGGCTGCTCCTGCGAAGCACCACATCCTGTCCGTCCTCGTCGAGAACAAGGCCGGTGTGCTGGCCCGGGTCGCGGGCCTGTTCGCCCGGCGGGGGTTCAACATCTACTCCCTCGCCGTCGCGCCGACGGATGACGAGAACCTCAGCCGCCTGACGATCGTGGTCGACGTCGAGTCGCGACCCCTCGATCAGATCACCAAGCAGCTCAACAAGCTCATCAACGTCGTGCAGATCAGCGAGCTGGCACCGGACGGGGCGGTCGAGCGCGAGCTCATGCTCCTGACGGTGAAGGCGGAGCCGTCCACGCGCGGTCAGATCATCGAGCTGGTGCAGGTCTTCGAGGGCCGCATCGCGGACGTGGGCCACAACGAGCTCACGGTGATGGTGGCGGGCTCGCCCGCCAAGCTCGACGACCTCGAGGAGCTCGTGCGACCGTATGGGATCGTGGAGCTGCAGCGCACCGGCCGGGTGGCGCTGCCCAAGTTGGAGCGACAGGCCCCCCGCCTGCGCAGTGTCTCAGGGAAGGTGAGCTGACGTGGCGGCAGGACTCGATTTCGAGACCAAGGTCTTCGAGAAGGAGGTCGTCGACGTCGGCGGCACCAAGGAGGCCGTGGTCCGCGGTGGGCGCCATCTCTTGCCGCTCGTCCCGAAGGCGCTCGAGGGCATCAAGCAGATCGGCGTGATCGGGTGGGGCTCGCAGGGCCCGGCCCAGGCCCAGAACCTGCGCGACTCGCTGCAGGGATCCGACATTCGCGTCGTCGTCGGCCTGCGTGAGGGCTCGAAGTCGTTCGACGACGCCCGTGCCGCCGGCTTCAGCGAGGATGACGGCACCCTCGGCGAGATGTTCGACGTCATTCGGTCGAGCGACCTGACCCTGCTGCTCATCTCCGACGCGGCCCAGGCCCAGCAGTACAAGGAGATCTTCGCCGCCCTCAAGCCCGGCAGCACTCTCGGGCTGTCGCACGGCTTCCTGCTGTCGCATCTGCAGAACGTGGGCGCTGCCTTCCCCGAGAACGTCAACGTCATCGCCGTGTGCCCCAAGGGCATGGGTCCGTCGGTGCGCGCCCTCTACGTGCAGGGCGCCGAGGTGAACGGCGCCGGCATCAATGCCAGCTTCGCCATCCAGCAGGACATCGACGGCAAGGCCACCGACTACGCCCTTGGCTGGTCGATCGCCCTCGGATCGCCGTACACGTTCCAGACCACCCTCGCGTCGGAGTACCAGTCCGACATCTTCGGCGAGCGCGGCATCCTGCTCGGCGCCGTGCACGGCATCGTCGAGGCGCTCTACCGCCGGTACCGCAACGAGGGCGACTCGCCTGAGCAGGCCTTCCTCCGCTCGGCGGAGTCGATCACCGGTCCCATCTCCCGCACCATCTCCCATGACGGGATCATCGGCGTGTACACGAAGCTCGACGACGCGGGCAGAGAGGTCTTCAAGCGGGCCTACGACGCGGCGTACGGGCCCATGCGGGTGATCCTGGCCGAGATCTACGACGAGGTGAAGAGCGGCAACGAGGTGCGGAGCGTCATCCTCGCCGGCGCCCGCCTCGACAAGCACCCGATGTCGACCATCGACCAGACCGAGATGTGGCGGGTGGGCAGCCAGGTGCGGGCCAAGCGGGCCGACGCCGACATCCCCCTCGACCCGTTCACGGCCGGCGTCTACTGCGGGACGATGATGGCGCAGATCGACGTGCTCCTCGAGGCCGGTCACCCGCTGTCCGAGATCGCCAACGAGTCGGTCATCGAGGCGGTCGACTCGCTCAACCCGTACATGCACGCGCGGGGCGTCGCCTACATGGTCGACAACTGCTCGCGCACGGCCCGGCTCGGCTCCCGCAAGTGGGCGCCCCGTTTCGACTACGCCCTGGTGCAGGAGAGCTTTCCGGCCCTCGACGCGCAGCTGCAGTCGGACCCGCCGTCCGGGCGCTTCGAGAGCCACCTCATCCACGACGTGCTCGCCACCGTCGGCCAGATGCGACCCTCGGTCGACATCTTCGTCGAGTAGCCCCGCCAAATCCCCCTAAATCGGACAGCAGGCGGGGTTCGCCCACACGCTCGGGGGTAGGAAACCCGCCACTCAATGGCGAACTTGTTCAAGATGCCTGCGTGGCGGACCCTGGTGGGAATCCTGGCGATCGTGGTGCTCCTCGGTGGGTGCACGCGCGACTCGGGCGACCGCGTGGTGGCCGACAAGGGCGCGTCCAAGCGCAGCCAGGAGCTGGCCACCGGCCCCGAGCCCACGGTTGCCGAGGTGCCGGTCGCGCCGGAGGAGCAGCTGGAAACAGCGATCGCCGCCGGTGACGACGTGGTGCCCACGGTGAAGAAGCCGTCCGCCCCGCGGCCGGCTCGGGCCAGTGGACCTGCCCCCGCCCGTGCGCCCGCGGCCGCGAAGCCGGGCAAGGCCGCGGCCCCGCCTGCCGGCCGCTCCGTCGGCGCCGACGGCGGCAACGGACCGTGGACACCGGGCCCCGACGCCGCCAACTCGTGGGCGGTCGTGATCGGGATCCAGAACTACCAGGGCAAGACCAAGGACACCTACGGCGGACGCGGTGACGCGGCAGCCTTCATGGAGGCGCTGCGGCGCACGGGCTGGAACCGCGACCACGTCATGTACCTCACGGACGGGGCGGCCACCGGCGCCGCCATGCGCAATGCCATGCAGTGGCTCGTGGACCGCAGCGGGCCCAACACCTTCACCGTCTTCCACTACTCGGGACACGTGAAGCAGCAGGGCATCGGCAACGAGTTCCTGTGGTCGGTCGACAACCAGTTCATCCGCAACACCGACTTCGGCGCGGTGATGAGCCGGCTGCAGGGCAGAGCCTGGATCGACATCGCAGGATGCGAGGCAGCCGGGTTCGACAAGGGGATCTCGAGTTCGTCGAGGCTCTTTAGCGCCGCCTCGCGGGTGAACGAGAAGGGTTACGAGGAGCCGAACTGGCGCCAGTCCATCTGGACGGGCCTCAGCGTCGACCAGGGCATGCTCCAGGGCGCAGCCGACGCCAACCGCAACGGCGTCGTCACCGTCCAGGAGGCGGTGCGCTTCGGCGAGTCGCGTGCACCGGCCATGACCCAGGGCCAGAGCCACGGCCCGCAGCACCCGGTGATCACGGGCGGCGACGCCGACGGCTGGCTGCTCGGGCGCCCTGCGCCGCCGCCGCCTCCTCCTCCGCCGTCCGGCGGCAACAACCCGCCGCCCGGCGGCGCGCCTCCGACAACGAAGCCGCCGGACAGCTGCGTGGGCCTCCCCCTCGGCATCAAGTGCTGACGAGCCCGTAAGGGCAGGCTTCTGGCACACTTCCCCACGCAGGAGAGTGGGGACCATGGCGGGTCGAAGGCAGTGGGCCAGAGCCGAGGAGCAGCGGAGGCTCCGCGCCTTGTTGGAGCACTCCAGCGACCTCCTCATCATCCTCGACGGCGAGGGACAGGTCGTGTTCGCCGCACCGGACACGATTCTCGGTCACACGCCGGCCGAGCTCCGCACCATCGAGACCATCGAGTTGGTCCATCCCCAGGATCGTGAGGCCGTACGGGGTTGGCTCGACGAGGTCGTGGGCCGGGCGGGCGCCCGTGCCGAGCTCGAGTGCCGGGTCGCCCATGCCGACGGGTCGTGGCGGTGGATGCACGTGCGGGCCGCCAACCTGCTCGCCCATCCCGACGTGGGCGGGGTGATCGTCAACGCCCTCGATGTCACCCGTGAGCGGGACGCCGAGGCAACCGCCAGGCAGAGCGACGAGCGGTTGCGGTCGCTCGTGCGCAACTCCAGTGACCTCACGGTGGTGTGCGATCCCAACGGGATCCCACGCTGGGCCACGCCTTCGTTGGAACGCGTCTTCGGCCTGACACTCGACGACATCGGTGGCGACCGGTTCCACGCCGAGTTCGTGCATCCGGACGACCTTCCGGCCGTCGTCAAGGCGTTTGAGCGGGCACGCGGCCGCGAAGGCGAGGCGGCCAACGTCGAGTTCCGGATCCAGCTGCTCGACGGCTCCTGGCGTGTGCTCGACGGCACCATCACCCACCTGCTCCACGACCCGGCCGTCGCCGGCATCGTCCTCAACGTGCGAGACATCACGGACCGCAAGGAGGCCGAGGCCGCGCTGCGGCGCTCGGAGCAGCGGTGGAAGGTGCTGTTCGAGAACTCCTCGGACCTCGTCAACGTGTTCGGGCCCGACGGCGAGATGGTGTTCTCGTCCAACAGCGGAGCGGTGCTCGGCTGGAACCCGCAGCCCACCCCCGACCCATCGTGGGCGTTCGAGGTCGTGCACCCCGACGACCGCCCTCTCGCCCTGGCCATGTTCGAGCGCATGGTCAGCGAGCCGGGCACCACGGGACCCGTGGTGACTCGGGTCCGCCACGCCGACGGAGGCTGGCGCTGGATCGAGTCCGTCGCCAACAACCTGCTCGCCGATCCCGAGGTCCAGGGCATCGTCGTGCACACGCGTGACATCACCGCGCGCAAGGATGCCGAGAACCAGCTCCGCGATCAGACGCGCATCGTGGAGACCCTTCACGGCGTCGGCCAGACGCTGGCCGCCGAGCTCGACCTCGAGCGTCTCGTCCAATCGGTCACCGACGCTGCCGTCGACGTGAGCGGCGCGTCCTTCGGTTTCTTCGTCGGCAGCGAGGAGACGGCGGTGACAGCACGGTCGGGGGAGCCGCCGGAGGACTACGACTTCCAACGTGACGTCCTCACGGGTGTGCTCGGTGGCGGTGGCCCGCTCCGAACCGACGACGTGCTCGCCGTCCCCGTCATCTCCCGGCGGGGAGAGGTGCTGGGCGCGCTGTTGTGCGGCGGGCCCGAGGAGGGCTCGTTCTCCGAGCGCGGCGAGCGCATGCTGATCGGGATCGCCAGCCATGCCGCGGTGGCTGTCGACAACGCCCGCCTGTACCACGCGGCCCAGACGGAGATCTCGGCGCGCAAGGTGGCCGAGGCCGAGCTGGCCCATGCTGCGACCCACGACCCCCTCACCGGCCTGCCGAACCGCTCCCTGTTGCTTGACCGCCTGGCGATGGCCCTGGGCCGGGCCGAACGCCTGCCCGGCGCGGCGTGCGTGCTGCTGTTCGACCTCGACCGGTTCAAGGTGGTCAACGACAGCTTGGGCCACGCCGCCGGTGACCAGCTGCTGGTGGAGGTGGCCGATCGCCTGCGCCAGATCGTCCGCCCCGGCGACACAGTGGCGCGGCTCGGGGGCGACGAGTTCATCATGGTGTGCGAAGACCTCAACGGCGAGATCGACGCCATCGGCATCGCCGACAGGGTGGCCGAGGTGCTCCGTGGCACGTTCGTGTTGGACGACGCCGAGGTGACGGTCTCGGCCAGCGTCGGCATCGCGGTCGCGAGCGGGCCGGGTAGCAACCCGGCGTCACTCGTCCGGGACGCGGACGCGGCCATGTACCGGGCCAAGGAGCGCGGGCGCGACCGTTGGGAGCTGTTCGACGAGGGCCTGCGGACGCGCGCGGTGCAACGTCTGTCGCTGGAGACGGATCTGCGCCACGCCATCGATCGCGACGAGCTCCGCCTGCAACTGCAGCCCATCGTGGATGTCGCTACGGACGCGGTCGTGGGTGCGGAGGCGCTCGTGCGTTGGGAGCGGTCGGAGCTCGGGCTGGTGAGACCGGCCGAGTTCATCCGGGTGGCCGAGGAGACGGGCCTCGTCGTCGGCGTGGGCGAGTGGGTCGTCCGCGAGACGTGCCGGCAGATCAACGACGGCATCCTCGACTGCGGCGACGCCGAGCTGACGGTCAGCATCAACGTCTCGGCGCGACAACTCGCGCAGCGCGACATGTCGCGCGCCATCCAGACCCTGCTGGCCGACGCAGGCGTCGAGCCGAGCCGTCTGTGCATCGAGATCACCGAGAGCGTGCTGATGGAGGACGTGGAGTCCGCCATCGCCCTCCTCGAGGAGCTGCGCAGTCTCGGGATCGAGCTGTGGGTCGACGACTTCGGGACGGGCTACTCGTCGCTCGCCTATCTGCGCCGCCTTCCGATCCACGGGCTCAAGATCGACCGCAGCTTCGTGGCCGGGGTGTCCAAGGGAGCGGAGGACGCTGCCATCGCAGCGGGGATCGTGAGCCTGGCTCACAGCCTCGGCTTGGTGGCGCTGGCCGAAGGGGTCGAGACAATCGAGCAGCTGGAGCTGCTCAGGGAGCTCGGGTGCGATCTCGCCCAGGGGTACTACTGGGCGCCGCCGCTCGCTCCCAGCGATCTTCGGACCTGGCTGGCGGCGCGCTGAGCGCGGCCCGACGGGCGGCGGCCCGGCGGGCCCGCCACCGGCGCCGGCGCCGGGCCCTGAGAGCGATGACGGCGAGGAGCAGCGCACCGGCGACGGCGGACACCTCGCTCTGGTGCCGCCGGAGCGAGTCGGCGAGTTCGGGGTCGGCCGCGGCCGGCCGAGCGGGCTGCACCGAGACGACGGGCCCCGCCTTCTCCTCGTCGGGCAGCCGGTCTGGCGCCCGTTCGTCGGCCGGCGTGGCGAAGCCCTGGTCGAGCAGACCGCCGGCCGCGCCGTAGATGTCGTAGACGTCGATGACGACGGCGATCATCGTGCGCCCCTCGCGTTGGGCAGCGGCGACGAGGCAGCGGCCCGAGCGCTTGGTGAAGCCGGTCTTCACGCCAATGGCGCCCGTGTAGGTCTTGAGCAGGCGGTTGTGGTTGACGAGGCGGTGGTGGATGTTGTCGCCGCCGAAGAACCGGGCCTCGGGGCTGGCCACCAGCTGGGCCAGGCGGCGCTCGGCGAGGAGGGCCCGGGCCGCGATGGCGAGATCCCGCGCGCTGATGAGGTTGCCGCCCCCGACCGAGAACTCGTCGTCGAGGCCCGCGGGGTCCTGGAGCACGGGGTCGTCCTGGAGGCCGATGCGATCTGCGGTGGCGCCGAGCTCGCCGACGAACTCCTCCAATGAGCCCGAGACGCGCTCGGCCAGCGCGACCGACGCGTCGTTGGCCGACGACAAGAGCATCGAGGCCAGCGAGTCCTCCAGCGTCCACACCTGGCCCGCCTTCATGTTGATCTTGCGGGCCGGCATGCCTTCGGCTCGGAGGCTGACGGGGATGTCGGTGCCCGGCTTCAGCGCGTGGGTGACGGCGAGGGCGGTCACGATCTTGCTGAGGCTGGCCACGGGCTTGGGCTCGCGATCGTTGGATGCGGAGATCACTGCGCCGGTGTCGGCGTCGACCAGCACCCACGCCTTAGGGGGCGGCGGGGGAGGTGCGCTCGTCGTCGCCTCTTGCGCTCCCCCCGGAGCCGAGACCATGACGAGCATCCAGAGGCTGGCGAAGGCTGCCAGCAGCGAACGTCGGATGCAAAGACCCTAGGGGACGGTGTTACATGGCGGGATGCACGCGGACAACACGCAGCTGGTCGCGAGTCTCCCCGCCCTCGACGGGGTGCGGAGCGAGGTCGTGGACTGGCTCGGCACCCACGTCGAGCGGGTCACGTTCGAACCCGGTGAGCAGCTCGTCACCGAGGGCCACGACGATCGCGACTGCTATCTGCTCGTCGACGGCGAGGTCGAGGTCGTCAAGCACGGCCAGCTGGCCGACACCGACCACGGGGGCGGCGTCACCGGTGAGCTCGCCTTGCTCTACGGCCACCCCCGGTCGGCCACCGCGACGGCGAAGACCCCGGTCACCGCGCTGCGCCTGTGCGCGTCCGACTTCGACGCGCTGTGCAAGGAGTCGCCCGACCTGGCGCGTGACGCGGCCGAGGCGATCATCGACTACCTGCGCTTCCGGTTCGGCTTCGAGCCGCCGGGGCCATGGAGACCGCTTGCGGCCGACCAGTAAGAAGAGCGCCCGCCTCCCTGCGACTGACTAGAGGCGTTCCACGACGTAGTCGATGCAGCGGGTGAGGGCGGCGACGTCGTCCGGCTCGATGGCCGGGTACATGGCGATGCGGAGCTGGTTGCGGCCCAGCTTGCGGTAGGAGTCGGTGTCGACGACACCGTTGGCCCGCAGCACCTTCGACACGGCGTCCGCGTCGACGGTGTCGTCGAGGTCGATGGTGCCCACGACGTGGCTGCGCTCGTCGGGCTTCTCGACGAACGGCGTGGCGTACGCCGAGGCCTCGGCCCACCCGTAGAGGATCTCGGCCGAGCGGTCGCACCGCGACGCCATGCCCTCGAGGCCGCCGTTGGCCAGCATCCAGTCGAGTTGCTCGGCCATCAGGAACAGGGTCGCCAGGGCGGGAGTGTTGTACGTCTGGTCCTTGCGTGAGTTGTCGATGGCGATGCCGAGGTCGAAGAACGCCGGCACCCATCGCCCCGTTGCCGTGATGCGCTCGACCCGCTCGACAGCCGCGGGAGAGAAGAGCGCCAGCCACAGCCCGCCGTCCGACGCGAAGCCCTTCTGTGGCGCGAAGTAGTAGGCGTCGAACTGGGTCGGGTCGACGCGGAGCCCGCCCGCGCTGCTGGTGCCGTCGACGGCGACGATGCCTGTCGCGCCGTCGGGCCGGGTGACCGTCATGGCCACGCCGGTCGAGGTCTCGTTGTGGGTCAAGGCATAGAGGTCGACCTCGTCGCGCGGCACGGGCAGGGGGTGGGTGCCCATCGCCGAGTCGATGACCTCGGGGTCGCCGAGGTGGGGCGCGGCCTTGGCCGCAGCCGCGAACTTGGAGGAGAACTCGCCGAACGACAAGTGCTGGCTGTGTCGCTCGATGAGGCCGAAGGTGGCCGCGTCCCAGAACGCGGTGGTGCCGCCGTTGCCCAGCACCACCTCGTAGCCGGCGGGGAGCGAGAAGAGGTCGGCCAGGCCCGAGCGAATGCGCCCCACGATCGACCGGACGGGTGCCTGCCGGTGGCTCGTGCCCAGGTAGGAGGTGCCGCTCGCTGTCAGGGCGGCGACGGCCTCGGGGCGGACCTTGGAGGGCCCGGAGCCGAAGCGGCCGTCGTCGGGCAGGAGGTCGGCGGGTATCTGGATACTCGTGTTCGGGTCGCTCGGCACGTGTGTCAGCATGGCAGGCGTGCAGCGCCTTTCCCGACTGTTTGCGGCCGTCGCCGAGTCCGCCACCCTCGCCATCGACGCCAAGGCCAAGGCGCTCAAGGCGGCGGGGGAGGACGTCATCGGCTTCGGCGCGGGCGAGCCCGACTTCGCCACGCCGGCCCACATCGTCGAGGCGGCCGTCGAGGCGTGCCGCGACCCGAAGAACCACCGCTACACGCCCACCAGCGGGCTCCCCGAGCTGCGGGAGGCGATCGCGGCCAAGACGGTGCGGGATTCGGGCTATGCGGTACAGGCCTCGCAGGTCGTTGTCACCAACGGCGGCAAGCAGGCCGTGCTCGAGGCCTTCGCCACGCTGCTCGACCCGGGCGACGAGGTGCTGCTGCCCGCCCCGTACTGGACGACGTATCCGGAGGCCATCGGCCTCGCGCAGGGTGTGCCGGTGGTACTGCAAACCGACGAGGAGACGGGGTTCCGCGTCACCGTCGACCAACTCGAGGCGGCGCGCACCGACCGCACCAAGGTGTTGCTGTTCGTCTCGCCGTCGAACCCATCGGGTGCGGTGTACCCGCGCGAGCACGTGGAAGCCATCGGCCGATGGGCGGTCGACCACGGCATCTGGGTGATCACCGACGAGATCTACGAGCACCTCACCTACGGCGGTCGCACCGCGGCGTCGATGCCCGTGGTCGTCCCCGAGTTGGCCGACACGTGCATCGTCGTCAACGGCGTGGCCAAGACCTACGCCATGACCGGGTGGCGGGTGGGGTGGCTCATCGGCCCGC
>JBEEFQ010000225.1:0-9692 GCA_041166245.1 Actinomycetota bacterium | reverse complement strand
GGCGTCGGCCAGCGTGCCGTCGGCGGCGAGCAGTTCGCCCAGCCGGCGGGACGCGGCCCGGCCGACGACGATGCACTGCAGGAAGGCGGCCATGCCCACCTCCCGTAGCGGCACGTAGCGCCGGGCCAACCGCAGCACGAGCCGGGCCGGGCGCCGGCGCACGACCGGCAGGGCAGCCAGCAGGGCGGCCTGGGCCGCGCCTCGCGCCACGGCGCGGCGCTCGGCCGTCGCGGCCGGCGACGCGTCGGCGCCGAGCGAGCGCAGCCCATCGAGCTGGCCTCGCAGCGGAGTCGGGTCCTCGCGCCACGAGCGACTCGAGACCTGGCCTTCGTTGGTGCCGTGGTAGCCGTGGCGGTCGAGGAAGGCGTCGAGCGTGAGGGTGCCCTGGGCCACGTCCCAGAGATCGGCGACAAGCGCGGCCTCCTCCACGTCGCCGCCCGTCACCAGCTCGCCCGCCAACTCGGGGCGGCCCGCCTTCTCGGCCAGCTTGGTGACCTGCTCGTAGAGGGCCTGGCACAGCATGGTCGCCACCGCGTGCGGCTCCATGACGGCCTCGAACCGCGTCATGGCCTCGCCCAGCAGAGCGCGACACCGGGCGGCGTCGGCCGTCGCGATCTCCCGCACCGACGCCCGCCACCACGCGTCCGTGTCGGCGCGCAGCGCGGCCAGCTGGCCCGGCAGGCGGCGCGCCGCACGCGGCAGCGACACCGCTACCACGGGGTAGCGCCCGCGACGGGGGCGGTTGACGACGCCCTCGCGGACGGTGCCGAGCAGCTGCTCCTCCATGGCGTTGGCAGACGTGCCCGGCATGGCGTCGGCCATGACGCGCAGCGCCTCGACGTTGGCCGCGTACCGACCGCAGAAGGCGGCCGAGAAGCGCTCGTCGGGCGTGACGCCGAAGCGGACGCCAGACGCGGGAATCACGCCGAGCCGGTGGAAGGCCCGCCGCATCCCCATCTCGCACGGCTCGTTCCAGAACGTCCACGCCAGCGGCGTGAGCACTCCCGGCAGCGCCTCGGCCGTGTTGGTCACCGTCCAGAGGGTGCCGGGGGCCGACCCCTGGTGGAGCGGGTCGCTCACCGCCGTGTCAGCCCGTTGGTGTTGCCCGCCCGCAGGCTGACGTGCACCGGGGCCGAACCCATGCGGGGGTTGTTGGAGATCTCGAAGTCGCAGTACCCGGTGCGGCCGTCGTGGGTGACCTCGCACAGCTCGTCGGCCCAAGCCACGTCGTGGTGCTCGTTGAGCCAGCCGTCGATGGCCCGGCACACGAACTGCCGCTCCTCAGCGCCGAACGTCAGAACGAGCTCGCCCCCCCGATGGGTCACACCGTCGACATCGAGCCACGTGACGACGTCGGCGTTGTCGGCCAGGCGGACGATACCGTCTTCCACGACGTAGCCGCCCCGCGACATCGAGCCGTCGGGCGCCAGCCAGACCATCGACCCGAAGGCCAGGTCGGGCCCGATCACGCCGGACACCCATCGGTGCGCCGCCAATGCGTTGTTCCACTTGCGCAGACCCCAGCTGTGGTCGCGGTGCCCGAAGCCGTTGATCTCGTGCGTCGCCGAGCCGACGCGGGCCGTGCCCGTCACCCGGCCCGAGCTCTCGTAGTGGTGAGCGGCGAACTCGTCGATGAGGCTGGTGTTGCCACGCGGGAAGAAGTCGGTGAGGGGGTACAGGTCCTCGACGAAGAGATCGAGCTCGCAGTCGTCGGTCGCCACCCGGAAGTGGCCGGCGCCGGATTCGCACGACCAGTTCGCCTCGGCGTCGCCGAACCACGCCTCGCTGAGTTGGCCCGCCATCGGCGATCGCACGTTGTGGCGGAAACGCTGCGTCGGGTCGAACACGCCGTGGTGGTGGGCGATCTCGCCGTCGCCCTGGCCGGGCTCGTGGCCGATGCGGTGCATGCCGCCCGCGCCCGACGCGGCGTCGAACCAGTGGAAGGCGATGCTCTCCTGCCACCACGGGTCGGGGCCGGCCGGATGGCGGGCTTCGTCAGCGTCAGTGAACTGGTGCACGACCGCGGTCATGCTGTCATCCAACACGCCTGAAGCCGAGTTGTCAAACAGTGTTTGGTTATCGAAGCGGCGAACTCGGCCGTAAATCGCGCCGCATTCCGGCGCGATTTACGGCCCGGTTCGAGTCACCCGTCAAACGTCACGACGGAGCGGGCGGCCGTGCCGGTGCGCAGCGTGTCGTAGCCCCGGTTCACGTCGTCGAGGTCGATGCGCTCGGCGACGAGCTCGTCGAGGAGCAGGCGGCCCTGCAGGTACAGCTCAGCCAGCATCGGGATGTCGTCCTTGAACCGGCTGGACCCCATGATCAGGCCCCGCAGCCCCTTGGAGCGGAACACCAGCGGGCCACCCGGCACCTCGATGGCGACGCCGCCGGCCGGCACACCCACCACATACGCGGTGCGCCCGGGCCGAGCCATCTCGAAGGCCTGGCCGATGGTCACGGGCAGGCCCACCGCTTCGAAGGCATGGTCGACGCCGCCGCCCGTCAGCTCGACGACCGCGGCGGCCGGGTCGCCCGCCGACGCGTCGACCACGTCGGTGGCGCCGAAGGTCCGCGCCAGCTCGAGCTTGGCCGGCTGGCGATCGACGGCAACGATGCGCGCCGCACCGGCGATCCGGGCGCCCTGCACGATGTTGAGGCCGATGCCACCGCATCCGATCACGGCCACTGTCTCTCCAGGCCGCACGACCGCCCCGTTGAACACCGACCCGACCCCGGTCAGCACCGCGCAGCCGAGCAGGGCGGCCCGGTCGAGCGGCACCTCCTTCGGAACCGCGACGAGCGCGTTGCGGTGCACCAGCATCTGCTCGGCCAGCCCGCCCAGCGAGCCCATGGCGTTGAGGGGCCGGTCACCCCAGCGCAGCGGCGTGTTCTCCGGGGTGCGACCGATCTGCCGACGGCGCTCGCACAGCCACGTCTCCCCCGCCGCGCATGTGCGACACGAGCCGCAGAACTGGGCCGTGCACGTGACCACGTGGTCGCCGGGCCGCACCTCCGACACGTCCGAGCCGACCGCCTCCACTACGCCCGCGCACTCGTGCCCGAGCACCGTCGGCAGCACGGCCGGGAGATGCGCGTCGAGCACGTGCACGTCGCTGTGGCACAGGCCGCACGCCGCCACCCGCACGAGCACCTCATCGGGCTCGGGCTTGGCCATGGTGACGTCGTCGACCACCAGCGCGCCGGGCGCCTCGGCCAGGATGGCGGCGCGCATCGCTACGCCACGACCCGCGTCACGACGCCGTTGTCACCGTCGACGAGCACGCGCTCGCCGTCCCGGAAGATCGTGGTTGCGCGCTCGGTGCCGACGACCGCGGGGATGCCGAACTCGCGGGCGATGATCGCCGGATGGCTCATGGGCCCGCCGGCGTCGCACACCAGCGCACCGACCTGGGGGAAGAGCATCGACCAGATGGGCGATGTGATCGGACACACGAGCACGTCGCCGTCCTGCAGCTTGTCGAACTCGTGCTCGCCCAGGATCACCCGCACGCGGCCTTCGTAGGTGCCGGGCGACGCGCCCGTGCCCTCGGCGTCGCCGGTGACGACTCGCGCCGACACCGCCGCGGCGTCGCCGTCCTCGCCACCTTCGGACACGCCCGCCTTCTGCACCAGCCAGAGCAGGGCGCCCATGGTGTCGGCCACGTCCTTCGGAAAGGCGGTCAGATCGGGGGGCGCGATGGGCTGGCCGAAGGTCTTGGACGGCTCGGGCCTGTCCGACGTGCGGTCGGCGTTGCGCGCCCGTGCCACTGCGGCCGGGTCGGCGGGCCGGCCCGGCCCGTCGGTGAGCGTGGCGAGGGCCTCGCCGGTCTCGAGATCGAAGACGTGGTCGGGTTCGTCGAGCAGTCCCTTCTCGACGAGGCGTCGCCCGACCTCGAGCCCGATGCGGCGCACCGCCGCCACGGGCAGGGCGACCGTCACCGTCTCGTTGCCCTCACGGAGGGGCGCCGCCTTCTGCGCCAGCGCGATGCGACGCCGGGTCTCGGGCGTGTCGCCGAGGGCAGCTCGTACCCGCGCCTCGGCGGCGGCGCGCGTCGCGGCGTGGGCACGTTCGCGCTGGCCCGCGTCCTCGCTGCGGTCGAGCTGGGCCTTGAGGGCGGCCAGCACCCAGTCCGGCCGCTCGGCGATGGTCGGGTAGGCGACCTGGTAGCGGATGGCCCGGCGTCCCCAGGTGGCGAGGTAGTCGTCGAGGGCCTTGGCCACCGTCTCGTCGATGGCCCGGACCTGGTCGAGGTCGGCGGCCACCCGAAGTCGGTCGGAGCCCCCCGCGGCGACGACGGCCTCGACGATGGCCTGCTGCGACGCCGCCGGTCCTGTCGTCGCGTTCGACAGTCCGGTGAGCAGCCCCGCGAACTCCGCGGTCGTGAACCCGTGCTCGGCGGTCAGCTCGCGGCCGAGCGTCGAGATCACGGCGATGCCGGCGCCGTGGCAGTGGAAGTGCTCCTTCATGCACGCCCCGGCGTGGTCGACCGCCTGCCGCGCCAGGTCGGCCAGCGAACGGTCGTCGAGCGCGCCGAGGTCGACGGTGAGCAGCCGGTCGGCGTGATCGAGCAACTCCTGCTCCCGGGCGGCGAACCACGCGTCGATGGCCTTCTCCCAGTAGCCCGTGGCGTTGTCCTCGCGCAGCCGGGCCACCCGACGGCGCATCTCCGGCACCAGGCGCAGCAGCAGCGGGACGAGGAAGTTCGGCGGCGCCTTGCGGGCCTTGCCACCCACCGGCACGACTGCGTAGTAGACGCAGTTGTCGACCTCCCGGATGGCGATGCCGTCGATGAGCCACCCGTGCTCGGCCGCCAGCTCCTTGACCCCCTGGGCGTAGCGCTCGACCATGATCTCGGCGCACCAGCGGGACAGGCGGCCGGGCCAGTGCACGTTGTCCCGCTCCCAGTAGAGGCCGTCGGTTTCCATCTGTCCCCCTGTGAAATCGCCGCCGTCGGTGTATATTAACCCATCAGTGATTGGTTTTGTCCATGTCTGAGTCTCCAGTGAGCAGCTGGCGCACCGACTGGGACCACGGCGACCCGGCCTGGGCCGCTGATCCGTTCGCCATCTGGGCCGACCTCCGCGACCAGTGCCCGGTGGCCCGCACCGAGCGGTACGGCGGCGGCGTCATGCCCACGACGTGGGACCTCATCGACGAGGTGACCCACGACCCCGGGGTGTACTCGTCGCGCGAGACAGGCGTGCGCCCGCCCGGCACCAACACCAAGAAGTCACCTCCGATCACCAGCGATCCACCGGAGCACCAGGACCACCGGCGCATCCTGCTCCCGAGCTTCGCGCCCCAGGCCATCGCCAGGCTGGAGGACGGCATCCGGTCCTACTGCCGCCGGCTCATCGCGGACGCGCAGGGACAACCGCAGTTCGACGCGGCCCGCGCCTACTCGCGCCACATCCCGACGCGCGCCATCGTCGGGCTGCTCGGCCTGCCCGACGGCGACGCCGAGATGTTTCGGAGCTGGGTCAAGGCGATCATGGAGGAAGGTCACGTCGACCCCGCCGCACGCGAGCGGGCGACGGCCGAGCTCAAGGCCTACCTGCTCCCGATCATCGACAAGCGCCGGGGAACCGACGGTGACGACGTCCTGACCGTCGTGGCCAACGCCGAGCTCGGCGGCGCCCCGCTGTCCGACGAGATGGCCGTCGGCATGGCCTACCTCCTCGTCGTCGCCGGCATCGACACGACGTGGAGCGCCCTCGGCACCGCCCTGTGGCACCTCGGCACCCACCCCGACGACCTGGCCCGACTCGTCGCCGACCCGGATCTCATCCCTGCCGCCGTCGAGGAGTTCCTGCGGCTGTACGCGCCGGTGTCGGTCGGCCGCATCGCCGCGGCCGAGACATCGTTGGGCGGGTGCCCGGTCAAGGCCGGCGACCGGGTGCTCGTGCCGTTCGGATCGGCCAACCGCGACGCCGCCCACTTCGACCGGCCCGACGAGTTCGTGGTCGACCGCGAGAGCAACCGGCACGCCGCCTTCGGGCTCGGCATCCACCGCTGCCTGGGCTCCAACCTGGCCCGCCTCGAGCTGCGGGTGGCGCTGGAGGAATGGATCGCGGCCTTCCCCCGCTTCCGTGTCGTGGACCCGGCGGCAGTCACCTGGACGCTGGGCCACGTGCGCGGACCGCACGCCGTCGACATCGACATCCTCGAGGGCGACTGACATGGCCGAGCGCAAGGACCCCACCTTCCTCCTGGGCGTCGATGGTGTGACCGAGCTCGTGCTCGTGCGCCACGCCAAGCAGGCCCAGCGCGACGACTTCCTCGGCCACGCCGTGGGCGAGCTGCACGACCCGCCTCTCGCCGAGCTCGGGCAGCGCCAGGCCAAGGCGGTGGCCGCGTTGCTGGCGGGCGAGAGCATCAACGCCGTCTATGCCAGCCGCAGCCAGCGGGCAGGCGATACGGCGGCGGCGATCGCCGCGGCCGTCGGCCTGGACGTGACCGTCGTCGACGGCATCGAGGAGTTCGGGTTCTTCCGCGACCTGCCCGACGACACGATGCCACTGGAGTCGCTGGGTGAGCTGCGGTTCCACGGCTTCCAGCGCCGCTGGTCCCGCACGCGCGCCTGGGACGCCTGGCCCGGTTCCGAGTCGGCTGCCGAGTTCCGTAGCCGGGTCGCCGACTCGATCGAGGGCATCGTCGCCGCCCATCCCGGCCAGCGGGTCGTCGTCGTCACCCACGGCGGCGTGATCAATCAATACGTCGGGGACTTCCTCGGCACAACCGACGACATGTTCACCACCCCGCCTCACGCGTCCGTCACGCGGGTGCGGGCCAAGCACGACCGGCGGGTGCTGACGTCTCTCAACGAGCGCCAGCACCTCACCGGACCGGACGAGCTCCTCACCTACTAGGAGAAGCGATGAAGATCGACCTCACGAACGATCGCTGCGTCGGCCACGGCCAGTGCTACGTCAAGGCGCCCGAGCTGTTCGCGCCCGACGACGAGGGCTACTCGACCCTGCTGATCGACGGCGACGTGCCGGCCGAGCTCGAGGCCAAGGCCCGCCTCGCGGCCAACAGCTGCCCCGAGTACGCCATCACCCTCATCGACTGAGCCCGTCAGCCTTCGGGGGGCACGCCGGGCGCCGAGCGGGCCCCGCTGCCTCCGACGACGAGCTGCAGCTCAGCTCGGCCGCGCTTGTCCGAGTAAGGCCTCGGCGCCTTCCGCGAGCGAACGCACAAGCTGCGCCGCAGGTACGACGTCGTTGACGAGGGCGACGGATTCCCCCGCATACATGGCCATGGCACCTACATGTCCGCTGACGTCTTCCGTCGGCGGCACCCAGGAGCGGCGCGGCACGGGTAGCTCGCCATCGACGCCCTGCATGGTCCCCACCACGTCGACGTCGATCGCCTGCACAGCGTCTATCGCCGAGACGAGGACACGCGCCCGCGGCGCCGACGCGCACAACGGGCAGTCGTTGAACGCGTCGGTGATCCGCGTGCTGTTGGCCCCAGCTGCGACGACCGCTGCCTTGTAGTCCGCATGCGCTGCCGATTCGTCTGTGGCGATGAATCGAGTGCCCATCCGCACACCCGATGCCCCTGCAGCGATCACGGCGGCGACGCCGCGGGCATCGGCGATGCCGCCAGCGGCAAGGACGGGCACGTCGACGGCGTCGAGCACTTCGCAGAGCAGCGGCAGCAGCGGGCTGTCGCCGCGGCAGTGCCCGCCGGCCTCGACACCCTGAACGCAGATGATGTCCGCGCCCGCTCGAACCGCTGCGAGCGCCTCCTGCCTCGATCCGACCTGCCAATTGACCAGCGCTCCACCCCGGTGGGCGATGTCGACGAGATCAGGCCGAGGATCGCTCCAGAAGAAGTCGATGAGCTGCGCGCGCGCAGCGCCATCCGTGATGGCGTCGACGTCGATGTCGTTGGTGAGGAAGCTGACTGCGAGCACGCCGGCGGTCTGCTCACGCATCTCGTCGAGGCGTCGCCGAAGGGTCTCTCGCGACATCGCGAGAGTGTTGATCGAACCGATGCCGCCGGCCTCGGCGACAGCGACCGCGAGCCGCGGCGAGGAGACCGTGCCCATCGGGGCCTGCTGGATGGGCAGCGTGCACCCGACGAGCTCCGTGAGGCGCGTCCGAATCATCTGTCCTTGCCTCCCCACACTCCAGTGCCACGCGGTGCACCGCAGCGTAAGCGCCGAGCGTCGTGGGTGCATCCCCCTACCGCCGGCTGATCGACATCACTCGGCATTGAGTTGGGGGCGCCCGGCTGCGGGCGTGACGTGCGCGTATGGACTTGGTCGCAGCGCGGCGAGCAGCGATCGGCGAACCCGGGCGGGGCCGGAAATGCTCAGCAGTCCCTCGCGTACGGCGTCATTGGGAGTGATGCGGCGTAGATGCACGCGAGCGAGGGTGGTGCTATCGGTGTCGATGACGAGGTCCTCCTCGCGGCCCTGAGACGTCGTGCACACCTCTGGGTACGGCTTGCGCAGCATCAGCCAGTACGTGCTGCGGACTCCCTTGAGCCGAACCCGCACGGTCAACCCCGAGTCGTCGAGCTCCTCGAGGTCGACGAGCTTGGTGGTCGCCCAGAGCGTGTACGCAGCGTCGGTGTGGTGCGGTTCGAGCTCGAGCCAGCGAGCGCCCCACTCACCCATCGCGTCCGTGATGGCCTTGAGCTGGCGGCCGCGTTCGGTCAGCTCGTAGGTCCAACGCGTCCGACGGTCGTCGCTCGGCAGCTTCTGCACGATGTCGTGTCGCTCGAGCGTCTCGAGCCGGTCCGCGAGGAGCGCCCTGCTGATGCCGGGTGCGCCGTCGGCCAGCTGGCCGAATGTCCTGCAGCCAGCAAGGAGGTTGCGGACGATGATCGGCGTCCACCGCTCCGCCATCAACTCCGACGTCCTGGCGATCGGGCAGTACTGGCCATAGGTGCGCACCCCGGCAGTATCCCGCCTGGGTGATGCTGTGACCAGTTCAGAATTTGGGATGGTCGGCCTCGCCGGAGAGCGCGATCGTTGACGCATGGAAACGCCGCAGATCGTCACCAAGGAAGAACTCGCCGCACCCCGTGTTGAGCAGACGGACGGGATGGCACGCGGCCAAGCGTTCGCGCACGATGGGATCTGGGCGGGGTTCTCGCGGTTCCCCGGCGGCGCGACAACGGGCTGGCACCACCACGGCGATTACGCCACCTACGGGTACATCACCGAGGGCAGCATGGTCCTCGAGTACGGCGACGAGGTCCTCCGCATTCATGCCGGCGACTTCGTCTACATCCCCGCCAACCTCGTGCATCGCGAGAGTGTCCCCGCCAGCGGTGGCGCCGGTGCGGTCATCCGCGTCGGCGGCGAGGGCCCGACGGTCCACAACGTCGACGGCCCAGAAAGCCAGTAGGCCTGGATCCGATCGGCCCTTGGGAGGAGGTCAAGGCGGCGTCTCCCGCAGCCAGCGGAAGGTCGCCTGGAGGTCCGCAGCGAGCGACTCTGTCCCATACCGCCGGCATGGCGCCCCCCTCGGCACATCACACGACGAGAGCGTTCCTCGCCGCCTACTTCTGTTTGCGGGGATGCGGCGTGTTGCCGCGCTCGAGATCGGCGATGAAACCCGCGATCTTCTTTGCTCGTGTCTCCGCCCTCTTGACCGCGCCGATTCGGTAGAGGATGGCGAAACGGTTGGCCCTGTCGAGCTCGGCGAAGAAGCCGGCAGCTGCGGGTGACGCG
>JBEEFQ010000224.1:0-3331 GCA_041166245.1 Actinomycetota bacterium | reverse complement strand
ACACCACGCCGCTCAAGGCGCTGTCGAACCAGAAGTTCGGTGACCTGGTCCGCCGATACGGGCCCGAGACGGTCGGTCTCCTCACGGGCGACAACGCCATCAACGGCGACGCCCCGATCGTCGTCATGACGACCGAGGTGCTCCGCAACATGATCTACGCGGGTTCACCCGCGCTCCGGGGGTTGCGGTATGTCGTGCTCGACGAGGTGCACTACCTGCAGAACCCGTACCGCGGCGCGGTCTGGGAGGAGGTGATCATCCACCTGCCGCCCGAGGTCGACCTGGTGTGCCTGTCGGCGACGGTGTCGAACGCCGAGGAGTTCGCGGAGTGGATCCAGACGGTGCGAGGCGCCACCGAGGTGGTCATCGAAGAGCGCCGACCCGTGGAGCTCACCAACTTGTACCTGGTGGGGGACAGGGGCGCCGACGCCCTGCACCTGCTGCCCACCTTCGTCGACGGCAGGCCCAACCCGGAGGCGGCCGCCCTCGACGCCAGGCACGAGACACGCGAGCGCTACCGGGGCCGGCCCCGCAGCCGGCTCTACACGCCACGGCGCACCGAGGTGGCCGAGCTGCTGGGCGACGAGGACATGCTGCCCGCGATCTACTTCATCTTCAGCCGGGCCGCGTGCGACGACGCCGTGCGCCGCTGCGTGGAGTTCGGCGCCCGGCTCACCACGCCCGAGGATCGGCGCCGCATCCGCGAGATCGCCGAGGCCAAGGTGCACGTGCTCTCCGACGCCGACCTCGACGTGCTCGGCTACGACGAGTGGCTGGCGGGACTGGAGAACGGCTTCGCCGCCCACCATGCCGGGCTCGTGCCGCCCTTCAAGGAGGCGGTCGAGGCCTGCTTCGCCGAGGCGCTGGTGAAGGTCGTGTTCGCCACCGAGACCCTCTCGCTCGGCATCAACATGCCGGCCCGCTCCGTCGTCCTCGAGAAGCTCACCAAGTTCGACGGCGAGCGCCACGTGCCGCTCACGCCGGGGGAGTACACCCAGTTCACCGGCCGTGCCGGACGGCGAGGCATCGACGCGCGGGGCTACGCCATCGTCCTCTGGTCGCCGTTCGTACCCTTCGACCAGGTCGCGGGCCTGGCATCGCGGCGCACGTACGCGCTGAAGTCGTCGTTCCGGCCCACCTACAACATGGCCGCCAACCTGGTGCGCCGCTACCAGCCCGCGACCGCGCACCACCTCCTCAACCTCTCCTTCGCTCAGTTCCGCGCCGACGCCGACATCGTCCGGCTGGAGACCGACCTGGAGCGGCTGGTCAAGGAGCGGGACGATGCGAGGCAGAAGGCGCACTGCGAGCTGGGCGACGTAGACGAGTACCGGCGCCTGCACCGCGACGCCCAGGCGTCGGGGCGCATGCGGCCCAGCGCCCGCACCGAGGTGCAGGAGGCGCTGGAGCGGGTGAAGCCCGGCGACGTGCTCGTGCTCCCGGGCGGCAAGTCGGGCGGCCGCGTGGCGGTGCTGTCCACCAGTAGGCGTCGGGGCGGCGACGTGCGGGTACGGGCATTGACCACGGGCCGCCGCGTGCTCTCGCTGGCGCCACGCGACTTCCCCGCACCACCGCGCCCCGTCGCGCGAGTTGAGCTGCCGACGCCGTACATGCCGAACAACAACGGGTTCCAGCGCCAGGTGGCCGATGCGTTGGTGAAGGTGCGACTGCGGGAGGACGGCCGGGTCGGCGTTCGTCCCGGCCGGCGTGGGAGTCGGGGGGAGGCGGCCATGGCCGAGGCGGAGGAGGTGGCCGCCCATCCCGTGTCGACCTGCCCCGACCTCGGACGTCACATCAGGGCCGCCACGCGTGCCGACACCCTCGATCGCCAAGTGGAAAGAAAGGAGCGGGAGATCCGCGGCCGCACCGACTCTCTCGCCCGCCAGTTCGACCGTGTGCTCCGCGTCCTCGAGTCGTGGGGCTACGTGGAGGGGTGGTCGCTCACCGACGCGGGCGAGCGCCTGGCCCTGCTGTACCACGAGTGCGATCTGGTGGTCAGCGAGGCGCTCCGGGCGGGCGCGTTCGACGGGCTCACGGCACCGGAGGTCGCAGGGCTGGCTTCGGTGTTCACCTTCGAGACCCGCGGCCCCGCGGGCGTGGCCCCCGCGACGGTCGGCCCCGGCCGTCTGCGCGACCGATGGGGGCAGGTCGAGGCGCTGGCGGCCGAGGTCCGCAAGGACGAGGGCGACGCCGGGCTCCCGCCCACGCGCGAGCCCGATCCAGGCTTCGTCGAGCTGGCCCGGGGGTGGGCGGCAGGGGAGGAGTTGGCCGCCCTCATCACCGAGGAGGAGATGTCGGGCGGCGACTTCGTCCGCAACATCAAGCAGCTCATCGACCTGCTCCGTCAGCTGGGCCACGCCGCCCCGGTGCCGGAGACCGCTGCCGCGGCCCGCCAGGCGGCCGACGACCTGTTCCGCGGGGTGGTGGCGGCGTCGTCCACGGTGGGCACGGGGTGATCGAGAAGGGCCAGGCGTGGGGCGCGCCCGGCCCTTTGCCGGCCGACGGGATGATCGTCACCTCTGACGCCGAGGCTCGCCGCCTGGTGGAGGAGGCCCGCCGAGCCGGTCGGCCCCTGCCCGTGCTCGGCCTGCTGGGCGGCGACCTGTGCCGCACCCTCGGCGGCACCGGCGACCGGGGACGGCTGATGTCACCCGAGGCCATGACCTTCCCGGTGGACCTGGGTGCCGTCCTCGTCGACGGCCGCCTGCACTGGTTCGTGGCCCATCTCGTGGCCCGGACGCGGGCGTGGGGACGGGTGTTCGTGGCCATGAACGCGCAGTGGCGAGGATCGTGGAACCTGGGGCCGCGCGCCCACCCCGGGGACGGCCTGCTCGACACCTACGACGCCCGACTCACCGCCTCTGATCGGCTCAAGGTGCGGGCCCGGCTCGGTCACGGCGCCCACCTGCCCCACCCCCGGATCACCGAGCGTCGGGCCGCCGCCACCCAGGTCGAATTCGACCGCCCGCTGGCCGTGGAGCTCGACGGCACCAGTCTCGGGAGGGCCAGGACGCTGTCGGTACGGGTCGAGCTCGAGGCCCTCAGGGTGGTCGTGTGAGGCAAGTACGTCAGGTCCGTGCGCTTCGGGGTAGGCCGATAGGCGACCACTGAAGCCACGAAACAGCATGCGCGCTTCGGCCCGGACCCTCTCCTATCCTGACCTCCGCACCTATGCACCCCTACGCCGCCGAGCAGTGGACCCCCGACGAGGAAGACGTCCTCCGGCGGTACTTCACGAACCTCGACCAGCCCGTCTTCGCCCTCGTGAACCTGCCCGAGGTGGTCAAGGGGGCGCTCTTCGCCCGCTACTCGCGGTCGGCCAAGAGCCTGC
>JBEEFQ010000223.1:0-2645 GCA_041166245.1 Actinomycetota bacterium | reverse complement strand
GCCCCGGAGGGCGTCGAAGCCGTCGTCGACGTCCATCAGCGCGATCTTCTCGACGACCTCCTTCCCCGGGTAGCCGGCGTTCGTGGCGATCAGGTACGCCGGCTCGACGAGGGCCCTGCGCACCATCCCGACGCCCAGCGCGTAGTCGTGGTCGAGATCGAGGTCGTCCAGCGCCGAGGCGGCGTGCATCAGGGCCACTCCCCCGCCGGCGACGATGCCCTCGGCCATCGCCGCGCGGGTCGCGGACAGCGCGTCCTCGACCCGGTGCTGCAGCTCTGTCAGCTCGGCGTTGGTGGGTGCGCCCACGCGGATCACCGCGACCTTGCCCGACAACGAGCCGATCCGCTCGCTGAGCACCTCCTCGTCGATGCCGAACGTCGCGCGCTCCTGCTCCGCGCGCAGCTGCGTGACGCGGAACTCGACCTGCTGGGGGTCTCCGGCTCCCCCGATGATCGTGGTGCGGTCGGCGGTCACGCGGACCTGGCGGGCCCCTCCGAGCTGCTCGACCGTCATCGTCTCGAGGCTGAACGCGGAATGCTTGCTGAACACCTGGCCGCCGGTGATCGTGGCGATGTCCTCCAACTTCCGCAGCCGCCGGTCACCGAAGCCCGGCGCCTTCGTGGCGACGCACTGGAAGGCACCGTTCACGTGGTTGTGCACCAGCATGCTGAGCGCCGATCCCTCGACGTTCTCGGCGATGATGACCAGCGGCCGGGGGTTGCGCATGACCTTGTCCAGCAGTGGCATCAGCTGCTGCACCTTGGTGATCTTCTCGCTGCACAGCAGGATGTAGGGGTCGTCGAGGATCGCTTCGAGGCTCGCCGGGTGGGTCACGAGGTACGGCGACAGGTAGCCGTTGTCGTACTCGAAGCCCTCGACGAAGTCCACGCTCATGCCGTGGGTGGCCGACTCCTCCACCGTGACGATGCCGGTGTCCCCGACGGTGTGCAACGCCGTGGCCAGCACCTCGCCCACGACCTCGTCGTTGTTCGCGGAGACGGACGCCACCCGGGCGTAGTCCTCCTTGGAGACCACCGGGTGCGCGATCGTGCGGAGCCGCTCCACCAGCTTCGCCACCGCGAGGTCCACACCCCGCTTGACGAGCACGGGGTTCCCGCCCTCGGCGATGGCGCGCATGCCCTCGTGCACGATCGCCTGGGCGATGACGGTGGCCGTCGTGGTCCCGTCGCCCACGATGTCGTTGGTCTTGATGGCGGCTTCCTTCACCAGCTGGGCGCCCATGTTCTCGAACGGGTCGCTCAGGTGGATCTCGCGGGCGATCGTCACACCGTCGTTGGTGACCACCGGCGAGCCGGTGATCTTCTCCAGGATCACGTTGCGGCCCTTCGGCCCCAACGTCGACTTGACCGCCTCGGCCAGCTGGTCGACGCCGGACAGCAGCTGCCGCCGGGCCTCCTCGCCGAATCGCAGTTCCTTCGCCATGTCGTCTCCTCCTGCGTGCCGGTCGGTGGTGGTCGCCGTGCTCTGTGTGTGGTTCGTGCACCCGCGCTACGGGACGAGGATCGCCCGGCCCCGCACCAGTCCGGAGTCGAGGTCGTGCAGGGCCTGCTGGGCCTGGTCGAGGGGGTAGATCTTCGTGTGGAGCGTGACCTTGCCCGCCTGGGCCAGCACCATCAGCTCGGCCAGCTCGTTGTAGGTCCCGACGATGTTGCCGACGATGTTGCGCTCGGTGGAGATGATGTCGAGCGTGGGGACGGTCAGCGTGCCGCCGTACCCGATGACGTAGTAGGAGCCTCCGGCACGGGTCATCTCGAAGCCCTCGTTCTCCGCGCCCTCCTCGGCGACGAAGTCGAGGACCACCTCGGCGCCGTTCCCGTCGGTGAGCTCCCGCACGGTATCGACCTGGGTGCCGTCGGCGGCCACCGTGTGGTGCGCCCCGAGCTGGGCGGCGAGCTCCAGGGCGTCGGGGTTCCGGTCGACCACGACGATGGTGGTCGCCGTGAGCGCGCTCAGGCACTGGATGCCGATGTGCCCGAGCCCACCCGCACCGATCACCACGGCGGTGGTGCCCGGGTAGAGCAGCGGCAGTGCCTTGCGCACGGCGTGGTAGGCCGTGATACCGGCGTCGGCCAGCGCCGCGACGTCCTGGGGCCGGGTGTCGGGCGCGAGCTTCACGCAGGCGCGCGCCGAGGTGAGCAGGTACTCCGCCATGCCGCCGTCCGTGCCGTCGAGGCCCGGGAAGACGCTCTGGGTGCAGTGCATGTCCCGGCCCGCCCGGCAGGCGGCACACAGGCCGCAGGTGGGCGTGGGGTGCAGGATCACGGTGTCGCCCACGGCCACGTTCGTCACGGCCGAGCCGACCTCGTGCACCCAGCCGGCGTTCTCGTGCCCGATCGTGTAGGGCAGCGTGGGGTTCATCGCGGCATCCCACTGGCCCAGGATGATGTGCAGGTCGGTGCGACACACCCCTGCGCCGCCGACTTTGACCACGACGTCGAACGGCCCCGCGGCGCGCGGCTCCGGGACCTCCTCGACGAGTGGCTTCTCGTGGTATGCGTGCAACCGGACAGCCTTCATCGGACCTCCTCCACATCGGCCTGGCCGCGGGTGTCGTAGCGGTGGGCCAGCATGCCGCGGCAGACGCTGCTGTTCGCCTCGATGTTGACGTTGGTGAGGCGGGCCCG
>JBEEFQ010000222.1:0-34884 GCA_041166245.1 Actinomycetota bacterium | reverse complement strand
GGTCCCCGGCGGCAACGCCCGTGAGCGGGCCTACGCGAAGGACGCGCTGGTCGCCGATACGGTTCGCCCGGTTCGGCGCACGGCCGAGGCCGCCGGGATCACCCCCGCGGCCGCGGCCGACCGCCTGGCCGAGCGCCGCCTGGCCGCCGCCGGCGCCCACACCATCCCCACCTTCGGCTGAGCTCCCCCTAGATGCAGACGCCGGACGACGCGCAGGTGGCGGGGCTGGCCGAGACGGTGTTGGACCGGGCCGAGGTGTTGCCGGCGCGGTCGACTGCTATCACGTAGTACGAGTACGGCTGGCGGCTGAGCCCCGAGTCGCGGAACGAGGGGCCGGGCGCCTCACCGACGAGCACGTAGGGGCCCAACAGGTTGGCCCGCCGGTACACGCGGTAGCGGTCGACCCCCACGTTGTCGGTGGCCGCCGTCCAACCCAGGTCGACCCAGCCCGGGCCCCGTCCCGTCGCCTTGAGGCCCGACGGCGCCGATGGCGCGGTGACGTCACCGATCTGCCCTTGCAGGACACCGGAGGGCACCGACACGTTGCCACCCGCGTCGTAGGCCACCACACGGAACCAGTACGGCTTGTTCATGGCCAGATCGCCGGCAACGAAGCTCGTCGTGGTCACATCCGCGATCTGCGTGAAGGACGCGCCGTCGGTGCTGCGCTGGACCCGGTACCCCTTGACCCCGACGTTGTCGGTGGCGGGTGCCCACGACAGCTGCATCGACGATTGGGATCGCACCGCGCCCTGCAGGCCCTGGGGTGGCGTGGGCGGGTCGGCGTCGGCGACGACGTCCACCGTCGCCCTGCAGTCCTCACCGAAGACCTGACCCCCGTAGCGCGGCCTCCACGCGATCGTCAGCGGGCCGAGGGCCTGCGGCGCGGTCACGGTGCCGGTGAACACGCCGGTCGCGCCCGGGGCCACGGGCCCGGTGTCGGACAGCACAGCGCGGCCCTCCGCCCCGCGCGTCTCGAGCTGGTAGCCGTCGGCGGCGGTCCACGTGGTGGTGCCGGTGTTGCGGAATCGGGCCTCGACGGCGACAGTGCGCCCCTGGCGCACTCTCGACGGGATGGTGGCGCCCTCGCACGCGGCCCAGTCGGCGATGAAGCCGGAATAGTCGACGCGGACGCGCGCCCCATCGGGGCCGGTCTCGAGCACGGTGACGGACAGGCCTCGACGCTGGTCGGTGAGCACCCGCTGGGGCTGCAGCGGCGCGTCGGCGAAGTTGCCCGGCGTCTCCGGCGTGGTGTCCAGCAGCTGCGTAGGCGCGCGGCGGTCGGCGTCCTTGCCGATGCGGACGATGACCCCCCGCACGCCGGGATCGCCATCACCGAACTCGTCGAACGGAGCGGGCTGCCGGAACTCGAGCAGCAGGTACCGCACCGCGCCATCGGTGTCGCGGTCGTAGGGCACCCGCACCAGCCTGGGGTCCGGCCCCTCGGTGGCCAGCGGGCCGACGCGGTACTCACCGGAGGCGTTCACGGTATGGATGGCGCCGGGCGGCAGAATGCCCATCGTCGCCTTGTGGTTGGCGTTGGGCTGGCGCCGGTAGCCGCTGCCCATGAGGTCGAAGGGGTCGCCGTAGCGATCGACCTGACACGTCGTGCTGATGACGACCGTCGCACCGGCGCCGTCCGTGCAGTGGGCGGCCTCGGCGTGCTCGGCCCCGAAGGTGTGCCCCAGCTCGTGGGCCACGAGCGGCACCCACTGCGACCGGTTCGTAGCGCCGTTCACCGAGCTGCGCGAGCTCCCTACCGACGCGCCCCGGAAGTCACACGCGGCGATGAGCGGCGACGCGTACAGCACCACGTCGTAGGCGTCGATGTCGATCCCCGCCTCGCGGGAACGTTGATCAGCGGCGGACTGCCAGCCCGCTGGGTCGCACGAGGGGCCGTTGTCGCGGTCGACGGTGAGCCAGCCGAAGGCGTCGCCGGTGAGCGCCAGCCGCTCGTAGGAGACGGCCCGATACAGGGCGGCGACCGACCGCCCCTCGGTGAGTGTCCAGGCCCGGGCGTCGGCGGCCGAGAAGGGTTGGCTCTGGTCGTTGCGGAAGTTCACCAGCACCACCGCGACCCGCTTGGTGGCAGCGGGTCCGGGCTCGGCCGCCAGGGCCGGTCCCATGAGCCCGGCCGCGACCAGCAGCACCGCGAGCACGAACGCCACCCGCGAGCGAGGAGCTCCGCCAACCGCCGCCTCCGCCATCCTGACCCCCAGACGCGCCCGACCCCGTGGTCGGCCGCCGCTGCACTATTCGTTCAGGAGGGGGTCAGTTCCTCCATCTGGAACAGGGCGGCGAGCTCGAGGTCCTCGGCGGCCAGCTTCTCGCGGCCGCCGGCCTGGCGGTCGATCACGCACAGGACCCGGTCGATGGTCGCACCCAGGGCCCGCAGGTCGGCGCACGAGGCGATCACCTGTCCCCCACTCGTGACGACGTCCTCGACCACGGTGAGGCGTCGGCCCTCGATGGCGCCGCCCTCGGCCAGCTGACACGTGCCGTAGGTCTTGGCCTCCTTGCGGACGAAGAAGGCGGGCAGGCCCATGACCTGGGCCAGCGCGGTGGCGAGCGGGACCCCGCCGAGCTCCAGACCGGCCAGGCCCTCGGTGCCGGACGGGACGAGGGGCACGAGGTGCTCGGCGATGGCCCGCAGCAGTGTCGGGTCCGACTCGAAGCGGTACTTGTCGAAGTACTCGGTACTGGTGACGCCCGAGCGCAGGGTGAACGTGCCCGTCAGATGGGCGGTGTCGTAGATCCGACGAGCCAGGTCGGCGCGCTCCACCGATCAGGCGTTGACGTCGGTGAGCTTGGCCAGACGGTTCTTTCGGTGGGCGTCGAGCTGCTCGGGCGTGTAGGCCACCACCTTGGTGATGAGGTCGCTCAGGTCCACCGGGCTGAACGGCTTCATCACGTAGTCAGCCGCACCGCCATTGAGCGCTCGGGCCACGTCACGATCGGCCGACTTGGCCGACACGACGATCACCCGCGGCGCGGCCGGGTCGCTCGCCAGCCCTTGGAGCACGCCCCAGCCGTCCATCACGGGCATCATCACGTCGAGGAGCACGAGGTCGAAGCGCTCCTCCTCGATGCGGCGCAGCGCGGTCTCGCCGTCGGCCGCCAGCGCCGTCTCGAAGCCGTCGGCCTCGAGGTTGACCCGCAGCATCAGGAGGATGTCCGGCTCGTCGTCGACGATCAGCACCCGCGTCACGACGTCGCCCCGTTGGCCAGCGCGCTCACGGTCGCTGGCGCCGGTGTCGCCGCTCTTCCCTCAGAAGCTGCTTCGTCAAACCCATCGCATCCAGCCTCCGTCACGGGACCGAGCGACGGCAGTCGGACGGTGAAGTCCGCCCCGCCTCCAGCTCGTTCCGCCACGCTGACTGTACCGCCCTGGGCCTCCGCGAGGATCTTCACCAGGTAGAGCCCGAGGCCCGTCCCCCGTGCCGACGTCTGCGCACCCCGGGCGAAGGGTGCGAACACCGCAGGCGCGTCCTCGGGGGCGACGCCGGCGCCACGGTCGAGCACGGACATCCGCACCGCCGCGCCCTCGTCGGCCACCTCGACCTCGACAGTGCCCCAGCCGTGCACGAAGGCGTTCTCGATGAGGTTGAGGAGGATCTGTTGGAGCGCTTCGGCGTCGGCGTTGACGACGAGGGTGGACGGTGTGCGCAGCTCCACCGGTCGGCCTGCCGCCCGGCTCAGCTGGCAGACCTCCCGCGCCACCCCGGCGAGGTCCACCGGGCGCACCTCGGGATCGCGGACGCCCTCGGCCTTGCGCAGCTCGAGGACGTCCTCGACCAGCCGGGAGAGGCGCTCGCCCTGCTTCTCGATCATCTCCAGAAAGCTGGCCACGTGCTCGGGGGGCAGGTCACTGCGTTGGAGCGTGCGCACCGCGCCGATGATGGCGGCGAGCGGCGCCTTGATCTCGTGGCTGACCATGGCCACGTACGACGACTTGGTGCGATCCCGCTCGACGAGCTCGGCCACCTGGCGGCGCTCGCCCTCGTAGAGGGCGGCGTGGGCGATGGCGGGTGCCGAGTGCTCGGCGAAGCGGGCGAGAACCCGCGCGTCGTACTCCGAGAACAGTCCGTCGGGGCCACGCCGCAGGAGCAGCACGCCCTCCACCACGCCGTCGCGAGGCAGCGGAACGGCGACGACGGCGCCCGACACCGCGTCGGTGCCAGCGTCGTCGTCGGACTGGCCCAGTGCGACCTCGCCGGTCCGGTCGACCCGGGCGACGAGCCCTCCGGCGCTCGCCGTCCCGCCCGATCCAGGGCCTTCGAGCCCGCGCGCGGTGTGGAGGCGCAGACCGTCGCTGGCGTCCCTGAGGTAGATGGCCCCGCTCACTCCGCCCAGGAGCTCGATGGCGCCGTCGAGGACGACGGCGGCCGTGGGCGCGAGCTGGAGGTTGGCGTTGACGGCCGTCTCCTTGGCCGACAGCTCGCGGAGCTCGTCGAGCCGGTTCGAGAAGGCGGCGGCCAGCACTCGCTCGTCGACCAGCATGCGGGTCAGGCGGCGGAGGTGGACCTCCTTCTCCGCGACGTAACAGCCGAAGGCGACGCTGAGGCCGACCAGGGCCAGGCGCAGGGCGCTGGCCGAGACGGGCGAGCCACCCCCGAGAGGCCGGGTGCTCGTGAGCAGGAGCAGCCCGGCGGCCAGGCCGCCCATCACGACGAAGGCCACCACCCACAGCTGGGCGCGCCGGCTCTCCACCGCCTCGAGGGACGGCGTGGCGTAGCGACGCAGCCCGGCGACGCGCGCCTCGCGCGCGAGGTCGGGAGTCCCAAGTCTCACTCGCGAGGTATCGGCCTGCTTGCGGGGGACCTAGAGGCGCTTCTGGGACCGCGGGGCTAGGAGATGTTGACGGACCCGACGCCGGGGACGACCTCGCCGACCTGGGCGGCACGGTGGCCCTTGCTGCGCAGCAGGTCGATGGCTCGGAAGGCGTCGTCCGGGGGCACGACCACGATCATGCCCAGGCCCAAGTTGAAGACCCGGCTCATCTCGTCGTCACTCACCGAGCCCAGGCGCTGGATCTCCCCGAAGATGGGGGGCGCCTCCCAGCTGCGGCGCTGGAGCATGGCATCGCAGTCCGGCGGGAGCACCCGGTTGAGGTTCCCCGGGATCCCTCCGCCCGTGATGTGAGCCACGGCGCGGACGTCGGCGTGTTGGAGCAGGGCCCGGATGGCCGGGGCGTAGATGACCGAGGGCTCGAGCAGCTCGTCGGCCAGGCTGTGACGGGCTCCCTCGTAGGCGGGGTCGTCAAGGCTGCGTCCCGCGTGCTCGAGCAGCACCCGCCGGGCCAGCGAGTAGCCGTTGGACCGCAGACCGGGCGAGGGCAGGCCGATGAGGACGTCGCCGGACCGCACGCGGTCAGGCGTGAGCATGCGGTCGCGCTCCACCACACCCAGCGCGAAGCCCACAAGGTCGAAGTCGCCGGGGTCCATGGCACCGGGGTGCTCGGCCATCTCGCCGCCGATGAGGGCACAGCCGGCCTGCCGGCATCCCTCGGCGACACCCTCCACCAGCTGCTCGATGTGGTCGGGGTCGAGGTGACCGACGGCGATGTAATCGAGGAAGAGCAGGGGCTCGGCGCCCTGGCACACGAGGTCGTCGACGCACATGGCCACCAGGTCGATGCCGATGGTCGTGAACCGGCCCGCGGCCTTGGCGACGAGCGCCTTGGTTCCCACGCCGTCGGTCGACCCCACGAGCACGGGCTGGCGGTAGCGGTCGGACGGGAAGGCGAACAGCCCACCGAATCCGCCGATGTCGCCGATGACCTCGGGTCGGAACGTGGATCGCACCTTGTCCTTGATGCGGGCGACCGCCTCCTCGCCCGCGGCGATGTCGACCCCGGCCCCCGCGTAGGTGACGCCGGTGGGCTCCTCCTCAGCCACGCGAGGGCACGCGCTCGAGGACGTCCTTGGTGATGAGCTGGACGTCCACCGGCGTGGGGTACTCGCCCGTCATGCAGGCGGTGCAGAACCCGGCACCCGGAGCGTTGATGGCCTCCACCAGCCGGTCGAGACCCAGGTAGGAGAGGCTGTCGACGCCGAGGAGGTCGACGATCTCGCCGTGGGACAGGTTGGCCGCCAGCAGCTCGAGCCGCGTCCCGATGTCGATGCCGTAGAAGCACGGCCACTTGATCGGCGGCAGGCAGATGCGCAGGTGCACCTCGACCGCGCCCGCGTCGCGCAGCATCTGGGTGATGGTGCGCTGGGTCGTGCCCCGGACGATGGAGTCGTCCACGACCACGAGCCGCTTCCCCGCGATGTTCTCCTTGAGGGGGTTGAGCTTGCGGCGCACGAGGTGGGCCCGGGCCTCCTGGCTCGGGGCGATGAACGTGCGGCCGATGTAGCGGTTCTTGACCAGGCCCTGTCCGTAGGGGATGCCGCTGCGGCGGGCGAAGCCCTCGGCCGCGGGCACGCCCGACTCGGGCACGCCCATGACCATGTCGGCCTCGACGGGCGCCTGCTCGGCCAGCATCTCGCCCATGCGGCGGCGGGCGCCGTGCACCTCCCGGTCGTAGAGCTGGCTGTCGGGGCGGGCGAAGTAGACGAACTCGAAGATGCACAGGCTTGGCTGGACCCGCTCGTCGCTGAACGGCCGCATCGAATGGAGGCCCGCGGCGTCGATCACCAGCATCTCGCCCGGATCGAGCTCGCGGACGAAGTGGGCGCCGACCACGTCGAGGGCGGCCGACTCCGATGCCAGCACCCACCCGTTCTCGAGCCGGCCCAGGCAGAGCGGGCGGAAACCATTGGGGTCACGGACGCCGATCACGTGGCCCTCGTCCATGAGCACGAAGGAGAACGCGCCCTCCAGGTTCGGCAGCACGCTCAGGAGGGCGGTCTCGAGATCACGTCCGTCGCTGCGCTCGTCACCGAAGGCACCGATGAGCAGCTCGGCCACCAGGTCGCTGTCGCTGGCGACCGTGCCCGGGAGCATGCCGGCCTCGTCGGCCAGCTTGGAGGTGTTTGTGAGGTTGCCGTTGTGAGCGAGGGCGAAGGCGGCGACCTCACCGGCGCCGGCGCGGTACACGGGCTGGGCGTTGCGCCACGTGCTCGACCCAGTCGTCGAGTACCGCGTGTGGCCGATGGCCAGGTGACCGTCGAGGGCGGCGAGCTTGTACTCGTTGAAGACGTTGGTGACGAGCCCCATCTCCTTGTCGATGGTGATCGTCTCGCCGTCGCTGACGGCCATGCCCGCCGACTCCTGGCCCCGGTGTTGCAGGGCGTGGAGGCCGTCGAACACGAGGTGGGCCACGGGCTGGCTCGGCGCATACACGCCGAAGACGCCGCACGCCTCACGCGGCTTGGGGTCGTTGTCTCCGACACCAGCGGTCGGAGTGCTCGGCCCGCCCGTCACGTTGCCATGTTGGCACGTGCGGGCGAGTACCCGGTACGACTCAGTACGGGGCCCGAGGGAACAGCACCGCAGGCACCGTCCTGATCAGGAGATCGAGGTCGGAGCGGAAGGTGCGGGTGGCGACGTAGGCGAGGTCGAGCTCGACCATCGATTCGTAGCTGAGAACGTTGCCGCCCGCCACCTGCCACGGGCCTGTGATGCCCGGTCGCACGGCGTGGCGCTTCCGTGCCACGTCGTCGAACGCGGCCGGATCGACCGGGAGCGGGCGGGGCCCGACGATGCTCATGTCGCCTCGAAGCACGTTGAACAGCTGCGGGAGCTCGTCGATCGACAGCCGGCGCAGGATGCGCCCGACCGTGGTGATCCGAGGGTCGTCCTGGAGCTTGAACAACAGCCCCGAGTTGACGTTCCGTTCCCGGTGCTCCTCGAGGAGCAGGTCGGCCCCCCCCACCATGGAGCGGAACTTCCACCTGCGGAACAGCCGCCCGTCGCGGCCGACCCTGGGCTGCCCGTAGAAGACGGGCCCGCCCCGGTCGCCGAGGAACACGAGGAGGGCGGCCACGGCCAGCACAGGAAGCGCCATGGTCAGCACGAGGGCGGACACGACGACGTCGAAGATCCGTTTCCCGATGAGGGGTCGGGGCGAGAAGTCCAGGTAGCCCAGGGGCAGCACGCCGTACTCACCCAGGCGACACGGCAGCGAGGAGCGGATCATCGCTCCGAGTGGCATGACGAGGCTGTAGCCCACGTGCGCCTCGGTGCGATGGATGAGCTCGTCGGCGAGCGTCGACTCGTCGCCCCCACGCACGAAGAGCACGTGCTCGACCTCGCCGCTCTCGATGAGCTGGATGGCGAGTTTGATCTCGTGATCCTCGGGCGCGACAGATGCCGCGACCCGCGCCACCGGGGTGAGGCCGAGCTCGGGGCGAGCCAGCAGCCGCATGCCGACCCGCTCGACCTCCGAGACGGCGCCCGCGACCAGGGTGCGCCTGAGGCCGAGCCCGCGGCGTCGAGACGCGGCCAGCGCCACCCACGCGATCGTGCGGGTGGTGACGAGGGCGGCGGTCGCCCCAAGGACCAGGGCGACCCGCGGGAGGTCCTGGGCGCCGAGCGGACCGACCCACAGCATGGCCCCGACGAGCAGCACCGGGAACCGGAGCAGCTTCAGGTACCAGGCAATGCCCTGCGTCTCCACCGAGGAGCGCTTCTCGTACAGCCCGGAAGCCAGTCCTGCGATCAGCCAGGTGGCGGTGAGCAGTGCCAGCAACTGCGGCGAGCCACCCGCCACCGCGGCGGCGACGAGCCACACCCCGGCGTCGAACCCGATGGTCGACGGTCGCAGGTGACTGGCGTGCACCTCTTCCAGCCACCCGAGCCAGGCCGGCATCGGGCGCGCTTCGAGTCGGGGCAGCGCGTCAGCCCGAAGGACGTTCGGCCCAACAAGAAGATCAGAGACGAGGAGATCGGATTCGACTAGCACGTGTGGCCCCCGGATGCGCGGTCTAGGCCCGTTGGTTTCGGGTTCGACTCCGTACGACGAGGTAACGACCGCCGACGATCAGAATTACGCCTAGGGCCACCCAAGGCAAGATGGCCAGGCCGGTGCGGGAAAAAGTGCGGCCGAGGACGCTGACGCTGGCGCCGCCGCCGCCCGAGCCACCCCGGGTGAAGGACACCCCGAGGACCGACGTCTTGGGCGTCACCCGGAAGGCGCCGCAGGCGGTCTCTGACCCAGGGCTGACGACGCAGACGTCGTAGGTCCCGGGCGACACGTCGGGCACTGCCACCGTTTCGTCGATGGCGCCGACGGTGGGGTCGGCCTGGGCAACGAGGTGCGTCCGAGCGCCGAGCATGGCCAGCAGGCGGATGGGGGCGGCGACGGCGAGCGCGCCGCCCCGGGCCCCCAGGGCCGTGCCGGACGAGCCCTTGGGCTGGGCCACCGTGGTCCTCACGACCTCGCCACCAAAGGTGATGTCGACCGGGCTGCCCGGCTCGAAGCCTTCCGCCTTCACCTGGAAGAGCGTGCCGGGCGGCCCGAAGGTCAGCGACAGCGAGATGGTGGTCTGTCTGAGGTCCTCGCACGGCGGCAGGCCGCCCGAGTACGGATCGGGAGGACCGGGGTCACACGGCGGCGCGGTCTGGGCGTGTGCCTGCAGGCTGAGGCCCGATGCGGCCAGGACGGCCGCCAGCAACGAACCGAGCAGCCACTTCGACGATCTCGCCATCAACTGACCCCCTTTCGCCCGCCGGCGCCGGTGCGCCTTCCTCCTACGAGTGGAGCCCGATCGTACTCGTACCCTGACTAGTTCGACTTTGCTACTCCCATCCCTGCCTGGGAGGCGCCGAGGCGTAGTCAGGGCAGTGCGACGAGCCGATCGAGCGGACCCCGGTAGCGCAGGGCGCCCTCACCGAACTTCACGTCCATGTCGACCTGGGTCGGGCGCACCCGGGGGGTGGGCACCAGGTACCAGCGGTAGGAGGCAGGCGGCTCAGGGGGGAGGCGCAGGTCGAGGGTCACGGATTGGCGGCCCCCTGCCGCGACGTCGACCGTGAAGGACACCACCGTGCGGCCACCCTCGGTCGTGACAGACGGCTGGCCGGCCACGTCCCCCGTGGCCGGCTGGGCCAGGTTCACCCCTGCGGGCAGGACAAGGCTCGCGAGCCCCCGGTACTCCCCGGGGCGGAGCTCGGGGATGAACGGTCCGAAGACGTACCTGGACGCGCCGTTGGGCGGAGCGGTGTTGAAGACCTCGATCCGGGCCCGGACCGTCGACTGGCGGCTGGGTTGGCGGGTTCCGGTGATCGTGAGGCGGGTCTCGAGGTAGTAGTCGAGCTTGTTGCCACTCAGATTCTGCACGGTGAGTTGCATGAAGTCGCTGGCCGCGCCGGGCAGGGACCCGTCGACCCCCATCTGCGCGAGCACCCGTGCAGGAGCCGGGCGGGTCGTGTGCATCAGGACATGGCGACCGGCACCCGCCCGCGCCAGCGCACCGGCCAGCTTCGTGAGGCTCGGGTAGTCCCCGGCCAGGAGCCGTTGGAAGGCGACCCGCGCGACGGATTCGAGATACTCCTGGCGCACGGGGCGGTCGGGGAACTTGACGTAGGCGTCGTTCAGCGTCAGCGCCACCGCGTTCTGGGCGTCCACCGATCCGAGCTCGGGGGTCTCGATGGGACCGACGCCTTCGAGGATCGCGGCCAGGCCGACGGAGTCGACCTGGATCACCCCGTCCACTGGGTCGCCGGTGGCTTTGGTGTACATCTGCTCGAGGATCGGACCCACGAACGTGAGGTCCGAGCCGAGGTTGGCGCTCCGCCACAGCTGTGTGGGCGAGAGCGACGCGAAGCGCTTCAGGTAGTCGGCCGGGCCCGGAGCCGCGACCGGTTGGGCGAGGGGGATCTCGTCCACCGATCCGAACCGCTCGAGCGCGATCTTGCCGTCGGCCGATGTGAGCGTGCCGTACGACAGGATCATCCCGCCGCTGCCCCGCATCTCGGCGGCGTTGGCGACGGCGATCAGGTAGCGACGGGCTCCGTTGTCACCCGCCATCTCACCGAGGAGGTTGAGCCCACGGGAAAGCGACACGAACTGGCGGCGTCGCCGTGCGGCCTCGTCGAAGACGCTGTTCTCGAGGGTGCGGATGGGGCCGAAGACCCAGGTCGTCTTCGGCCGGTCCCGATCCGGCAGCGAGAACGACACCTCGTCGAGGGCCTCACGAACGGCGCGGATGGTGGCGAGCGGCACGACCCCGCCGCGCAGGCCGACCTGCAGACGACCATCGCTGGCGGCGAGCGGCGCCGCCGCCCGCAGCACGCTGCGGGCACCGTTGGTCAACGTGAGCGTGACCTGGACGGAGCGCTCGAGCGCCAGGAGGTTCTGCCGGGCGATGGGCACCAGCCGCATCGGTGCCAGCGACGCGCTGGTGTGCAGGGTGCCGTTGGCGGTCGCGACGAGGCGTTCCGCCTCCCGAAGCTGCGCGTCTGCCGCGCCCAGGTCGCCACGACGCACGAGCGCCTCGACGCGCTGGAGCCGTTGCTCGGCGTCGGAGAGCTGGTGATGGACGGCCCGGAGCCGCAGCGCCGCCGCGCCGCCGAGGGCAGCGATCAGGATGGCGAGCACCACCAGGGGTGCCACCGGGACGCGGCGCCCCAGGATCTGTACCGCCGGCACGTCAGGCGCGACGACGAGGTGGCCGGCGAGCCGGCGCAGGGGCGCCGCCCGCATCCGACCGGAGCGCCTGCACCACGGCGTCGGCGACGGCCTGGACGTGCTCGGCGTCCGAGACCGGGCGCGAACGCACAGGCGTGCGGCGGCGAATGCCCTTGAGCTCCTCCGCGAGGCTCGCCAGAGCCGACCCGGTGTTCGCCACGTGGGCGTCGAAGGCGGCGGCCAGCGTGTCGGTGGACGCGGACACCTCCAGGAGCAACCGCCAGACCTCGTCCAGCTGGGTCCGCAGATCGGCAACCGCCCGCTCTTGTACCCGAGTCACCCGTGAGATCTCGGCCGTGGTCTCGGTCATGAGCTCCGACACCCAGCGGGTCTGCTCCTGGTAGCGGTCGGACACAAGGTTCCTGAAGGTGACGGTCGTGCTCGACAGCACGTCGACCCGCGCCGCGATGGCGGCGAGCGCCCGGCCGAGGCCCGGTGCGCTCGAGTCCGCCAGGCCGGCGAGCGCGTCCGCCATCGACGGCGGGGGTGGCGGTGCCGGCACCACAGGGGGAGCGGGGGGGACGACGCGCGTAGGCGGCGGCGCCGACGTCGGTTGGAACGGCGTGGTGTCGGGTGCGACAGGCTTGTCTGCGTCGTCCCGATGGTCGGGGCCGTCGTAGGGATCGGCCAGCGCGTCAGCAGGCCAGTCGAGGCGGACGCCGAAGTCGTCGTCCTGGCTCCCGGACCCGGGGTCGCTCACGACGAGAGGTTAGCCGGGCATGCGCATCGGCCTCGGGGCGGGGCACCCACCCCATCCCGTCGGTACGATCGACGGACTGTGAAGACATGGGCCGGGGGCGGCGGACGTGGGTCGAGGGTCGTGCTGCTCCGCGTTCGACCGTCCGGCGCCATCTACCGTGGCCTGATCGCAGCCGTCGAGCAGATCGCTGCCGGGTGCTCGCGTGCGCTCGGCCATCCCGTCCCCGCGTCAACGATCGCGCCTGGGCTGCGCGTGGCCGCGTCCCGGGGACGGCGATGAGCACCGCAGTTGTCCCCACGGTGATCCTGTGTGGCGGACGCGGCACCCGCATGCGCGAGGTCAGCACCGCCCTCCCGAAACCGATGGTGCCCATCGGCAACCGGCCCATCCTGTGGCACATCATGAAGATCTACGCCGCGGCCGGGTGCTTCGACTTCCACCTGGCACTGGGCTACCTGGGCGAGACGATCAAGGAGTTCTTCCTCCACTACGAGGCGATGACGTGTGACTTCACCATCGAGCTCGGCGAGGCCCACGCCATCAGCTACCTCGGCTCACATCCCGAACGGGGTTGGCGGGTCTCCTGCGTGGACACCGGCTTGGACGCACTGACCGGGACACGCCTGCGCCGCATCGCCCGTCACCTCCCGGACGGGCCCATGATGGTCACCTACGGCGACTGCGTGGGCGACGTCGATGTGGTCGCCCTGCTCGAGCACCATCGTTCCAGCGGGCGGCTGGCCACGATGACGGCCGTGCACCCCCCTGGGCGGTTCGGTGAGCTGTCGATCGACGACGACAACACCGTGCTGGCCTTCGAAGAGAAGCCGCAGACAAGCTCGGGCGCGATCAACGGCGGCTTCATGGTCTTCGAGCGGGAAGCGATCGAGCGCTTCGTTCCTGAGGACGAGGACGTGATGCTCGAGCGCGAACCGCTCAGCGCCCTGGCCGCAGCCGGCCAGCTCGGCGCGTACCGCCACGACGGGTTCTGGCAGCCCATGGACACGCCGCGGGAGCAGCAGCTCCTCGCCGAGCTGTGGGCCAGCGGGAAAGCCCCGTGGAAGACGTGGTCGTGACGGCCACCAAGGAGCTCGACCCGTCGTTCTGGCGGCACCGCGCCGTCGCGGTCACCGGCGCCACAGGCTTCTTGGGGTCGCATCTCACGAAGATGCTGGTGGACTTCGGCGCGGACGTCGTGGCGCTGGTCCGCGACCGCCTGCCGCTCACTCCGATCACCGCTGCATGGGTTGGCCGGGTGAGCATCGTCGAGGGCGACATCACCGACCAGGCACTCGTCGAGCGGATGCTCGGTGAGTACGAGGTGCGCACCGTGCTCCATCTCGCGGCTCAGACCCAGGTCGGGGTGTCGAACCGGAACCCCGTGTCCACCTTCGACGCCAACATCCGCGGCACGTGGGCCGCCCTCGAGGCTGCGCGGCGCTCGCCCCGCGTCGAGCAGATCGTCGTGGCGAGCAGTGACAAGGCCTACGGCGCGCAGCCCGTCCTGCCGTACACGGAGGACATGCCGCTTCTCGCGGTCAACCCCTACGACGTCTCGAAGGCCTGCGCCGACATGCTCAGCCTCAGCTACCACGAGACGTTCGACCTCCCGGTGTCGATCACCAGGTGCGGCAACTTCTTCGGTCCAGGCGACACCAACTGGGAACGACTCGTCCCGGGATCGATACGCGCCCTCCTCAGCGGCGAGCGGCCGATCGTGCGTTCCGACGGGACGCCCACCCGCGACTACCTGCACGTGGAGGACGGCGCGCGGGCCTACCTCCTTCTCGCCGAGTCCATGGCGCGCGATCCGAAGGTGGTCGGGCGTCCGTTCAACTTCTCGACCGAGACACCCGTGACCGTGATCGAGCTGCTCGCCATGATCCAGCGCATCGTGGGAGCCGAGGACCTGCGGCCGGACGTCCAGTCGACCGCGACCCACGAGATCCCACATCAGTTCCTCTCGGCCACCCAGGCCCGGGACGACCTCGGCTGGGCTCCCCGGTACGACCTCGACGCCGCCCTCCGTCAGACGGTTGGCTGGTACCGCGACTTCCTGCGGGACAACGAACCCTGAGCCGGGTCCTCGTCACGGGGGCGAGTGGGTACGTCGGGAGCCGCCTCGCCCGGGTCCTCGCGGCCCAGGACACGACGTCGGTGCGCGCCCTCACCCGCAAGCCGGTGGCGTACCTCGAGGGCGTCGACCAGGTCGTTGGCGATCTGACCGGACCGATGGAGGTGCTCTCGGAGGCGTGCGCCGGCGTCGATGCGGTCTTCCACCTGGCCGGCGCCAACGAGGTCGAAGCGGGGGCCGATCCAGACGGAACGCTGGCGTCGACGGTCGCAGGCACGCGGCGGATCGCCGAGGCCGCCGGCGCCGCGGGGGTTCCTCGCCTGATCTACCTCTCGACCGTGCATGTCTACGGCGCATCGATGACCGAAGGGGCCGTTCTCACCGAGCAGTCGCCAACGGCGCCTCGCCACCCGTACGCACTGGCTCGTCTGGCGTCCGAGCACGTGGCTGCGTCCGTTCCAGACCTCGAGGTGGTCGTGTTCCGGCTGACCAACGGCGTGGGCGCACCGGTGGACGCCTCGATCCGGCGATGGACCCTGGTCGCCAACGATCTCTGCCGTCAGGCCGCTGTCTCCGGGACGGTGGAGCTCAAGTCGCACGGGCTGCAGTGGCGTGATTTCGTTGCGTTGCGCGACGTCTGCCGCATCGTCGCCGCCAGCGCGGAGCAAGCCGCTCTGGCGCCCGGTACCTATAACCTCGGCGCCGGATCGCCAATGACCATTCGAAGCCTCGCCGCACTCGTTCAGGACGCCTACGAAGCTCGCACCGGCGATCGTCCGCCGCTGACTGCTCCCGAGCCTCCCGACCGGAGCCCAACGCCCTACACCGTCTCCGTCGCCCGACTTCGTGATCAAGGGTGGACGATGGAGTCGACCGTCGCCGATGCCGTCGACGAGACCGCCGCCTTCTGTCTCGAGCACCGGAACGCGCTGTGAGCCAGATCGACGGCCTCCGTGTCCGACCGCTGCGCCGGATCCCCGACGAGCGCGGAGCCGTGTTCCACATGCTCCGCGCCGACGCCGAGGACTTCGAGTCCTTCGGTGAGATCTACTTCTCCGTCGTCTACCCCGGTGCCATCAAGGCGTGGCACCTCCACGAGCGCATGACGCTCAACTACGCGGTTCCCGTCGGCATGATCAAGCTCGTGTGCTTCGACGACCGTCCCGGCTCTCCGACCGCCGGGAACCTCGTGGAGATCCACACGGGTGAGCTCGACTATGCGCTCGTCACCGTGCCACCCCTCGTGTGGAACGGGTTCAAGGGTGTCGGCACCGTGCCCGCGCTCGTGGCCAATTGCGCGACCATCCCGCACGAGCCGGGCGAGATCACGCGCAAAGACCCGTTCGCCAAGGACATCCCGTACGACTGGGCCATCAAACATGGCTGAGACCGTGGCAGGGGCAGGCACCGATGGTGTCGCCACGACGGCAGCCGGAGCGGTCGAGCACGTCATCGACTCGCGCCCCGAGACGCGGCGCGAGTGGTTGCGGAGCATGTGGAACCACCGCAGTGTCCTCAGCATGCTGGCTCGGGCCGACTTCCACGTGCGGTACAAGCGGGCCGCCCTCGGGGTGGCCTGGGCAGTTGCGGTCCCCGTCATCCAGGCGGGCGTGCTCGCCTTTGTCTTCTCCCGCGTGATCAGGGTGCAGTCCACCGCCAACTTCGGCGCCTACGTGCTGGGCGGCGTGTTGGCGTGGAGCTACTTCAGCGGCACCATCGCCACGGGGGCGACGGCGATCGTCGACGGCTCTGGCTTGACCGACAAGGTGTGGTTCCCGCGGGCCCTGCTCTCGGTGGTCCCCGCCATCGCCAACATGGTGGGCCTCAGCGTCTCCTTCGCCGTCATCGTCGTCGCCATGCCCATCCTCGGAGCGGATTACTCGATCCGGCTCCTGCTGATCCCCCTCGGGATCCTGCTGCTCGTCTCCTTCACCGCATCGCTCGCCCTCGTCCTCTCCGCGCTGCACGTGTACTTCCGCGACGTGAAGTTTCTCGTGCAGGCGGCACTGTTGGTCTGGTTCTACGTCACGCCGATCGCCTATCCGAAGGGACTGCTGAAGAGTCTGTCGTCCGTCATCGACTTCAACCCGATGACGGGCATCGTCTCGATGTTCCAGGTCGCGGTGGCAGGGCCGCAGCCCCACTGGGGCCGAGCCGTGGGCATCTCCGTCGCTTTCACGTTGGTGCTGATGGCGGTCGCCCTCGAGACCCATCGCCGCCATGACCGCCTCTTCGTGGACCTCCTGTGACCGCCGCCGTCCGCATGACCGGCGTCGGCAAGCGCTACTGGCAGCTCAGCGAGCAGGCCATGCTGCTGCGTTCGCTGATCCCCTTTGCCCGGCCCACCAAGAAGGAGCTCTGGGCGCTGCGCGACTTCGACCTGGAGCTCGAACAGGGCGACGTGCTCGGGATCATCGGCCGCAACGGTGCGGGCAAGACCACGCTGCTGCGGATGCTGGCCGGGGTCACCCGGCCCACCGAGGGCTCGGTGAGGATCCGGGGCCGTGTCGCCCCGCTGATCAGTGTGGGCGTGGGCTTCCACAAGGAGATGTCCGGCCGCGAGAACGTCTACGTGAACGGCATGCTGCTCGGGCTCACCAAAGCCGAGATCGATGCTCGGTTCGAGGCGATCGTCGAGTTCGCCGAGCTCGCAGACTTCATCGACACGCCAGTCAAGTTCTACTCGTCGGGCATGTTCATGCGGCTCGGGTTCTCTGTCGCGGTGCACACCGACCCGTCGGTGCTCCTGGTCGACGAGGTGCTGGCGGTGGGCGACCTGGCCTTCCAGATGAAGTGCTTGGAGCGCATGAAGGACATCCGCGAGGCAGGCACCACGATCGTGCTCGTCAGCCACTCGATGCCAGCCGTGCGGCTGCTGTGCCCGCGGGCCATCGTCGTGCGCCACGGTCACCTCGAATACGACGGGGACACCGAGACCGCGATCGCCAAGCATCACGAGCTGCTCTGGGCCGAGGCCGAGGACGGCGCGAGCGCGCGCCAGGTCGGCGACCAGGCCTTCACTGGCGGCGCCACTGTGATTCGCAAGGAGCTCTTCGAGGGCGACAAACCGATCCGCGTCGCCTCTGGAGAGCCGATCACGTTCCGCATGGCCGTCCGGTTCGAACGTCCGGTGACGAGTCCCATGTTCGCCTTCACCATCCGGAGCGACGACGGCACGCTGGCTTACGCCATCCAGACGCCGATGAAGCTCGAGCACCGCTCGTTCGACAAGGGTGACGAGTGCGAGGTGGAGCTGCGCTTCGAGCCCCGGCTGGGTGGGGGGAACTACCGCCTGACGACCGTGATCGCGTCGAGCGAGGGGCGCGACCTCCTCTGCTCCGACGAGATCGGGAGCGCGTTCAACGTCCCGGCCCGACTGTGGAGGCAGGGCGTCGCCGAGCTGGATGGGGTGGTGCGAGTCAACGGCACCGAGCTCGTCGAGCAGCGCACGTGGCGGCTCGGCGAGACCTCGTCCGACGCCAGGTCGAGCTGACGGTGGCGCCAGTGGCCCGCGCCGTGCGCAGGAACCTGCTCGGACGGCCGGTACGGGCCGTGCTCCATCGCCTCGGGTATCAGCTGAGCCCGCTCGCGGTGCCGGATGCGCCCCGTCCCATCCCCCCCGACGTCGACGCGGAGACCGCTGCGATCATCGAGAAGGTTCGTCCGTTCACGATGACGCCACCGGACCGCGTGGCGGCGCTGTGCGAAGCGGTGCGTTACGTGGTTCGTAGTCGCATTCCCGGCGCGATCGCGGAGTGCGGCGTCTGGCGGGGCGGGAGCATGATGGCGGTCGCCCTCACGCTGCGCTCGATAGACGCCACGGACATCGACCTCTACCTGTACGACGCGTTCGACAAGATGCCCGCGCCGACCGACCGTGACGTGGATGCATGGGGGCGCCCGGCGGCGCGGCTCTTCGAGGACGGCCAAGACGCCAACGCCATCCCCGAGCTGGCCATCGGCCCCATGGAGCAGGTGCGAGCCAACGTGCTGTCCACGGGGTACCCGGAGGAGCGGATCCATTTCGTGAAGGGCTTCGTGGAGGACACGATCCCGGGCCAGGCCCCTGGACCGCTCGCACTCCTCAGGCTCGACACCGACTGGTACGAGTCGACCGCGCACGAGATGCGGCACCTCTTCCCGCTCGTGTCCGATGGAGGCGTCCTGATCATCGACGACTACGGGCTCTTCCGCGGCGCCCGGGACGCGGTCGACGAGTACTTCGCCAGCACCGATGTGCCGTTCCTGCTCAACCGCATCGACTTCGCAGCGCGTATCGGCATCGTGCACCGCGGCCTGCGCTACTGACCGATAGAGACCCACTCCTCGGTCACGGGGTCCCACTGACGCACGGGGCGGGCCGGGTTCCCGACCACGAGGGTCCGAGCCGGCACGTCGTTGGTGACGACGGCGCCGGCGGCCACATACGCGTTCTCCCCCACCGAGACGCCAGGGAGCACGATGCTGCCCACGCCGAGAAATGCGCCGCGCCGAATGACCACTGGCTGCGGGGCTGACATCCCCTGGTCGCTCACGGGCACGGAAGGATCGGCGTATTCGTGGTACGAGTCGCCGACGAAGATGCGGTCCGCCGTCAGGACGTCCTCCTCGAAGACGATCTCGCCCACACAGGCGATGGTGGAGAAGCGTCCGATGTGGCAGCGGTCTCCGATCCGCAACCGCGGGACGACGCCCTCGACGGCGGACACCACCGAGAATCGGGCGTAGATGTGCACCATGACGTCTCGGCCGATCTCGATGAACTGAGGATTGAGGATCCGCGCAGGCGGCGCGATGAGCGACCCCTCGCCCCACGCCGCGAAGGCGGTGGTCGGCGGGGGCACGAGGCCTCGGAGGACTGCGGTTGCGGCGCGGCGACGCCGGAGCTCACGGACCAGCCCCTCGCGGGCCGCCTGGAAGGCGCTCACGTCAACGCTGTGCCCATTCGGGCCGGGTTCCCCCGGACCGCGGCGTTGGGCGGGACGTCATCGACGACCACCGCGCCCGCGGCCACCACTGCGCCCGCGCCGATGGTGACCCCGGCGCAGATGACAGCGCCGTGCTCGACCCGAGCACCTGCGCCGACGACGACGGGCCTCGCCGCAGGCGGACCGACGAACCCCGGGCGGCTCGCCGGGCCCCAGTGGTCGGTGATGACGGTGAGGTCGCCCACCACTGCGCCGGCCTCGATGGTCACCCTCGTCTGCGACGTGATGGTGGTGAACCGGCCGATCCGGGCTCCCTCGCCTATGACCACCTCCGCCGGTCCCGCCGCTTCACCCGCGGCGACGAGCACGGCGCTGTCGCCGATCACGGCACCATCACCGATGACCACCCGACCCTCCAGCACGGCGCTGGGCGCGACCGACGAGGCTCCGTTCAGGCGGGCCGATGCAGGTCCTCCACTCGTCAGCGACCGCACGGCACGGCGCACCGGCAGCAGGTCCTGGACCATGCCCTGCAGCCGTCGAGCCCGATGGCGGAACGATCTCACCGGGCGCAGCGTACGATCTCGTTCCGATATGGCATCACATCGCGACGTCATCCAGCCGTATTTCTTCGACCCGGCCGAACTGCAGGCGCTCGGCGAACGTCACGCCGAGGCGTACCGGTCGGGCACCCCCTTCCCGCACATCGTCATCGACGACTTCCTACCGCTCGACGTGCTGCGGGAGTGCATCCGCGAGTTCCCGACGCCCGACAGCATCCCGTGGACGCTCTACACGGATGCCGGCAACACCAGGAAGCTGGCGGTGCAGGACGAGACGTTGATGGGGCCCCTGACCCGGCAGCTGCTCGGCCAGCTCAACTCGTCGACGTTCGTGCAATTCCTCGAGACACTCACGGGCATCACCGGCCTCGTCGCCGACCCTCATCTCCTCGGCGGCGGGCTCCACCAGATCGAAGCGGGTGGCTTCCTGAACGTGCACGCCGACTTCAACCGGCACCCCACGCTCAAGCTCGACCGCCGGCTCAACCTGCTCCTCTACCTCAACGAAGGGTGGGACGAGGGGTCTGGCGGCGACCTCCAGCTGTGGAACGCCGACATGTCCAAGTGCGAGCGACGGGTCTTCCCCATCGCCAACCGCTGTGTGATCTTCAGCACCACGGACCTTTCGTTCCACGGCCACCCCGACCCGCTGCAGACCCCCGAGGGCGTCACCCGTCGTTCCCTGGCCCTCTACTACTACTCCGCTGGTCGCCCCGAAGAGGAGCAGTCGCCCGACCACTCGACGTTGTACCGCGGGGCAGGCGAGCCGGTCCCAACGCCGTCCCGGTCGAACCGCGACCTGGTGCGTCGCCTGACGCCCCCGATCGTGCTCGACCTGGCCTCGAAGCTCAAGGGACGGCTACGAGCCCGGCGCTGACCTCAACGGTCGATGCGCGGCGGCCCACTCCTCGATCAGGGAAGTGAGCACTTTCGCCACCTGCTGATGGGCCTCCGCGCTGAAGTGGATCCCGTCTGGAACCGCAGCGTCGTCACACTCAGAAAACAAGGTCGCCGGGTCGACGAGGCGCACGCCGTCCCCGTAGCTCTCGACAACACGGGCGATGAGCCGTGCGTAGACGTCGCGCCGCTCGTCGAGGTGCGGAAGCAGCCAGAGGATGTCCTCCGTCGGGGGCGCAGGTGCGATCACGACGACGAGCGCGTGCAGGTCTTCGCGCACTGCGCCGACGAGCCGCCTGAGCTCCTGCTCGAAGCGGTACGGCGTCATCCGCCAGGTGCGAAGGCCGAGCCTGGCGGCCGCTTTCCGCTGCACCCATCGCACGCCCGGCCAGACCCGCGGCAGGAAGCGGCCGCGATAGAGATCGCGCACCCGGCCGCGGCGCCGGTTCCAGTCGAGCAGATGATCGGTGAGACGGTTGGGCACGACCCGTGGCATGCACTCGTTGATGCCGTAGGCGATGACCACGACATCGGGTTGGTCAGCGCGGATCAGCGACTCGTAGCCGTCGGCCGCCTGGTCCACCATCCCGAACCATTGGGCTTGGCACTGCAGGCGCACCTCGAACGGACCCTGCAGCATCTCGATGAGGAGCTGGGAGTACGGAGCCTCGGCCCGGGACGTTCGCCTGGGTGCCACCGTGTAGACGGTCGAGTTGCCCACGATCGTGATTGTCAGGGGGCGCGCCACCGGGTCTGTACTCACGTCTTCCAGGAGGCGAGGTCACGCCCGAGCAGCACCTCGAGCCGCTCGACTTCGGGGCGGAACTCCTCCACCAGCTCCGCTCTGATGTCGGCCGGCATTCCCGGCTTGGCCAGGTTGCGGTTGATCACGCGGACGAGCACGTCGCGGCCGACCTTGGCCGGGAGCCGCATCATGGCCCGTCGCAGCAAGCTGTTGTTGCCCACCACGTCGTGCAGGCGCGCGCTACGCGGGATGCCGCCGGGGTTGAAGCGCAGTGACACGTCCGGCTCGAAATCACCGACGGTCACACCGACGAATTCGAGGACGTCCTTGGTCACCGCCGCGGGGTCGGCGGCGAAGTCCTCGTAGAGATGGACACGCACGTGGGAGCGCGGGAACAGCCCGAAGTACCGAACCAGCTGGTCGTGATACATGCTCCCGTCCCGGTAGAGCCAGAGCTGGTCGGCGCCCTCCGCCCGACGGCCGTCCTCGGCGGCGAGGGCGCGCCGGAAGTCGTCGATCGTCTCCACACCGTCGCGGACGAGGTGCAAGTAGGCGGAATAGGCCCGTTCCGCCGGGTCGCGGAGGATCGCGACCAGCCGCACGTCCGGAAGCGCCTCGTGGATCAGTCGGGGCGCCTCCCGGCTGGCGAGGTATTGGGGAGACGCCTCCCCAACCGCTGCCCCAACGGGCGCCCCGGCGAAAAGTGCCTCGTAGTCGGCAAGTGTCCGGATTCCGCGGGCCGAGCCATCGGGCGCGGGTGCCCAGAATTCGGGCGCGAAATAGAGCGTCTCCTTCACCGGACTCATGAAGACGTCCGCGTGCTGCTCGAGGTAGCGGTAGAGCGATGTCGTCCCGGACTTGGCTGCGCCGATGATCAGGAACGTGGGGAGGGTCACGCGCTGACGAGGCGCGGTGGGACGGGCCGCATCATCCGACCCTTGTAGCACGGCTCGGCCCCGCATCTCGGAGTCATCGCTACTGTGACCGCCGATGCGGCTGGCGTTGACCCACGCGTACTCGTGGCCTGAAGTTCGGCGTGGCGCCGAGCGCATGGTCCACGAGCTCTCGATAGCCCTCTCGGCACGAGGTCACGACGTGACCGTGCTCACCTCGGGCGCAACCGCCGAGCGCAGTCGCTCGGACGGCATCGAGGTCGTCCGCCTCAGGCGCCGCACGCCGAGCAACGAGCGCCATGAGCTGGACTTCGCGCTGCGCCTGCTGCCGCTGCTTGCTCGTCGGCGCTTCGACGCGGTGCACTCCTTCGGCGCACGCGACGCGGCGGCCGCCGTCTGGGCCGCCCGTGTCAAGCGTCACCGCACCGTCTACACCAACCTCGGCCTCCCGCTGCACGAATGGTGGGACGTCCAACCGGAGCGTCGCGCCCACGAGCGGGTCGTCCGCAGCGTCGACGTCTATGGGTGCATGTCCCAGTTCGCACTCGACGCACTCGTCCCCGAGTACGGACGAAAGGGCGAGCTCACACCGGGCGGGGTCAACATCGAGCAGTTCGTCCCGGCGCCGGCGCGGGAAGCGGCGCCCACCGTGCTCTTCTCCGGTGCCTTGAGCGAGCCCAGGAAGGGGGTCGCCACGCTGCTCGACGCGGTCGACCGGATCCGAGGCGACATCCCGAATGTCCAGCTCTGGTTGAGCGGACCCGGCGATCCGCAGCCACTGCTCGACGCCGCCCCGCCCTCGGTGCTCGACCACGTCACCGTCCTGCCCCTTGGCGCACCCACCGACCAGGCGGGCCGCTACGGGCGGGCCTGGGTGACCGCCCTCCCGTCGCAGTGGGACTCGTTCGGGATGGTGCTCGTCGAGGCACTCGCATGTGGCACGCCGGTGGTCGCCAGCACCCATGCCGCGCTCCCGGAGCTCGTCACCCCAGGAGTCACGGGGGCGTTGTGCGAGCCCCTGGACGCCGAGTCGCTCGCCCGCGCCCTGCAGGAGGCGCTCGCTCTGGCCCATCGACCGGGCACCGTCGACGCGTGCAGAGACTCGGCGCGGCCCTACGACTGGAAGACCTCGCTGGCGCCCATGTTCGAGGGGTACTACTCGGGCTGATCCCGACGGCCCCCGCCCAAGCCGATCCGGGCGGTCGCCCGCCCCAGCTTCCGGCGCACGGCTTGGCCGGTGTAGTCGAGCGTGAAGCCCCAGAGCTGGCGGGTCGTCAGCCGGATCGGCCCGAAGTCGACGTTGGCCCCGCCCGGCCACTCCGTCGCCAACGCGTGCACCGAGGCGAGGCGCTCGGGTGTCAGGTCCGGTGCGGGGCCCTTGATGCCGATGCCGAACACGTTCTCCGGCATCTCCGACCACCCGTGGGCGACCACCAGCCGCGATTCAAACGGCTTCAGCAGCAGGTTGAAGCCCTCCGGGGTGAACCGCCAGTAGTCCCACGGGTGTGCGTGGATCACGAAGAACATGACGGACGACATGGCGACCATGCCACCGGGCTTGAGCACCCGGTGGATCTCCTCGAGCGCTCGGATCGGATCTGCGACGTGCTCCAGCGTGTCGAGGCACACAACGGTGCCGACGCTGTTGTCCTCGAAGCTCAGCGCGTGCACGTCCTCGATCTGGTCGACGCCAAGGCCCTCTTGGATGTCGCAGCCGATGTGCCTCGTCGCCTTGAAGATGCCCCGAACGTCCGCGATGTCCTCTTGCCCCTCGGCGGCGCGGGCCCCGATCTCCACCAGCGGCTCAGCGATGTCGAAGTTCGTGGCGACGTCTTCAGCGAATCGACGAACGATGTCCCGCAAGCATGCCTCCCGTGCCGAGAGCGGCCGACCCTACCAGTGGGCCCTGTCAGCGTCGGGCGGTGACCACGAACTGCAGCGTGCCGAAGTCGCCGAACCAACTGGCGCGTCGGTTGAACCGCTCGTCGCGGAAGGGCGACAGCAGGAAGGTCCGTTGGATGTCACAGATGCGCAGCGATGTCCCCGCGAAGAGGTCCGGCAGGTTGTTGCGCGTGAAGAATCGCAGGTGGGTGCGGTCGAAGATGCCGACCTCCTGGTACGGCCAGCGCTTGCGCACCAACAGGTTCCAGAACGTCTGGAGATGCCGCACGTTCGGCACGGAGACGACCACGCAGCCGTCTGCGGTCAGGAGGCCTTCGCTCCAACGGACCACGGACCACGGATCACGCAGGTGCTCGAGCACGTCGGCGAAAACGATGCAGTCGAACGGTCCACCAGGGTCGTCGCCTCGGCTCGCCATCGCCTCGACGTCACCGGCGATGACGGCATCGAGCTTTGTCTTGGCGCGCTCGGCCAGCGCCGGGTCGTACTCGATCCCGACGACCTCGTGGCCACGCGCCCGAAGCGCGGCCCCCATCTCCCCGACGCTGCACCCGACATCGAGCACCCGCTTGGCCGTGCGGGGGACGACGGCCGTGACCTCAGGGCGCGGATTGGCGTACGCGGGGTGGACGTCACCATCCCAGGTGGGTGTCGAGAGGTCCACCGGCCGAGTGTACCGACTGCGGCTCGGAGCGGGCCGGGCTCAGCCCACGGGGGGTCGGTGCACCGCAGGCCGATGTGCGGGCCGACCACCGGCGAAGTGTCCGGCCGCGGCGACGTGCCACTCCTCCAAGACCTCGCTGAGGCGGTCGACCGTGAGCTCGGAGACCGTCGCCGTTCCGCCGGACCGCAGTCGTTGCCGCAGGGCCGGATCGCCCGCCAGCCGCCGGAGGGCCGCCGCCAGTGCGGCCGCGTCACCCGGAGGAAAGCGCAGACAGTTGTGCCCGTCGAAGAGGAACTCACCCGAACCGCCCGAGCCCGTGGCCACGACCGGCGTGCCACAAGCCATGGCCTCCAGCGGGACAAGTCCGAAGGGCTCGTCCCAGTCGGTCGGGAACACGAAGGCGTCGGCCTGCTTGTACCGGTCGTGCAGCGCGCGCCGCTCCACCACGTCGAACCGCACGCGGTCCGAGAGGCCGAGCTCAGCGGTCAGTGCTTCGAGTCGGGCCCGGTACGCGGGGTCGCCGCGGCCCAGCAGCTCGAGGGTCGCTTCGGCGGGGAGGAGGGCAAGGGCCCGGATGGCCGTCTCGATCCCCTTGCGCTCGTCGAGCCTGCCCACATGCAGCAGCCGCCACTGCCATCCGTCGTCGCGCTCGGTGACCAACGGGAAGTCGTCGAGGTCGACGCCGCTGTACGTCACGGTCGAGTCGGGATAGGTCCACGAGGTGTAGGTCAGCGAGCGCTGGCGGGTGACCTCGCTCACGAAGCAAAAGGTGCCCAACTGGCCCAGATCGGGCACCGTCGTCGGCAGTCCGGTGACGCGGCCGGCCGCACGCGCGAGGGCCGGCCGGCCGAGGAACAACCTCATCCAGGGGTCGATCTTGGCGCCGTAGCTCAGCCAGTCGTCGCAGACGACGAACACGAGGGGGATCCCGCTCTCCACCAGCACCGAGAGCATGCCGAACGACAGAGCGGCCATGTGCCAGAGCGACACGACGTCGGGTTGCGCTTCCGCCAACACGGTGCGGAGCTCGCGCAGGCTGCGCCGCTCGAGCTCCGGACGCCGCCAGAGCGGAGGTGACGTGAGGTCGCCCTCAGCGAACGCGATCGGTAGGACGCGCCGAATGCCCTGCTCGTCGGGCAGATCGTCGACGCCTGAGACCCGGAGGGTGCTCGTGAGCACCTCGACGTCGTGACCGCGGCGGCGCCAGCGATCGACCACATCGCGGCACGACAGCTCGTAGCCGCCGTAGTGATGGGGCGGGTACATGTTCTGGACGACCAGCACCCGCGTCACGTCAACTGCCCCTCGAGGGATCTGACGTCAGACGCGGGGACGGGCGAGCAGCGCCCGGTGGAAGATGCCCGGGTTGGCCGTGCCCGCCAGGACCCGCAGCACGGCGCGTCGGACCAGGTGGAACGGCGTCCGCTGCGGCTTCGGGTGCACGTTGAACTCGACGATGTAGGGCTTCGACTGCTTCTCGATCTCGAACCCCGCCGAATAGAGCAGCTGCCAATGACCGCGTGCGTTGGCGAGCCACCACTGGCAGTCCTGCCCACTGCCGTTGAGGCGGTAGATGGGCCGGCCGCGGTGGGCGATGCTCAGCCACAGCTCGATCTGCTCTGAGGACATGAGGTGACCGGCGCACACCGACCGCACCGCCTCCAGGGCCCCGACGGGGTCACGCAGGTGGAGCAGGAGCGTGCCGATCGTGATGACGTCGAACATCCCCAGGAGCTCCGGGTTGAGGTCGTAGATGCTCACCGCGTGCCACTGCACCTTCGAGTCGAGGATCTTCGACGCCAGGCGGAACCCGTCACCCTTCTTGGGCCCCCGGAACCCGGCAGTGCGGACATCGCGTCCGACTACCGAAGGTCGAGCGTCGGGCGGCCAGTCCCAGAGGTCGTGGTCCTCGATGTCGATGGCGTGAACCTCGGCCGCGCCCCGCTTCTCCATCTCGAACGCGAGGTACCCGTCGTAGGTGCCGATGTCCAGGCAACGCTTCCCGACGAGGTCGGGCCACGGCATCTTGTCGACGACGGGACGAAGGTCGAACCACCCTGGGGTCGTGACGCCAGGGGCGAGATCCATCGTGTGGTACCAGAACGGATGGTCTGCGACGGCCTGCTGCCACTCCGTACGTGCTTCTGCGTTCTGCACGGGCCGCACAGTACTGCCGTCAGCGTCTCCGCCGGGGGGCGAGGCCGACGAGCGGTGCGTGTGGCCCATGGACAAGCTTGTGCCCGTGGAAGCGCAGCCATTGCCGCAGCTCGCCAGCCCACGCACGGCGCGGCCCGACCGGCGGGACGCGGAGCGCTACCGCGCCACTGGCGACGATGAGCTTGAGGGCGACCCCGAGCACGTTGACCGCGGCCCACCGTCGGGCCGCCGTCTCGCCCCGCTCGAGCGCGTACCAGTCGTAGGTGGGATCGAGCCAGCGGGCGGTGCGTTCCGCTCCCCACGCCTGCGCGCCCGCGGCGTTGCCGACGTGAGGAACCTCGACATCGGCGTCCAGCACGACCTTCCAGCCCCGACCCGACAACCGCCAGCAGAGGTCGAGGTCCTCGACGTACATGAACCATCGCTCGCGGTACGGCGCCTCTCCGTCGAGCGCCGCACGCCGGATGCAGTGCACCGCACCGATGGCCCACTCGACCTCGGTGGTCCGATCGTGAGGTGCGTGGCCCTCCAGCCAGAACCGCCGCCCCACCGGTCCCGCGTGCATGCGCACCGGCAGGAGTGTCACGGCGGCCGCAACGGCGAGCGACGGGAACCGATAGACCGAGTGCTGGGTCGATCCGTCGACGTTCACGAGCCGAGGGACGGCCAGTCCGGCGTCCGGCCGGTCCCGCAGACCGTCCACCAGGCGCTCGAGAGATCCGGGCGGCGGCTCGGTGTCCGGGTTGAGGGCGAGGAGGAACTCGGCATCGGTGTCAGCAAGCGCCTGGTTCATGGCCTTGGCGTATCCGACGTTCGTGGCGTTGCGCACCACCCCCACGCCCGCAGCGGCGGCGACCTCGGCACTGCCATCCGACGAGTCGTTGTCGACGACCACGACCTCGGTCGTCAGGGCCCCCGTGGCGGCCGGAAGCGCGTCGAGGCACCGACCCAGCAGCTCCGCTGTGTTCCAGGACACGATCCCGATGCGAACGTCGGTCATGTGGACCGGTGAGCGTAGGGCCCTCGTCGCATGCGGGTGGGCCGCTAGCATCCCGCGCCGCCGATGAGCCGTGCCCGCATCTCCGTCGTCATCCCCGTGCGCAACCGGCGCCTGCTCCTGAGGAGGCTCCTCGACAGCTTGGCGTCCCAGACCTTTGCCGAGCACGAGGTGATCGTCGTCGACGACGGTTCGACGGACGGTACCGACGAGGAAGCGCTCGCCGACGCCCGGGCAGGGAGGCCGGTGCGCCTGGTCACGAACAAGGGCCGCGGGGCCTACGCGGGGCGTCGCACCGGCGTGGCCGAGTCGACCGCCGAGTACCTCGCGTTCACGGACAGCGACTGCGTCCCGGACCAGAAGTGGCTCGAGCACGGCGTCGCCGCCCTCGATGCCGGCGCCGACGTCGCCAACGGGCTGACCCTTCCGGAGCGGCCGCCCCGCGGCATGGAGCGCACGATGGCCTCCGGCGAGGAGGGGCTCTATCCCACCTGCAACGTCTTCTACCGGCGTGAGGCCTACGACCAGGCCGGGGGCTTCGACCCCGGTGCTGCGGCCCGCTTCGGCTTTCGTCAAGGCAGCACCGAACAGGCAATGGGCTTCGGCGAGGACACGCTGCTGGGCTGGCGCGTCCGACGGGCGGGCCGAGCGGCCTACGTGCCGGAAGCGCTCGTGCATCACCACGTCTTCCCGCCTGACCTGCGCGATCTCTACCGGCGCACCCGGATGATGGTCGCCTTCCCGGCGTTGTTCCGGGAGGTTCCCGAGCTGCGCGCCGGGCCTCTGGTCCGACACGGCGTCCTTCTCAACACCCCGACGCGGGTGCCGCTCTACGGCACCGTGCTCGCGGCGGCGCTGGGACGACCGAAGCTGTCCGCGCTGGCTGCGCTCTGGTGGCTCGGGGCCCGTGCTCGCGACGCGCGAGCGACCCCCGGGAGTCGAGGCGAGCAGCTGGCAACGGTCCCGGTGCAACTGGCGGTCGACGCGGTCACGACGGCCGTTCTGGTCATCGGGAGCGCCCGCACCGGCACCGTGGTGCTCTGACGAGCATGGGACGGTGACCGACGTGTCCGAACCGGCCATCTCGGTCGTGATGGCGACGCACAATCGGGCCGACCTCTTGCCGCGCGTCGTGGAGGGGCTCGCGGCCCAGGACGGTGTGCCGTTCGAGGTCGTGGTCGTCGACGACGCGTCGACCGATGACACCTGGCAGGCCCTCGAGGGGCTGGCCGCGGCTGCGCCATTTCCGTTGCGTCCGATCCGCCTGACTCGGAACGTTGGCGCCGCGACCGCGCGCAACGTGGGCTGGAAGGCCGCGACCGCTCCGCTCATCGCCTTCACCGACGACGACTGCGTCCCCGCCGCGGGATGGTTGGCCGCGCTCGTGCGAGAGCTCTCGGACCACGACCTGGTCCAGGGGCGCACGCTGCCCCAACCCGATCAGACCGCTCGCTTCGGACCTTTTGCGCGAAGCATCGACGTCACGGGCGAGTACGGGTACTACGAGACCTGCAACATGGGCTATCGGCGGAGTGCGCTCGTCGACGCGGGAGGCTTCGACGAGAGCTTCCGCTATCCGTACGGCGAGGACTGCGATCTGGCGTGGCGCGTCAAGGACGGCGGCGGGAGCTCGACGTTCGCCACCGACGCGCTCGTGTACCACGAGGTCTGGCCCTCCGATTACCGGTCCCACCTACGGGACAAGAAGCGACGTGAAGGCCTCGTCCTGGCCCTGAAGAAGCACCCGCAGCTACGAGCCCAGCGGGGCGTGTTCCAGAACGGGGCGCACTCGGCCGCACTGGTCGCCACCGCGTCGGGGGTGTTCCTCCTGGTCGAACGGGGTCCTGCGGGCCTGGGCGTCGCGCTCACGGGCGGCTTGACGTACGCGTGGTTCTGCCGGCGCTACCACCATGGACCGGCCAGGAAGATCCAGTGGTTCGGCATCCTGCCGCTGCACTTCGTCGCCGACCTCTGCGAAGTGGCCGTGCTCGCGCGCGCGTCGGCTCGCTACCGCGCCCTGGTGCTCTAGGAGTCGCGACGAACGGGGCGGAGGCCTCTCGGCGCCCGGTCGTCGTCGTCGCCCGCGCTGCCCACCGACGTCATCGCGCTGGTCACGAAGGCCTGCATCGACGCCACGAAGTGGTCCGTGTCGAAGGTGGCGGCGTGGGCGCGCAGCACGGCCGGATCGAACTCGAGTTTCTCCAGCCGCTCGATCGCCGCCGCCATGGAGTCTGCGGTCTGCTCGGGGAACAGGACGCCGGTGGTCCCGTCGATCACCGTCTCGAGGGCGCCGCCCTTGCCAAAGGCCACGACGGGGCGGCCGCTCGCCATCGCCTCGAGCGGCACCATGCCGAAGTCCTCATCCGTTGGGAACAGCAGGGCCTTGGCCCGTCCCACCTCGGCAGCCAGCGCGTCGTCGTCGAGGGTCCCGAGGAACACGGTGTTCGGTCCGGCCATGCGGCGTAGCCGATCCTCCTCCGGCCCCGCTCCGACGATTCGGAGCGGGCGGCCCAGCTGCTCGCACGCCGAGATGGCGAGGTCGACTCGCTTGTACGGGGTGAAGCGGCTGACCACGATGTACGCGTCCCCGTCACCGGGTCCGAGGGTGAAGTGGGCGAGGTCGATCGGTGGGTAGATCACCGCGTCGGCCCGTCGCCGGTAGTACTTCTCGATTCGCTCGGCGACATTGCGGGAGTCGGCGATCAGCCTGTCCGGTCGCTGGGCGGCCGCGAAATCCCACAGACGTCTGCGCGAGACGGCCAACGGCATGACGGCGCGGATGACCGGGTTGAGCCGGCCGAAGCCAGGATTGGCCCGGTAGCCGTGATAGTCGCTCCAGTAGTACCGAGTCGGCGTGAAGATGTAACTGATGTGGAGCGTCTCGGGAGGCGTGAGCACTCCTTTGGCCTCCGCGCTGCTCGAGGAGATCACCAGGTCGAAGTCGGCGAAGTCGAAGGACTCGAAGGCGATGGCCCGCAGCGACGGAAAGAACTGGTGGTTGATCCGCGAGAAGGGCCAGCGCTGGAGGAATGAGGTCCGGACGTCGCATCCTCTGAACTCCGGCAGGGCGGCCGGGTCGTAGAACGACGTGTAGATGGGCGCGTCAGGGAACGCGAGGTGGAGGCCCCAGAGGACTCGCTCACCCCCGCCGGGACGGACCATCCAGTCATGAACGAGGGCGACGCGCACGAGATCGGGACTCTACCGTCGAAGTTTGGGCGCCATCTGCTCAGCCGCCCATCCGGTACTCTCACCCACCGAACTCCGATCGTTCATCCGGTCCAAGGAGGCCCATGGAGCTCCGCCGCTATCTCGCTGTGCTCCGGAGGCGTGTGCTGATCCTCACGCTCACCGTTGCCGCGGGCGTGGCGGCCGGCTACCTCAACACCCCGCGTGCAGCGACGTACTCGGCGGAGGCGACCATCTACGTCGGTTCCAAGCAGCTCGGGACGGCCGACCAGGCGCGCGTCTCCCAGGACGCAGTGCTCGGACTCGAGCGCGTCATCAAGACCTTCGCCAGCATGATCGACAGCAAGCCGATCGCAGAGGCGGCGCTGCAACGGGTCGATGTCCAGCGATCAGCGGCGGGCGTGGTCGCGGCCACCCAGGCCCTCCCGGTGACCGACACCCAGCTGCTCAGGATCAGAGTCACCGACCAGGAACCGGCGGTTGCGCGCGACCTCGCCAACGGCATCGCCGACGCGTTCGTCGAGAAAATCGAGTCGTTCGAGCCCAGCCGGCAACCGGCTGCGGGTGAGCTGCCGCAGCTTCCTGCTTACGTCTTCGAGCATGCCGGGCTGCCCACCGTCCCGATGGCGACCGGACTGCTGCGCAGGATGATCCTGGGCGGGCTGTTCGGCTTCGTACTTGCCGCGTCCGCCATCTTCTTGCTCGAGTACCTCGACGTCACGGTGAAGACGCCCGCCGATCTCGAGCGGAAGCTCGAGCTCCCCGTGCTGGGCGTCATCCCGTTCGAGTCCCCAGCCGGCCAGCGAATTGGAACCCGTGCTCCGCCGCCCGCAGTTCAAGTCTGACGACCCGCAGGACGAGGCGTACCGCGTCCTGCGCTCGAACCTGGCCGTCGCGCTCGCCGACATCGATCGGCCCAGCATCGCTGTCACCAGCTCCCAACCGGGCGAGGGCAAAACGGCGACGACGGTGAACCTGGCTCGCAGCATGGCCCTCGCCGGTCGCCGCGTGGTGCTGGTCGACCTCGACCTGCGCCATCCGGACAGCCACCGGTGGCTGGGGGCGCACAACGAGCGCGGCGTCTCCGACGTGCTCCTCGACCGCCTGCCGCTCGACGATGCCTTGCAGTACGTGTCGCTGAGCCCCGACAGCGATCAGAACCAGACCGGCTTCTACCTCCTTGCGACCGGGCCCCAAGTCGGCAACCCGGCGGAGCTGCTCGGCACGCGGCGCACGTTCGACATGCTGCAGCGCCTGGGGCGAGAGGCGGACCTCGTTCTCATCGACACCCCGCCCGCGCTGCTCGTGGCCGACACCCTGGTGGTGAGCCGAATGGCCGGTGGCGTCCTGCTCGTCGTCGAGCCCCGTCGCACCCCATTGGCGGCCGTCCAGCGGGCCAAGGACGCCATCACACGAAACCAAGGGCGCATCCTGGGGTTGGTGATCAACAAGTACCAGGCCAAGGACGCTCCGGACGCGACCTACGGCTATGGCTACGGCTACGGCTACGGCTCGAAGCACGACGCCGCGGCCGACGCCAACGGCAACCCGACTTGACGGACATCCTCGTCGACGGACGTCCCCTCTCCGCCTCGTCGGCGACTCGTGGCCTCGCGACCTACCTGCGCAACATCGTGGGCCGTCTCGTGGTCGAGCCGGACCTCCGCTTCCATGGTCTGGTCACCGACGCCACCGCCCTCCCCGACGGCGTGCGCTCGGTGCCGATGCGGCGTCGGTTCACCAATCGCCTCAACTTCTACGAGCAGTCACTGCTCCTGCCGCGCGACATCGACCGGTCCGGCGCCGACCTCTTCTTCAGCCCGGGCACCGATCCGCCCCGCCGCTCGTCGGTGCCCTGGGTGCAGACGCTGCACGACGTGATCCCCATCGCCTACGACCATCCCAAGTACCGGGGCGAGCGCCGCCGATGGAAGGCGCGCGGGCGACGCATCCGCGCCGCCACCGCAGTCATCGCCATATCCGAGTACACGGCACGGGACGGCGTGCGGCTGTTGGGTCTGGAGCGGGACCGCATCCACGTCGCGTACAACGGCGTGGATTCGTCGTTCCGTCCGGCCGAGCGCGCGCCCGAGCCCGATCCGCCCTACCTCCTCTATGTGAGTGAGTACGGACCCCACAAGGGCTTCGCCGAGGCGTTCTGCGTCATCGCTGCCCTCGCCGACGCCGGCCTCCCTCACCGCTTGAAGATGGTCGGCAAGATGGGCCCCCGCGCCGAGATGCGGGTGCGTAGCATCCTCGACCCGACACCCCATCCAGAGCGCGTTGACCTGCTGAACCACGTCTCGGCCGAAGAGCTGCGGTCGCTCTATCAAGGCGCGTCGCTCTTGGCGATGACCAGTCGATACGAGGGGTTCGGGCTGCCCGTGCTCGAGGCGATGGCGAGCGGGACACCGGTCGTCAGCTTCGACAACAGCGCCCTTCCCGAGGTGGTCGGGTCCGCAGGCATCCTGGTACACGACGGCGATGTCGCAGCCTTCGCCGAGGCGTGCCGGTCGGTGCTCGCGAGCCCGGGGCGGCGCGAGGCGCTGGCGGGTGCGGGCCTGGAATGGGCGGCCCGGTTCACGTGGGACGCGTCGGCGGCCGCCCACGCCGAGGTGTTCCGGTCGGTCAGCCGGCCGCGCCGCGCCGGCGCCTGATCGTGCGCGTCGGCATCGGTGCGCAGCTGCTGTCGTACCCACGCGCCAGCCGTTCGGGTGTCGGCAACTACATCCGCCTCCTGCTCGCACATCTCCCCACGGCCCTCGGGGAGCACTACCTCGATGTCTTCGCGGGGTCCGACGCCGAGCTGCCTACAGCAAAGATCGATACCGCGCACGTCTCCGAGCACCGGTTCGCGCTCCCGCTGCGGGCCCGAGCGGTGCGCCTGCCCTATGAGCAGGCGTGGCTCCCGGCCGCAGCCAGACGTAGGCACGTGGACGTCTTCCATCACCCCGATCCGCTCGCCCTGCGCATCGGCGCGGCGCCGCGCACCGTCGTCACCGTGCACGACATGACGCCGTTCCTCTTCCCGGAGACCTTCGGGATGCAGCGCGCCCGCTACAAGCAGCTGGTCGTCCGCCGAGCCGTCGCCGCCGCAGACCGCGTCATCACCGACTCGGAGGCCACCCGCCGCGACGTGCTCGAACTGCTCGACATCGAGACCGAGCGTGTCGTGACCGTGCATCTCGGCACCGACGCCGGATGGCAGCCCGCGTCGTCGGACCGGCTCGCCGAGGTGCACCGCCGACTGGGCGTCGAGTCCGACTACCTGCTGTCCGTCGGAACGATGGAGCCGCGGAAGAACTTGGCCAGGCTCATCGAGGCGTACGGCATCGCCCACCGGCGCGGGCTCGATGTGCCGCTCGTCGTCGTTGGCCCGACCGGGTGGAAGTCGCAAACGGCGCTGGTCGACCCGGCTCGCCACGGCGTCGAGGACAAGGTGGTCCTGGCCGGGTTCGTCACCGGCGACGAGCTGCGCGCGTTGTACGCACGCGCGTCTGCCTTCGTGTATCCCAGCCTCTACGAGGGCTTCGGGCTTCCGGTGCTGGAGGCGATGGCCTGCGGCGTGCCCGTCATCGCCTCGTCCGCCCCCGCTGTGAG
>JBEEFQ010000221.1:0-23080 GCA_041166245.1 Actinomycetota bacterium | reverse complement strand
AGGCCGTGGCGGCCGCCACCGAGCGCTCCAAGCAGCTCGGCCAGGACTGACCCCCCGCCATTGGGTGCACTTGTGGCTGTATACGACCACAAGTGCACCCAATGAACTCCCACTTTCCCCAGGAGCCCCAGTGGCGTACATTCCCCCCTGCGGAGAAGGGGTGATTCCACTGGCGCAGGTTCCGAACGCGAAGGCTCGTTTCCTCACGGTTGCCGAGGTTGCGAGCCTGCTCAGGGTCTCGAACATGACGGTGTACCGGCTCATCCAGGGTGGAGAGATGGGCGCGGTCCGGGTGGGCAAGTCCTACCGGATCCGTGAGGACGACATCGACAAGTACCTGGCCGACCGCTACACCGAGGCGGGCTGAGCGCAGGCTTTGCGGCGGGGGAGGCGCGGTAGCGTCGCCCCGCACATGCACGAGCGGGAACACCCAGGTCTGGCAGCAGTCCGCGATGGGGCGCGCGTCCAAACGCGGCGACCAGGCGGAACTGGTGGGGCCCCCATCGCACCCCAGCGAGCGCAGCTTGCAAGCGAGCGAATGTGATCGCGCGGTACGACACGATCTCGTTCCTGTCCGACTACGGCCACAGTGACGAGTTCGTCGGCGTGGTGAAGTCGGTCATCCGGTCGATCGCGCCCGAGGTGACCGTCATCGACATCACCCACGAGGTGGCGCCCCACGACATCCGCGGCGGCAGTCTCGCCCTCGTGCGCAGCGTGCAGTACCTCGTCCCCGGGGTGGTGCTCGCCGTCGTCGACCCCGGAGTGGGCACCGCGCGGCGGGCCGTCGCCATCGAGGTCGGCGACGAGGGGGAGGCGGTGCTCGTCGGTCCCGACAACGGCCTGCTCGCCGCGGCCGTCGCCATGACGGGTGGCGCGGGCCGCACCGTCACCCTCACCAATCCCAAGTACCACCTCGAGGCGCCCGGTGCGACGTTCGCGGGCCGCGACATCTTCGCCCCCGCGGCCGCCCACCTCTGTGCCGGCGTGCCGCTCGAGGAGCTGGGCGAGCTCATCGACCCCATCACCATGCTCCCGGGCACGGTGCCCATCCCCCGCGAGGAGGACGGCGCCATCGAGGGCGAGGTGCTCTGGGTCGACCGCTACGGCAACGCCCAGCTCAACGTCGGGCCCGAGGACATCGAAGCCATGGGCGACCGGGTGAGCCTGTTGTGGGGCGATCAGGTGCGCACCGCCCAGCGAGCGACAGCCTACGGCGAGCTCAAGCCGGGCCAGATCGGCCTCGTACTCGACTCCTACGGGCTGCTGTCCATCGCCCTCGACCGAGCGTCGGCCGCCGACCAGCTCAAGCTCCACCCCGGCACCGGCGTCACCTTGAAGGAACCCACGTGAGACCCGCCACCACGATCGCGATCATCGCCTTGCTGCTGCTGATCCTCACCGCGGCGCTGGTGCAGTTCCTCTTCGCCGCTCGCTGATCTACGCAGCTTCGAGCATGGCGTCGCGCGTGAAGCGGGTGGCGCCTCGGTGCAGCAGCCACAAGGCGATGGCCCACACGACGGCGCCGGCGGCGACGACGACGGGCAGCTCGACGAGCAGCAATCCAGTGGACTGGCCCACCACCAGGAAGATGAGCGGGAGCACGACCGCGCCGCCGAGCTGGTTGGCCTCCTGGGTCGTGCGGGCGCGCGCCGACACCCGCACCATGACCCCCATCCCGAGGGCGGCGACGGCGGGCGCGACCCACGCCATCATCACCATCCAGAGTCGAGTCGGCAGGAACGGCCGGTGCATGACGCCCCACCCGATGGCGTTGGCGACGACGACGAACTGCGCGAACCCGATCCACGACACGGCCATGGCCGGCAGGAAGGCGCCGCCGACCTTGGCGTAGAAGAGGTCCCGCTCGCCGATGGGCAGATGAAGCAGGCCCTCGAGCGTCTTGCGCTCCTTCTCACCGGCGAAGGCGTCGGCCGCCAGCACGCTGGCGACCATCAGCGGCACGATCATGAACAGGGGCGCGAGCAGGTAGCCGTCCACCAGCACGAGGAGCTGCTGGCGCTGCGGCAGGTCGCGGATCACGTCGCGGAGCCGAGCAGGGACCGCCTCCAGGAACCCACCCACGCCCGGCGGGTCAGAGGACAGCGCGGCCAGGCCGATAGCGAGGGGCAGCACGACGAGCAGCAAGAAGGGCACGATCAGCATGGGCAGCACGACCGCCTTCGAGCGGCGCACGGCCAGCACGTCCTTGGCCAGCACGGCGCGGATCGCCGTCCAGTCCCGCGTCATGCCGACGCTCCCGTGACCGCGAAGTAGATCTCGTCGATCGAGGGCGGCCTGGGCACGACCGCGAACACTGGGACCTCGCGACCGGCCAGGGCGGCGACGAGCGACGGCACGACATCGCGCGACTGCACTCGCACGAGGGCGCCGTTCTCGGCCGCGTCGACCTGCTCGACCCCGGGGACTCTCGCCAGCAGCGCCAGCGCCTCCGGTTCCGCCCGGCGGCCGAGGTCGACGTCGACGGCGACGCCAGGCCGCAGCTGGGCGGCCAGCTGGGCGAGTGACCCTGCGGCCGCCACTCGTCCCTCACGCAGGATGGCGAGCTGCGTGCACAGCCGCGCCGCCTCGGGCAGGAAGTGCGTGCACAGGAGCACCGTGCGGCCCCGCTCGCGTGCGAGCGCGGCGATGGTCTCGATCACGTCGCGCGTCGCCTCGGGGTCGAGCCCCGCCGTCGGCTCGTCGAGGAACAGCACCTCGGGGTCGTGCAGCAAGGCGCGAGCCAGGGCGACCCGCTTGCGCTGGCCGGTGGACAAGCCCGCGGCCGACTGGTCCTCCCGGCCCGCCATCCCAAATCGCTCGAGGAGCTCGTTGGCCAGGCGGGTCGCGTCGTCGCGTGCATAGCCCCGGATGCGCGCGTGCACGACGACGTTCTCTCGTGCGGTGAGGCGGTCGTCGAGGGCCGAGGACTCGGTCATCACGCCCGTGCGGCGACGCAGGGCGACGCCGTCGGCGACGGGGTCGAGCCCGAGCACCCGGCTGTGGCCCTTGTCAGGGCGCAGCACGCCGTTGAGCAGGCGCACCGTCGTGGTCTTGCCCGCTCCGTTGGGTCCGAGCAGACCGAGCACCTCACCTGGCTCGACGTGCAGATCGAGTCCGTCAACGGCCATCCGCGGGCCGAACGCCCTGGTCAACCCCTCGGTCTCGATTGCCGGCACGTGCTCAGTGTGCCCGGAGGCGCACGATTAGTGAATCAAGCGGGGCTCGGGCCCTGCAGCTGCTCGAGGGATTGGACGAAGCGGGCGGGGGGCACGGGGGGCGGGGGCGGCGGGGCGGGGGCCTCGACCGGGGCGGCTGCGGCGGCCCTCGGCGCGGCCGCCGCACGGGGTGCGGTGGGAGCGCGGGGGGTGGTGGGCCGCGGCGCGGCCGCCGGCCGTGGGGCGGCGGCGGCCTTCGGGGCGGCGGGGGCCCTGGGCGCCGGCGCAGGAGCGGCGGCGGAACCGAGCTGCATGAACTGGTGCGAGGTGAAGATGGTGCCGTCACTCCGGATGACCACACCGATGCCGACATAGTTGAAGGCACCGTCGACGAGGTTCTCGTAGTGGGCGGGGCTGTTGACGAAGGCGTTGAACAGGGCGTCGACCGCACCGCCGCGGCCCACGTTCTCGCCGAGCTTGCGCCAGTTGGCGGTGACCTGGTTCGGGAAGTTCGGGTTGTGGGAGATCTCACCGGCGGTTGCCATGTGCTGGGCCCAGTTGCGGCCCACGCTCACGAGCTCGCCGTGAACGGCGAGGGCGCCGAGGCCCTTGGAGGCGCGGAGGGCGTTGATCTTGGCGACGAAGGCCGCTTCCATGCCGGCGTCGACGGTGTCGGCGCTGGCGGGAGTGGCGCTGAGCACGGCGCTGCCACCCAGGGCGAGCACTCCGATGATCGTTGCCACGATGGCCTTGCGCATGCGATTCCCTCCGTTGTGGTCTTTCCAGCTCCCACGGGAGGGCGTCTGCCCCCATTCGGTGGCTCGGCTGCCGTGGAGACGTCCGGTCGTCTCGTTAGGCCCGTGGCTTTGCGCAACCGGGTTTCCCTGGTGTTGCCGTTTCGTGGGTTTCCTATCTCTCGGCCTCGGTGGCGCCTAACTTGAGCGTCAGTGCCGGACGAATCGGTGCAAATCTCCGCCCGTACCGCACCCGTGATCGCGGACGTCGATGTGTGCGTGGCCGGGGGCGGCCCCGCCGGCCTGGGAGCCGCCCTGGCGGCGTCGCGGCTGGGTGCTTCGGTGTGCCTGCTCGAGCGCCACGGCTTCCTCGGCGGCAACTTCACCGCCGCGTCCGTCGGCACCATCTGCGGGCTGTACGTGCAGGATGGATCCTCGTTCGGGTACGTCAGCCGCGGCATCGCCGAGGAGGTGGCCGAGGCCCTCAAGATCCGCGGCGCAGGGATGGGGCCCGTGCCGTTCAAGGGCACGGCCGTGCTCCTCTACGTGCCGTGGGCGGCCAAGCGCCTCTTCGACCATCTGGTCACCGAGGCGACCGGCATCCGCCTGCTGCTGCACGCGCTGGTGTCCGACGTGGTCCGCGACGGTGACCGGCTCGAGGCGGTGATCGTCGCGAGCAAACGTGGGCCCCAAGCGGTGCGAGCCCGCACCTTCGTCGACGCGACAGGTGACGCGGATCTGGTCGTGTTCGCGGGCGGGGACTGGGACATGAGCCCGCCCGGCCACCGCCAGCACGCGTCGGTGCAGTTCCTGCTGGAGCACGCCGACGACCAGCTGGTGTTGAGCCAGGGGCTCAACGCCCTGGCCGACGCGATCGCGACTCACGGCGCCCATCTGTCGCGAGACGGCGGCGCCCTGCTGCCCACGTTCCGACCTGGCGAGTTCATCGGCGCGATGACGCGGATCACGAATCCCGACGGCACACCGATCGACGTCACCGATCTCGACGAGGCGACCCACGGCGAGTTGGAGGGCAGGGCGCGTGCGGAGGAGGCGGCCGCTTTCGTCGTCCAGCATGTGCCGGGGTTCGCGGGCGCGTTCCTCGCCGACACCGCGCCGGCGTTGGGCGTCCGCGAGTCGCGGCGCGTCACCGGCGAGTACGTCCTCACCGGCGCCGACGTCGACGGCCAGGCCCGCTTCCCTGACGGCGTCGCCGCCGGCGCGTGGCCGCGCGAGTACCACGTCGAGGGACGCTCGACGGAGTACGTCAACCTGCCCGACGGCGCGTGGTACCAGGTGCCGTTGCGCGCCCTCAGGCCGCGCGGCCTGGCCAACGTGTGGGCTGCAGGCCGCTGCGTCTCGGCCGACGCCGACGCGCTCGCGTCGTTGCGGGTCATGGCGCCTTCCCTCACGCTGGGGCAAGCGGCGGGCACCGCGGCGGTGCTCGACTTGCGGGGGGAGGGCGGGAGCGAGCAGGTTCGCGCGTCGCTCCTCGAGCAGGGAGCGTTCCTAGGGGACGGCTCATGAACCTCGCCACCATCATCGAAGGTCATCCCGACGACGCTCCCGCCCTCGTCAGCCGGGGTCACGTCACGACGTATGCCGAGCTGCGGCGCCAGGTGGGCGAGCTGCGGGGCGGGCTGACCCGCCTCGGCGTCGCCCCCGGCGACCGGGTGGCCATCGCCAGCGCCAACAACTGGCTCTTCGCGGTGTCGTACCTGGCGGCGCTGGGCGCGGGCGCGGTCGCCGTGCCCGTGAACCCCACAAGCCCGCCGGCCGAGCTGCAGAGCCAGCTGGCCGCCATCGAGGCCAAGGTCCTCGTCGTTGGACCCGGCGCACGCGCCGCCGCCTCGGGCCTGGATCGCGGCGCGCTGGCGCTCGAGGCCGTGCTCGTGACCGAGGGCGTGGACCTGGCCGGCGCCACCCAGCTCAACGACCTGTTCGGTGGCGACAGCACGGCCGTCGTGGACCGGGCCGACGACGACCTGGCCGTGCTCCTGTTCACCGCGGGAACGAGCGGCGCGCCCAAGGCGGCCATGCTGAACCACGGCAACCTGCTGGCCAACATCGCCCAGGTGCAGTCCCACCCCGGCCGCCACGTCACCGCCGACGACGTCGCCCTCGGTGTGCTGCCGCTCTTCCACGTCTTCGGACTCAACGTCGTGCTCGGCCTCATGCTGTCGGCGGGGGCGTCCGTGGTGCTGGTCGAGCGCTTCGACCCCGCCAGCGCCCTCGACACCATCCGCGACCGCAAGGTCACCCTCGTGTCCGGCGCCCCGCCGATGTACGCGGCGTGGGCGGCCATCGACGGCGCCGACCCCGACACGTTCGCCACCGTCCGGTTGGCCACCAGCGGCGCGGCACCCTTGTCAGACGAGGTGTCGCGGACCTTCACCCAGCGCTTCAGCGTCCCTATCCGCCAGGGCTACGGCCTCACGGAGGCCGCTCCCGTCGTCACCTCGGCGCTGCCCGAGGGTCCCGAGAAGCCGACGTCGATCGGCGTCCCCCTCCCGGGGGTCGATGTCCGGCTCGTCGACGAGCAGGGCGACGACACGTTCGCCGGCGACCCGGGTGAGATCTGGGTCCGCGGTCCCAACGTCTTCCCGGGCTACTGGCGCAACGACGAGGCCACGCGCAACGCCCTGACGCCGGACGGCTGGCTGCGCACCGGCGACATAGCAGTGGTCGACGACGACGGCTGGCTCTACATCGTGGACAGGGCCAAGGACCTGATCATCGTGTCGGGGTTCAACGTGTACCCGGCCGAGGTCGAGGACGTCCTGCTCGAGCACCCGGGCGTCGCGGCGGTCGCCGTCGTCGGCGTGGCCCACCCGCACTCGGGCGAGACGGTGAAGGCGTTCGTGGTCGCCGAGGGGGGCCGGCTGGTCGATGAGGACGAGCTGATCGACTTCTGCGCGACCCGGCTGGCTCGCTACAAGTGCCCGACCAAGGTCATGTTCGTCGAGTCGCTGCCGCAGGGAGTTGCGGGGAAGGTGCTGCGTCGGGCACTGCGCTGAGGCGGCGCACCGGCTCGCGGCGCGCGCCGTTGGCGACGAGGAAGCCGGCGAAGATCACGACGATGCCGGCGACGAGGAACACGGCGAACGCCGTCATCTCGCCCCACACCGAGTTGGCAAGGCCGCTTGCGCCCGTGATGGCGGTGCCGAGGGCGATCAGCACGTTGGCGACCGTCATGCGCCCGCCCCGATAGCGCCAGGCGCTCCACACCGCGCCGGCGAAGACGACGAGGGCGGCGCCGCCGGACGCGACGCCGGCCAGGACGCGCGGCAGGGCGTCGAAGACCTCAGAGCCCTGAGGCAGCCGGTCGGCCGGGAGGGGGCCGCGGAACGGCGCCATGGTGATCACGCCCGCGGCGAAGGCCACCACAAGGGCGACGACCGTCGCCGTCACGTGGCCCGCGCGTCGGCTGCCCAGCAGGTAGATGGTGCCGACAGCCAGGAACGGCACGTTGGCCACCGCGCCGAAGATCCAGAACAGCCGGAAGGTCGTGCCGTCCCACCCGCCCCGGGCCCCCGCGGCCAGGGCGAACGATGCGACGGCGAACATGAGGAAGGAAACCGTCCACGCCAGTTCGTGAGGCCGGCGACCGTCCAGCCACCGCTCGAAGGTGGACAGGGCGAAGGCGAGGGCGACCAGGCCCGCAGCCGTGCCCAAGGCGGTCGTGAGCATCGGTCGCATCGTACGTCGGGCCGGGAGACTGCTTGCCGCCGCGAGCGTTTGGTACTTTGTGAACATGGGTGACCGGGCCCCTCGAAGGATCCCAGAGGCCACGGTCGCCCGCCTGCCCGTCTACCTGCGCTGCCTGCTCGAGGTGGCCGACACCAAGGTGGCGACGGTGTCGTCCGAGCGGCTGGCCGACATGGCCGGGGTGAACGCCGCCAAGGTTCGCAAGGACCTCTCCTACCTCGGCTCCTACGGCACGCGTGGCGTGGGCTACGACGTGGAGTTCCTGCTGTACCAGATCAGCCGCGAGCTGGGCCTCACCCAGGACTGGCCCGTGGTCATCGTGGGGCTGGGCAACCTCGGCCACGCCCTGGCCAACTACAAGGGGTTCTCGGCGCGGGGCTTCCGAGTGGTCGCGCTCGTCGACGCCGACCGGGCCAAGGTCGGGGAGCGCATCGGGGAGATCGAGGTGCGCCACCTCGACGACCTCCCCGCCATCGCCGAGGCCGAGCACCCCGCCATCGGGGTCATCGCCACCCCGGCCACTGCGGCCCAGGCCGTGGCCGACCAGCTGGTCGAGGCGGGCGTGAGCGCAATCCTCAACTTCGCCCCCACCGTGATCTCGGTGCCCCCCACCGTCTCGATCCGCAAGGTCGACCTGTCCATCGAGCTGCAGATCCTCAGCTTCTACCAGCAGCGCCAGTCCGCGGTCGCCGGCAACGGTGACGCGGCCACCGTCTGATGCCCGTCGACGCCCTGCTGTACCCGGTCAATCTGGTCGTCGACGGACTGCCCTGCCTGGTGGTGGGCGGCGGGGCCATCGCGGCGCGCAAGGCGGCCGGCCTCCGGGACTGCGGGGCGCGGGTGCACGTGGTCGCCTCGACCGTCGGCGCCGAGGTGCGGGCCCTCGACGGCGTGACGTGGGAGGAACGGCCCTACGCGGCAGGCGACGTCATCGGTTACCGGTTGGTGATGGCGGCCACCGACGACGCCGACGTGAACGCACGCGTCTACGAGGACGGTTCGGCAGCCGCCGTATGGGTCAACAGCGCGGATGACCCCGCCCACTGCTCCTTCACCCTGCCCGCAGTGGCCCGACGCGGGCCGCTCACGGTCGCCGTCTCCACCGGCGGTCACAGCCCCGCCCTCGCCGCTTGGCTGCGGCGCCACGTCGACACCGAGATGGGTCCGGAATACGAGACCCTGCTCGCGTTGCTGTCGGAGGAGCGGACGCGGGTCCGAGCCGGCGGCGGTTCCACCGAATCCCTCGACTGGCAGAAGGCCCTCGACTCCGACATGCTGGCCCTCATCAGGGCTGGGCAGGTCCAGCAAGCAAGGGAGCGCCTCCAGGCGTGTCTGTCATCGTCGTCGGACTGAACCAGCGCAGCGTCCCGCTCGAGCTTCTCGAGCGCATGACGGTCAGCTCGTCGCGCCTGCCCAAGGCGCTGGCCGATTTGGCCGGACGTGACCACCTCGACGAGGTGCTGGTCCTCTCCACGTGCATGCGCACCGAGATCTACGCAGTCGCGGCCAAGTACCACGGCGGCGTCCAGGACGCCCGCAACTTCCTCACCGACCTCGGCTTCGTCGCCCCCGAGGAGATCTCTGACTTCATCTACTCGTACCACGACGACGCGGCCGTCGAGCACCTCTTCCGCGTCGCGGCCGGCCTCGACTCCGCGGTTGTCGGCGAGAGCGAGATCCTCGGCCAGGTCCGCGACGCCGCGGCCCGCGCCCACGCCGAAGGTGCGGCCGGATCGCAGCTCACCGCCCTCTTCCGTCACGCGGTCGAAGTGGGCAAGCGGGCCCGATCCGAGACTGGCATCGCGCGCGGGACGACGTCGGTGTCCCAGGCCGCGGTGGAGATGGCCGCCGAGCGGCTCGGCACGCTCGCGGGCAAGCGCATCCTCGTCGTCGGTGCCGGCGAGATGGGCGGCGGCGTGGCCCAGGCCCTGGCCGCCAGTGAGGGTGTCGCCGAGGTGCTCGTTGCCAACCGCACCTGGAGCACCGCTGCCGCGCTGGCGGCACGCGTGGGTGGCCAGGCCGTCCAGCTCGGCGCGCTGCCTGCTGCGCTGGAGACGGCGGACGTGCTGCTGACCGTCACCGGCTCGCCTGCGATCGTGGTCGAGGCCGACGATCTCGCGCCGGTCATGGCCGCGCGTCCCGACCGGCCCCTGCTGGTCGTCGATGTGGCCGTGCCGCGCGACGTGGACGCGGCGGTGGGCGACCTGCCCGGCGTGACCCTGCTCGACATGGACGACCTCCGAGCCTTCGCGGAGGCGGGCCTCGCCAGCCGACGGGGCGAGATCGCCAACGTCGAAGTGATCATCGACGCCGAGCTCGACCGGTGGGCGGGGCTGGCGGGTGCCCGCCAGGCCGCGCCTGTCGTCGCCGCGCTGCACGAGCGGGCCGAGACCCTCCGCACCGCCGAGCTCGAGCGCTTCCGTGCCCGCCTCGCCGATCTCGACCCCCGCCAGCGCGAGGCGGTCGAGGCGCTCTCACGCGGCATCGTCAACAAGCTGCTCCACGAGCCCACCGTGCGGGTGAAGCGCGACGGCGGTACCCCCAAGGGCGACCGGCTGGCCGAGGCCCTGCGCACCCTGTTCGACCTGTAGGGGCGGCGGTGCCGGTGCGGGTGGCCACGCGGGGGAGTCCGCTGGCCCGGTGGCAGGCGGAGCACGTCGCCGGGTTGCTCGGCACGGATGCGGAGTTGGTCGTGGTCGAGACCACGGGCGACCGCAACCAGGACGTCCCCATCTGGGAGATGGGCGGGCGGGGCGTGTTCGTCAAGGAGGTCCAAGCTGCGGTCCTCGAAGGACGGGCCGACGTCGCCGTTCATTCGGCCAAGGACCTGCCGTCGGAACCCGTGCCCGGGCTCGTGATCGGAGCCGTTCCCCGCCGAGGGGACCCGCGCGACGCCCTCGTCGGCGGTCGCCTCGACGACCTGCCGACCGGCGGCCGTGTGGGAACGGGTTCGGTGCGCCGTCGGGCTCAGCTCGCGGCCTACCGGCCGGATCTCACCTTCGCCGGACTGCGGGGCAACATGGCGACGCGGCTGTCCAAGGCGGCCGACTTCGAGGCGATCGTCGTGGCCGCCGTCGCCCTCGAGCGTCTGGGCGAGAGCGGTCGCATCCACGAGATCCTGGAACCCGACGTGATGCTCCCCCAGGTTGCGCAAGGAGCCTTGGCCGTCGAGTGCCGCGAGGACGACGACGACACGTGGGTCAGGCTGGCCGCCATCGAGCACGCCCCGTCGCGAGCGACGGTCGACGCCGAGCGGGCCTTCCTCGCCGAGCTGGGCAGCGGCTGCGACCTGCCAGTCGGCGCGCATGCGGTCGCGGAAGGGGCGGGCCGGCTCACGCTGACGGGACTCATCGCCAGCCTCGACGGTCGCATCGTGCTGCGCCACACCGCCACCGACCTCGACGGCGTCGCCCTCGGACGCGCCGTCGCCCGTCACCTCCTCGACGACTCGGGTGGCGAAGCACTGTTGGGTGACATCAGGTGACCGTGTACCTGGTGGGCGCGGGGCCGGGGGATCCCGGACTGATCACGGTCAAGGGCGCCGAACTGCTGGCCCGCGCCGACGTCGTCGTGTTCGACCGGCTGTCAGTGGAGTCGCTGCTCGACCTCGCGCCGGCCGGCGCGGAGCGCATCAGCGTGGGCAAGACGCCGGGCTCGCCGAGCATCGCCCAAGAGGACATCAACGCCCTGCTCGTGGAGCGGGGCAAGTCGGGCCAGACGGTGGTGCGGCTGAAGGGCGGCGACCCGTTCGTGTTCGCGCGCGGCGGCGAAGAGGCGGCGGCCCTGGCGGACGCAGGCGTCGAATTCGAGGTGGTCCCCGGCATCACGTCCGCGGTCGCGGCTCCCGCGTACGCAGGCGTTCCGTTGACCCACCGCGGCGTGTCGACGTCATTCACCGTGGTCACGGGTCATGAAGACCCGTGGGCCGCGACCGAGACCGATTGGGACGCGGTCGCGAGGGTTGGAGGCACCATCGTCGTGCTCATGGGCGTGGCCACGCGCGCGGCCATCGCCGAGCGGCTCATGCGCGGCGGGCTCGATGCAGCGACACCCGTGGCCTCTGTGCAATGGGGCACCCGACCTGAGCAGCGCACGGTGCGCACCACCCTCGGCGGCCTGGCCGACGCGCCGCTCCAGTCGCCCGCCACCATCGTCATCGGCGCCGTCGCAGCCCTCGACGTGGCGTGGTTCGAGCGCCGCCCCTTGTTCGGACGGCGCATCGTCGTGACGCGCTCGCGAGATCAGGCGTCGAACCTCGTCGTCCGCCTGCACGACCTCGGCGCGGAGACCGTGGAGCTGCCATCGATCACCATGGTGGATCCGGCCGACAACGGCACCGCGCTGCGGGCCGCCGCGGGAGCGGTGTCGACCTACGACTGGGTGATCTTCACCTCGGCCAACGCCGTGACCCGGTTCGTCCCCCTCCTGCGGGACGCCCGCGCCTTCGGCACGGCGCGGGTCGCGGCCATCGGGCCGGGAACGGCCGAACGCCTGCGGGACGCCAACATCGCCGCCGACCTGGTGCCCGAACGCTTCGTGGCAGAGGCGCTGCTCGACGCATTCCCCCACGGACCGGGCCGCGTGCTGCTGCCGCGCGCCGCGGTCGCGCGTGAGGTGCTGCCCGACGGTCTGCGAGCCAAGGGGTGGGATGTCGACATCGTCGACGCCTACCGCACCGAGCAGGCCACGCCGGCCCCGGCCGCGCTCGAGGCCGCCCGCCACGCCGACGCCGTCACGTTCACGTCGTCGTCGACGGTCACCAACTACCTCGCTGTCGCAGGCAAGGACGCGGTACCAACCGTGGTCGCGTGCATCGGTCCGGTCACGGCCGAGACGGCGAGGGCTGCGGGCCTCGATGTCTCCATCGAGGCCGAGGTCCACACCGTGGAGGGTTTGGTGGACGCACTCCTACGATGGTTCGCAGCATGACGTTCCCCGCCCGCCGGCTGCGGCGCCTACGCCGCACGCCAGCCCTGCGCCGATTGGTCGCCGAGACCAAGCTCTCGGTCGACGACCTCGTTGCGCCGCTGTTCGTGCGCGAAGGCATCGACGAGGCCCAACCCATCGCCTCGCTGCCAGGCGTGGTGCAGCACACCAGGGACTCGCTGGTGAAGGAAGCCAGGCGGCTGTCCTACCTGGGCGTGCCCGGCGTCATCCTCTTCGGAGTGCCCGCGAGCAAGGACGCAACCGGGTCGCAGGCGTGGGCGCCCGATGGCATCGTGCAGGTCGCGCTCAGCGATCTCCGCGACGAGCTCGGCGACAGCGTCGTGCTGTTCGCCGACCTGTGCCTCGACGAGTACACCAACCATGGGCACTGCGGGGTGCTCGACGCGCGTGGTGACGTCGACAACGACGCCACCGTCGAGCTGTATCAGCGCGTCGCCTTGGCCCAGGCCGAGGCGGGCGCTGATGTCGTTTCGCCGTCCGGGATGATGGACGGCCAGGTGGGTGCGATCCGCGACGCACTCGAAGATGGCGGGTTCAGCTCCACGGCGATCCTCGCGTATGCGGCCAAGTACGCGTCCGCCCTCTACGGGCCGTTCCGCGATGCGGTCGACGTGGAGATCATCGGTGGCGGCGATCGCAAGGGCTACCAGCAGGACCCGTCCAATGCGCGAGAAGCCATAGCCGAGGTGCTGGCCGACATCGACGAGGGCGCCGACATGGTGATGGTCAAGCCCGCGCTGGCCTACCTCGACGTCATCGCCGACGTGCGTGACGCGGTCGACGTTCCCGTGGCGGCGTACCACGTCAGCGGCGAGTACTCGATGCTCAAGGCCGCGGCCGAGCGGGGCTGGATCGACGGCGACGCCGTAGCCATGGAGCATCTCACCGCTATCAAGCGGGCGGGCGCCGACGTCATCCTCACGTATCTGGCTGGCGAGGTGGCGGAGCGCCTCAATGGATAGAGCGGGCGCGCACCGGCGCAATGACTAGCAACGAGGAGCTGTTCAAGCGCGCACTCGAGGTGACGCCGGGCGGGGTGAACTCGCCGGTGCGGGCCTTCGGGTCGGTGGGCGGCACGCCGTACTTCGTGGCGCGCGGCGACGGCGCCTACGTCTACGACACCGAAGGCCGCAAGTACATCGACTACGTGCAGTCGTGGGGCGCCTCGATCCTCGGCCACGCCCACCCCAAGGTCATCGAGGCCATCGGCCGGGCAGCGGGCGACGGGACGACGTTCGGGGCACCCACCGAACGCGAGGTCCTACTGGCCGAGACCATCGTCGACCGCGTGCCCTCGATCGAGCAGGTCCGTCTCGTGTCCAGCGGCACCGAGGCGGGCATGAGCGTGATCCGCCTTGCGCGAGGCGCCACCGGTCGCAGCCGCATCGTCAAGTTCGCGGGCTGCTACCACGGCCACTCGGACAGCCTCTTGGCGGGCGGCGGCAGCGGCGTGGCCACGTTGGGCCTGCCCGACTCCGCAGGGGTCCCGGAGAGCGCCGTCGCCCAGACCGTCGTGGCGCCGTACAACGTCGTGCCCGCGGTCGACGTCGACGTGGCCGCGGTCATCGTCGAGCCGGTCGCCGCCAACATGGGGCTGGTCCCGCCCGCGCCGGGGTTCCTCGAGGGACTGCGGGCCGCGTGCGATCGGGCCGGTGCGCTGCTGATCTTCGACGAGGTCATCACCGGCTTCCGCCTCGGCCCCGGCGGCGCGCAGCAGCGGTACGGCGTCACGCCTGACCTGACGATGCTGGGCAAGATCGTGGGCGGCGGTCTGCCACTCGCTGCCTTCGGAGGTCGGCGCGACGTGATGGAGCAGCTGGCGCCCATCGGCCCCGTGTATCAGGCCGGAACGCTGTCGGGGAATCCGCTCGCGACCGCTGCGGGTCTCGCCGCGCTCGAGCTGCTCGACGACGCGGCCTACACCATGCTCGAGGGCCGGGCAGAGGAGCTGGCCCGCCTGCTGCCGCCCGTCCTCGCCGAGGCCGGCGCCCCGGTGCAGATGCCGCGCGCCGGCACCATGGTCGGCCTGTTCTTCGCTGATTCCCCTGTCACCAGCTATGACGACGCCAAGGCGGCGGCCGCCAACGGGATCTACGCCCGCTTCTTCAACGCCATGTTGGAGCGCGGCGTCGCCCTTGCCCCTTCTGCCTACGAGATCCTCTTCCCGTCCCTTGCCCATACCTGGGACGACATCGAGCGCACCGTCGACCTCGCCTCGGCCGCCATCCGCCAAGCCCTGTAGCGGTTTCTGGTGCACTGACGGCCACTATCGACCGTCACTGCACCAGAAGCCGGGTCAGGGGCCTGCCAGCCCCCGGCGGTAGACGTCGAGCATGTGCTCGATGAGCTGGTCGAGCCCGGCCTCGGCGTACCCCGGAAGCGAGACGGCCAGCGACGTGATGCCGTGCACGAGGGTCCACAGCCCGGTGGCGACCAGGACCGGATCGCGGGACGCGATGGAACCGTCCGCTATGCAGCGCTCGACGTTGTCGAACAGGTGGGCGAAGCCCGAGATCTCGACCGTGCCGTGCTGCTCGTGGGTCCGCACCTTGCCCATGAACAGCACGCGGTAGTGCTCGGGATGCTGCACGCCGAACGCGATGTATGCCCGGCCCCGCTCGGCCAGCTGCACGATCGGATCGTCGATGCCGCTGACCCGCTCCTCGACGAAGCGGTCGAAGAGCTCGAAGGTCTGCTCGCAGACGGCACGGATGAGATCGTCCTTGTCGGCGAAATGCAGATAGATCGAGGGCGGGGTCACGCCGACGGCTTGGGCGACGGCCCGGATCGACACCGCCTCCTCGTCAGCGGTCGTGGCCAGCAGCCCCGCCGTCTTCTCCAGGATCTCCCGGCGCAGCTGATCGCCCTCGCCCCGGCGCGAGCGGGGGCGGGCCTGGCTGGCTATGACGCGCTCCCCACGGGCTGGCGCCACCGGTCGAGGTCGGCCTTGGTGATGCCCTCGACCTCGAGCAGGGCGTGCAGCTCCTCCTCGCTTCCGGCGGCGTCGGCCATCTCCACCAGCCTGCGCTTGTAGCCGTCGGTGATGTCGATGACTCGGTCGGGGATCTCGTGGATGCCCCACCGCTCGTAGATCTTTCGCATGGGCGCCGGCGCCCACCAGTTGGCCTTGCCGGCCAGGCGCATGAACGCGGGCACGAGCGCGGCTCGGATCAGGGTGGCGTCGAGCAGCACCGCAAGCGTGAGCCCGATGCCGAAGAGCTTGATGAACGTGACGTCCGAGTAGGCGAAGGCGATGAACACGACTGCGAGCGTCGCCGCCGCGGCCGTCACGATGCGACCGGTGCGCTCGAGGCCGGCCGCGACCGAGGTCACGTTGTCGGCGCCGTGGTCGTGCTCCTCCTTGATGCGGCTGAGCAGGAAGACCTCGTAGTCCATGGACAGGCCGAAGGCGGTGCAGAACATGAGGATCGGCGTCGTGGTGTCGAGCACGCCGGTCGGCGTGAAGTTCAGGAAGCCGCTGAGGTGGCCGTCCTGGAAGATCCACACCATGGCCCCGAACGTCGCGGTGAGGCTGAGCAGGTTCAGCACTACTGCCTTGGCGGGCACCAACAGGCTGCCGAACATGAGGAAGAGCATCACGAAGGTGGTCAACATGATGAGCCCGCCCGCGAGCGGCATGCGCCCGAACAGGGACGCCTTTGAATCCACGAGCTGGGCCGCTGCGCCGCCGAACTTGACCGCGAAGGGCCGGTCGAGAGCGCGGAGGTCCTTGATCATGGCCTCGCCATCAGGCGAGTTCGGTTCCACCGACGGGATGACGGACAGCCACGTCCCTTCGGCACGCGCGAACCGGAACGCGTTGCCGGCGTTCGGCGCCAGCACCTGTTGGCCGCGCATGAACGAACCGGCAAGCGAGTCCACGCGAGACACGCCCCTCACCTGTGACATGGCGACCGCGTACAGCTGGATCTCCTGGAGGTGGGGCGAGGGCTCGCCCAGCGTGTCGGCGACCACCGAGACGGCACCCGACTCGTTGGAGTCGAACTCGCGGCGGATCTCGTCGTGCACCTGGCGCACCGGAGCCGATTCCGGGAGCACGCGGTCGTCGGGCAGGCCGAACTTGGCGTTGAGGAACGGCGCACCGAGGAGCAGGAGGAGCAGGATCACGCTGGTCGCGATGGGCCATGGGCGCCGCATCACGAACAATGCCGCGCTGTGCCAGAACCCCTCGCCGTCGTTGGCCGGCTTGCGACGATGGACCGCCAGCCTCTCGATGCGCGGCCCGAGGGCGGCCAACGCGGCAGGCAGGACGATGACGGCCCCGCCCACAGCGAAGAAGACAACGCCGATGCCCGCGTAGGCGAAGGACCGCAGGAAAGCGAGCGGGAACACGAGCAGGGCGGAGAGGGCTATGGCGACCGTGAGCCCACCGAAGGCAACGGTGCGTCCCGCCGTCTGCACGGTGCGGACCACGGCGGCACGGGTGTCGAGTCCCTTGCGCAGCTCCTCGCGGTAGCGCGACACGATGAAGAGGCTGTAGTCGACGGCGAGGGCGAGGCCCATCGCCGTCACCAGGCTCGTCGAGTACACCGACACCTCGGTCATCGACGCCACGATGCGCAGGATCAGGAACGTCCCCACCACGGCGAGGGCACCGATGGCGAGTGGCAACGACGCAGCGACCACACTGCCGAACACGAGGATGAGCAGGATCAGGGTGATTGGGAACGCGATGCTCTCGGCCGTCCGCAGGTTGCGCTCGATGGTGTCACCGACCTCGTGGAACACCTCGTTGAAGCCGCCGACGCGGACGTCGAGCAGGTCGGTGTCGACGCCGTACTTGGGCGCCAGCTCCTCGACTCGATCCGCCATCTCGTCCTGGGTGCCTTTGACGTTCGCCAGCACCAGCGCCTTGCGGGCGTCCTTGCTCCGAAGCGGCGGGGGCGAGCCGAGGGACCAGTAGGACGCCGCCTGCTCGATGAAGCCCTCCCTGGCCAGGCGCACCGTGAGGTCGTTCCCTGCGGCCGCGACGGCGGGATCGTCCACCGTTCCCTGCTTGGCGGTGACGAGGAGCAGGAAGTTGGGTTGCCCGGCGCCGAAGGTGGCCTGGAGGGCGTCCTCGGCCTTGCTCGACTCCGCCGCCGGGTCCTCGAAGCCTCCCTGGCTCAGGTGCTGCTGCACGTTGCCGCCCAGGGCCCCCGCGGTCACGAACAGCAGGAGCGATCCGACCAGGACCCGCCGCCGCCGCCGCACGACGAACTCAGCCAAACGCGTCAACATGCTTTGCCCTCCCGCATGAGCTAACACCGTTAACGTACGGGCCGGCGCGAGCAGCGTCTACGGGACATCGGTCACAGCCGCGCGAGGTTTCCGGCCCCTCGTGCGTACCGCGTGTGTCGGACCGGGTGAGGTCGGCGCGGCCGGGATGTGGGGGGCCCGGCGCGCCGGCCACCCGTGCTGGTCACGGGTCAGTGGACTCGGTTCCAGAAACTGCCTCTATCCTCTGGACCGGGGGAAGCATGGCGGTGGGTGGAAGGGGCGGGACCCGGTGGACGACGTGGACGCCGCGGCGGCAGCCGTGGTCGGGGGTACCTCCATGGAGCGCGAGGCGCTCGTGGAAGTGCTGGTTGCCGCAGGCATCGAGCTCGTCGCTCCCGCGTCCGATGGTGTGGTCGTCCTCCTCGATCCGTCCGACCAGGACTGGGAGGAGATCAACCGCATCGGGTCGCGGCGCGTGTTGGTCACGACCCATCCTCTCGACGCCGATCAGGTGTTGGCGGCAGTGCTGCGCGGTGCCGATGCGGTGCTCGAGGCCGACGCACCGCCAGGGATGCTGCCACGTGCCGTTCGCGTTGTCTGTGCGGGAGGCACAGACCTGTCACCCTTGCTGGTCCGGCTGGTCGCCGACGCCCTCCGGCGTCACGCCCAGGAGGACGGACCCCCGCTGCGGCTGACCAAGCGTGAGCGGGACATCCTTGCGTCGATCAACGCTGGCGAGACGGTCAAGCAGACCGCCCAGACGTTGGGAATCGCGCCGAAGACCGTCGAGAACCTGCAGAGCCGGCTGTTTCGCAAGCTCGGTGTCAAGAACCGGGCCCAGGCCGTGGCCCTCGCCCGCAGCCTCGGTCTGATGCAGGGCTAGAGACCCGGGTCGCTAGGCGCCTGGGGTGACCCGGGCGATGGCGGCGACGGCGCGGTAGGCCGCTTCTGCGGGGCCGAGCTCGTCGGGTCGCAGCATGTTCGACATGATCCGCAGCACCCACTCCATGAGCGTGCGGCTGCGCATGCCCGTGCTGACGAGGGCCCGCATGAGCTCGGGGCGGCCGATGATCTTGACGAACACCTTTGCGACCTTGAAGTACAGGGCGTACTCGGTGCGCAACTGACGCTCGTACCGCTGGAGCGCGAGCCCGTCACTGGTGCGGAGGGCGGTCGACACCGCGTCGGCGGCCATGCGTCCCGTCTCGTAGGCGTAGGCGATGCCCTCGCCGTTGAAGGGGTTGATCGAGCCGCCCGCGTCCCCGACCACGAGCCAGGTGGGGCCGGCGTGGGGGCCGACGGAGAGCGCCATGGGCAGCTTGCCGCCGGTCGGAGGCCCGCACGACGTCTCGGGTGACAGCCCCCACGACGCGGGGGCGTATTCCACGAAGCTCTCCATGAGGTGGCTGGTGTTGACTGCCTTCCACTGGTTGAACGTCGACAGCAGGCCGATCCCGACGTTCACCCGCCCGTCGCCCACCGGGAAGATCCACCCGTAGCCGGGGAGCACGTTGCCGCCCTTGTCGCGGATGTCGAGGTGGCTCTCGATCCACGGCTCGTCGTGGCGAGGCGACTCGAAGTAGCCGCGGATGGCCATCCCCAACGGGTAGGTCCGCTCCCTGCTGGTGCCGATGGCCCGGCCGAAGCGCGAGTTGCCGCCGTCGGCGACGACCACGTAGCGGGCCCGGATCCGCTGCATGACCGCGCCGCCGTTGTCCTTGACCTTCACGGTGGCGCCCCGCACCAGGCCGTTGTCGAGCAGGGGCGATGTCGCCTCCGCCTCCTGCCACAGCGTGGCGCCCGCCTTGACCGCCCGCTCGGCCACCAGGTGGTCGAGGTCCTTGCGGGTGATGACGTACCCGAACGAGGGGTAGTCCGGGTGGGTCGGCCACGCCAGCTCGAGGGTGCGCCCGAAGGCGATGGACCGCAGGCCGTCGAAGCGGTGGAACTCGGCCAGGTCGTCGGCCAGTCCCATGTCGTGGAGCTGGCGCACCGATCGCGGTGTCAGCCCGTCGCCGCAGGTCTTCTCCCGGGGGTAGCGCTTCTTCTCGAGGAGCAGGACGTCGTGACCGGCCTCCGCCAGCCAATAGGCGCAGCTGGCCCCGGCCGGCCCACCCCCCACGACGAGCACGTCGTGGTCGGGCATGAATTAGAGCTGCTCTCGCTCGTAGTCGACGACGGCCTGGATCTCGGCGTCGGAGAGGGTGGCGGCGAAGGCGGGCATGATTCCCTTGGCCGTCCGGGGGCCGCCCTCACGGTCGGGGTCGCCGTAGACCTGGCCCGAGAACGGCCCTGAGCCCGTCTGCACCCAGCTGATGTGGTCGGCCGGGTCGGGGAACGTCAGCTTGGCGTCACCGTTCTCGAGAGCGGGGCCGACCCCGCCTTCGCCAGCACCGCCGTGGCAGCTGGCGCAGTTCGACCGGTAGAGCGCGACACCGTCGGGCGCCGCAGCGGCCTCGGTGTGTCGGCTGCCGAAGGCCCCGAAATAGAGCAGGCCCCAGAAGGGGAGGGCGAGGAGCACGGGCATGACCCAGAGCGGCACTCGTGTGCGCTCGAGCTCGGCCACGTAGGCAGGCGGGGGCGGGGGAGGAGGCTCTTCGAAGACCACGGGCGCCGCGGCCGCCGCGGCCGGCACGGGGGCGCTGCTGGCCTCGGAGGGGGCGGCGCCACCCTCAGCGGGTGCGGCCGCAGCGGGCGCACCACCTTCGTCACCACCGCCGAGCCCGAGGGCGGCTCGGCGCTCGCGGGAACGAGCCAGCAGGTGTTCAGGTACCTCGGTCACCGCGCCTGACTGTATTCGCACCACCCGTTCGCTTCGCAAAACGGGTCGAGCTCGCGCGTGGGTGGGCCGTGAATGGCTCGCCTCTCGCGGCGGGTGCTAGAACCGGCGCGCCGAGGGCCTACCCCTCAGCATTTCCTGTAACATGTGAGAGATTTCACAAGCCGTAGGACGGGAACATGGTCGCCTTCCTCGCATCGCTGCTGATCACCGGGGCCATGGTTGCTCTGCTCATCCTCGTCGCGCGACGCCGCGAGCCCGGACGGCCGCTGACGTGGGGCGAGGCCTTCCTCGCCGCGACGTATGTGTTCACGCTGCTGTTCATGGCCTATGGCGTGGTGCCACACCACTGGCTGACGTGGGCGGGCAACGAGCTGTCGTGGCGCAGCGACAGCTACGGCATCCCCATCGGTCCGCTCGAGAAGCTCGGGCTCAAGAACCCGATCTTCGAGGACGGCATCACCTTCTTCGGCCGGGGCCGCCTGCACATCACCGCGGCCGCCATCGGCGACATCATCGCCACCGGCATCTACGGGGTTGCCGTGACCGCCAACATCCTGGGTTGGATGGCGTGGCAGCGCCGGGGCCAGCGCCGGGCCGAGCAGCCCGCCATCGAGACGTCGGCGTACGGCCGTCCGCTGCTGAGGAAGGCCTAGTGCACCATCCCGCAAATCTCTGCGGCGTCTCGCCGGCCATCGACGCCGCTGGCGGCGTTCTCGTCCTCGACGTAGCTACGGCTATGCCTTCGTCCTGCGGCCTTGCCACCGGCGCCGAATGGCTCGGCGAATACATCCACAGGACTTGCGGGATGGAGCACTAATGGCCAAGACCGACGCCAACCCCCCGCACCCGCCGTTCCCCGGCGACTACGTCCTCACCGAGGTGAGCCCCGACGCGCTCGGCAAGTCGGTCAAGCCCAAGCAGTTCCTGCACATCGATCAGGCCGAATGCATCATGTGCGAGGGCTGCGTCGACATCTGTCCGTGGAAGTGCATCCACATGCTGTCCACCGACTCCATCGCCGAGGCCGTCAACACCGAGGAGCCGGGCATCGACCCCGAGGACCACGTGGTGTTCGTCGTCGACGAGGACGTCTGCACCCGTTGCGGCCTCTGCGTGGACCGCTGCCCGACCGGCGTGATCATCATGGGCAAGACGGGTGTCGCCCCCCGCGACGGGGACCAGCACCAACGGGACAACCAATACGGCTACGCCTACGGGATGAGGTTCTAGTGGCCCGGCATGAGGTGAGGTACTAGATGGCGCGCAGGATCGGCACGGGCAACGGAGCGGCGGTGAAGACGCCGCTGCGCGAGCGGCTGCGGGAGAACATGACCGAGCGGTGGGAGAAGCTCCACGGCTCGCAGTTCTTCATGTCGGTGTTCCGCCCGGGCTCCATCTTCCGCAAGGGCTACACGGACAGCCCCCGGAACCGGTCGTACGTGGTCATGAACAGCGTGCTGTACCACCTGCACCCGGTGAAGGTGAAGCGTCACGCGGTGAAGGTGAGCTACACGCTGTGCCTCGGCGGTCTTTCGTTCTTCCTGTTCATCATGCTGACGGTGACGGGCATCTTCCTGATGTTCTTCTATCGACCGACGGCGGTGAACGCGTGGAACGACATCCAGACGCTGCACACCACCGTGACGTTCGGTCTGCTGGTGCGGAACATGCACCGCTGGGCCGCCCACCTCATGGTGATCTCGGTGTTCCTGCACATGGCGCGCGTCTTCTACCACGGGGCCTACAAGCCGCCGCGGGAGTTCAACTGGGTGATCGGCATCATCCTGCTGCTCCTCACCCTGCTGCTTTCCTTCACCGGCTATCTGCTGCCCTGGGACCAGCTTGCGCTGTGGGCCGTGACCGTAGGCACCAACATGATGGGGTACACCCCGGTGTTCGGGAGCCAGGTGAAGTTCGTGCTGCTCGGCGGCCAGGAGATCGGCACCGACACGCTGCTGCGCTGGTATGTGCTGCACGTGCTGATGCTGCCCTTCGTGATCGTGATCTTCATGGCCATTCACTTCTGGCGGGTCCGCAAGGACGGCGGCCTGTCCGGGCCCCTGTAGGAGACGAACTCACATGACCGAGATCCCCGAACACCTCCTCAAGCGGGCGCAGGAGCGCCGGGCCGCCCTCGGCGGCTCCGCTGACGCGGCCGGCGGCGGAGGCGAAGGCGGCGGTGAGGGTGGCGGCGATGCCGCTCCTGGCGCCGACGATCCCGACAAGATCCCCGGCCGGCTGCTCACGGGCACGACGCCGGCACCCGGCGCGACTGCGGCCGCGGCCGCAGTGGCCACTGCGCCCGCGCCAGGGATAACCGGCCCCGCGGGCCACACCCAGCGCCTGCTCACCGTCGTCAAGGCCGGGTCGATTCAGGACGTCAGAGCCACGCCGATGGACAAGGTCCATACGTGGCCCCATCTGATCGTGGGCGAGTTCGTGGCCGCGTTGGCCATGACTGCGTTCCTGCTGGTGTTCTCGGTGTTCGTCAACGCACCGCTGCTCGGCATGGCCAACTTCAACCAGACGCC
>JBEEFQ010000220.1:0-5376 GCA_041166245.1 Actinomycetota bacterium | reverse complement strand
GCATGCGGATCCACGTCGCGCGCGGCGGGACCTCGATCTCGAGCAGCGTCTCGGCCGCCAGTGCGAAGACGAGCTCGGTCGAGAAGTTGGCGAGGTAGTCCATGCGCGTGACGTTGGTGCCGCCCTGGACGTACGTCAGGTCCTCGCCCGTCTTCTCCATCCCGGTGTGGAGGTAACCGATGACCGGCTTCGACCGCAGGACGGTCTCACCCTCGAGCTCCAGCATCACCCGCAGCACACCGTGGGTGCTGGGGTGCTGCGGGCCCATGTTGATGATCATGGTCTCGTCTTCGCTGACCTCGATGTCGATGTCAGCGGGATCCACGGTGACGCCCTCGGCCAGACGCAGGACCGCCCCCTGCTCGACGTCGAGCTGCTCGCGCGACGTCTCGGAACGGGGCGCCATCTCCTGGCTGCCCTCGGAAGTCTCGGCGATCAACCGCCGCGTCTCGTTGCTCACGCCCTCACCTCGTCGCCGGCGGGTGCTTGAACTGCACGGGGACGCGACCGATCGGGTAATCCTTGCGGAGGGGGTGACCCTCCCATTCCTCGGGCATCAGGATCCGCGTGAGGTCGGGGTGCCCGTCGAACCGGATCCCGAACATGTCGAACACCTCGCGTTCCATCGCCTCGGTACCTGGGTAGAGGTGGAACAGGCTGGACACCACCGGCTCCGACGCCGGCACCTGCACCCGCAGCCGCACCCGCCGGCGCTGTTCCATCGAGAGCAGGTTCACGACGATCTCGAAGCGCTCGGGCGTCATCGCGTCGGGGAGATCACGGGCGGGATCGACGAGGTAGTCCACCGCCGTCACGTCGATGCACATCTCGAACCCGTCATCGCGCAACGCCTCCACGACCTCGATATAGGTCTCGCGCGAGGGATGGATGACGTCTTGGCCTCGCGACCGCGTGAGAGGAGCGCCGTGCATCTCGGTCGGCTCCGGCTCGAGAGCCTCGGTCTCGACCGTTGCATCGCTCACCGGCGCTCCTCGAATCGGAGTGCATATCCGACCGTCGCACACGCAGGATGGCGCCGGCGAGCAGCTCGCTGCCACATTGGTTCGCTCGCAAGCTCGCTCACTTGGGCGTTCCGACGTAGGGCGGCTGCTGCACGTGCAACTCGGCGCCGCGGCCCGTCTCACTCCGGCGCTTGGTGATCTCGCCCGTGCGCACCTTCTCGTGCAACGAGAGGATGGCGTGCAACAGGGTCTCGGGGCCGGGGGGACAGCCCGGCGCGTACACGTCGACGGGGACGACCTGGTCGACGCCCTGGACGATGGCGTAGTTGTTGAACATCCCGCCGCTCGACGCGCAAACACCCATCGAGATCACCCACTTGGGCTCGACCATCTGGTCGTACACGTGGCGCAGAACCGGGGCCATCTTCTGCGACACCCGGCCGGCCACGATCATGAGGTCGGCCTGCCGTGGCGAGCCGCGGAACACCTCCATGCCGAATCGGGCGATGTCGTAGTCAGCTGCGCCCGTCGCCATCATCTCGATGGCACAGCAGGCCAGCCCGAACGTTGCCGGGAACATGCTGTTGCGGCGCGCCCACTTGACCAGGTTCTCCAGGCTGCCCGTCAGGAAGTTGTGGTTGAGGTCCTCGAGGCCCATGCCCGGTGCCCTCCCTACGCTGCTTCGTCGGCGTCGGAGCCCACCCGGCGCACCGTCGACTCGCTGGTGCGGCCGAGGGGCACGTCGGTGGTGCGGAGCCGAGGAGCCGGGCCCCAGTCGAGCGCGCCGCTGCTGATCAGGTAGGCGAACGAGACGAACACCGCGACGGCGAACACGACCATCTCGACGAGCAGGAACACGCTGTTGCTCGGACGAAAGATCACCGCCCACGGGTAGAGGAAGATGATCTCGATGTCGAAGATGATGAAGATCATCGCCACCAGGTAGAAGCGCACCGGGAACCGGTGGGCGGGCTCGCGTGTCGGGACGATGCCCGACTCGTAAGGCGCCAGCTTGGCCGCCGTTGGCTTGCGCGGACTGAGCAGACTCGACGTCATGAACGTGAGGCCGGCGAACACGGTGGCCAGGACGAACATGGTGAAGATCGGCAGGTAGTCGTCCATCACACTCGCTCGCTTGCAAGCTGCGCTCGCTGGAAAGCGATGCGGACCCCACGCATTCGGCCTGCGCTGCACTTTCGAGCCCGTCGCCCATCGCGGGCTGCTGCCGATGTCCCGTCTACTCGCACGTCCACCTCCGACCCGCTCACGCAGGAGCCGGAGTCGGTTCGCCCGCCGCGCGCGCGGCCCAGATCTGCTTGTCCCGCTGGTGCAGCCAGTAACAGCTCACGAAGAAGATCAACCCGAAGGAGATGGCCACCACCACGGGCGGGAAGCGCAGCGAGCCCTGGTCGCGCACCATCACGACGGTGTAGGTCGGGGCCTCGGGGTCGGGCACCGGGGTGGGCGGGACGCCGCCCGGGCCGCCCGACTGGTCGAGGGCGGGCTGGAGCTGCAGCACGGCGTAGCGGGTGGAGTGCCGGAAGAAGAACTTGTGCTTGCCGATCGTGAACAGCTCGTTGTCGCCGCCCTTCTCGTAGGCGGCGACGGCGACGTAGTCGGCGGTGCTCTTGAACGGCGAGCTGAATCGGGGCGGATCGACCTCTGCGCCCGACGCGCCTCCGGCGTGGGCCCCGGTTGTCTCCACCGCGGGCAGGAGGAAGGTGTCGGACGCAGCCTGGGCGTCGGCCCGTGCCGGATTGCCGGGCGGCAGGGACTTCCATCCGTTCGGGAAGTTCTCCATCGCCTCCACGCCCGCCTTCTGCACGTCGGCGACGACGACCTCCTGCACCTTCCAGTGGGGCTGCCTGCCCTTGAGCCCGATGCCGTACACGGCCCAGATGATCGCCATCACGAACACCCAGCCGGACAGACCGGCGATGGCGAGGACGAAGCCCATCTTGGAACCGACGTTGGTGGCCAGCAGGAGATAGACGCTGCCGGGCAGGATGAGGATGGCCGTGATCAGGATCAGGGCGCCGCGGATCTGCGGGTCCCAGGTCAGAGCGCCGAGAAGCAGGTCCTCCATCAGAGGCTCCTCTCGTATTCGACGATGGCCTTGATCTGCGCCTCGGTGAGCATGCCGTTGACCTTGGTGGCGCCCTCGCCGCGGTCACCGAAGCCGGGCATGCGACCCGTGCCGACGCCGCGCACGCCGTAGGGCTTCTGGTACTGGGACCCGGCGGCGATGAAGTCGAGCATCGACGCGATGTCGGGGAACTGCCTGATGGTGTCGCCGTTTGTGAGGTTGGGCCCGTAGGCGCCGCCGCCGGAGACCTCGGGCTCGTCGTAGGACCAGCCCTTGGTGTGGCAGCGGGCGCAGAAGGCCTCGAACAGCGCCTTGCCGTCGCCGCCGATCGCCGCGGCCGGCTTCTTGAGATCGGTCGGGCTCACCTGGATGCTCTCGATGTAGGCGACCAGGTCATCGACCTGCTGGCTGTTCATGGGCCCGCCGCCCTCGATGCCCCACGCCGGCATCGGGGTGTTGGGCCGGCCGTAGACGATGGTGTTGCGCAGCTCGTCGTGACCGGTGGCCGCGTTCTCCGGCTTGGGATAGCGCGAGCGCACGCTGTTGAGCGCCGGCGCCTTCCACTGCACGGGCCGCTGACGCCCGAGGAAGTCGGTGAGTGTGTAGGGCGCGGCACCGCCGCCGCCGTCGGGACCGTGGCAGTCGGCGCACCCGAAGTGCAGACCGTGCTCGGGCGAGTCGGCGGGCAGGAAGAGCCGCCGGCCTCGCTCCACGGCCCGGTTCTGGAACCCGTCCTCGGCACCGACCTGCCGGCTCGGCTCGTCGAGCCAGTAGAGAGGCAGTCCCAGGGCAGTGAGGGCCATGAGGCCGAGGGCCCAGAAGAGGTACTTGGTGAGGCGAGGGCCCTCGAGGGCCTCGTCGTTGAAGTACTCCTTCCGGTTGGGCGCCAGCTCCATCTCGGTGCCCGGGGGCGCGGGGCTGCGCCCGAGCTGGGTGACGATGTAGGCGATCCACGCCAGCACGAGGACGATGACGACCGCGAGGCCGAGTCGTTGCTGGGTGGTGGCGGCAAAGACCGTCACGCGCAAAACGGGCCCTCCGCCTGCTGTCCGGTGGTGTTGGTGCCGATGGGCGGGCCGATCGACAGCAGGCCGGTGTCGACGACGATCTGGCCGCCTTCGACCGCGACCGGGAACCGGTCGAGTCCCCGCGGGGCGGGGCCGCCTGTCTTCTCGCCCACCCGGTTGTACTTCGAGCCGTGGCACGGGCACTCGAACCACTGCGACGACTTGCACCACGGCACCCGGCAGCCCAGGTGCACGCACTTCTGGTACAGCGCGGTGAGCCCCTGTTCCATGCCGGTGAGGACCCCGCCGGTGTAGACGGCCTTGGCCTTGCTCACGTCGTCCTTCGGGTACGGCACCACGTAGAAGCGACCCTCGGGGACGTAGAAGGGCTCCTTCGTGTCGGCGATCTGGCCGAGCACGTCGCTGACCGAGCCGGCTCGGATCTTGGAGCCGAACCCACCCGAGACGTTGGGCCAGAGGAAGGCGAGCATGGAGCCGCCGAAGCCGGCCAGGCCCACGCCGAAGAGAGTGGTCACGCCCCGGTTGAGGAACTGCCGCCGGGTGACGTCGACGACCTCCGGGTCGAGCGGCGCCCGCAGCGCCGGGGGCGCCGTCTCGCGCGGCGCCAGCTCCTCCTCGCCCCGCCATTCCAGTGCCGCCTGGCGCTCGACCTCGCGACCCGTCGGGGCCTCGCCTTCCATCGTGACCAGTGCCTGGCTCGAGCGGTCGCGCTGCACCGTCTCGCGGTTGAGCTCGCCCACGGCGTCACCCCGGTCGCGACGGGCCAGGTTGGTGACGACGAAGACGACCGCCATGACGGCGATCACGGCGATGGCGATACCGATGATCACAGCGACGCACCTTCTCCGCTGCAGCGGAACGAGCGCAACTCGGGGCTACAGGTCAAAGATCTCATGCACGCCCTGGCGCCACGGGAGGATGAAGTTGAAGCCCTCGCCACGGAAGAACGAGCCGATGATGACGAGGACGGCCCAGAACATGAGGAACATCGTCATCATGGCGATGGCGAACTTCCGGTCCTCGGGCTTGTTGCTTGGGTTCTTGTCGATGTAGCCGGCAGCACCGAGAGCAACCAGGGCCACCCCGGGGATGGTGACGCCCGCCACCATGGGGTGGAACATCGTCAGCAGCTCCTGGAGGCCGAGGAAGTACCAGGGCGCCTTCGACGGGTTCGGCGTCTGGTTGAAGTTGGCCATGCCGAGCAGCGGTGCGTTGACGAACACCGAGAACACCAGCAGGAACGCAGTCATGGCCAACGCGGCCACGAACTCGCCCACGATCAGATGGGGCCACGTATGGA
>JBEEFQ010000219.1:0-3729 GCA_041166245.1 Actinomycetota bacterium | reverse complement strand
CGCCGTAGGTCTTGTCGTAGGAGCCGAAGTTGTCCACGTACAGGGCGAACCCGACGCTGACCAGCGCCCACACGACGGTCACGAACACCGAACCGAGACTGACCCAGCGCAGGCGGGGGGCGTCCCGGTCCGGGGCCACCCGGTAGACGACGGCGAGCGCTCCGGCGAAGACGACGAGCAGGAGCAGCCACCGGAGGACCTGGGCGAGGACCGTCCCGACGACGCCCAGCGGCAGCGCATCCAGGACCACCGGGACGACGGCGATCAGGCCGAAGGTGATCAGCACGAAGACGATGCCGCCGAGGGTGAGCAGCAGCGACAACGCCTTGAGCCTGACGAAGTTGCGGGTCTCCGCCTCGTCGTAGGCGATGTTGACCGCGGTGATCAGGTTGCTCATGCCACCCGAGGCGCTCCACAGCGCGGCGAGGATCGAGACGACGAGGCCGAGGGTCAGCGAGCCGTCGTCGTTCTCCACGATGGCCTTCAACTGGTCCCCGATGAGCTCCGCGGCGCTCTGGGGCAGCTGCGCCGAGAGCTCCTCGACCTGGCGGGCCACCGTCTCGGGGGAGGCGACCAGGCCGTAGAGACTGATCATCGCGATCAGGGTCGGGAAGATGGCGAGGAAGCCGAAGAACGCCACCCCGCCGGCGATGATCGGCATGTTGTCGGCCTTGTGCTCGGCCCACGCCCGCTTGACGATCTGCTTCCAGCCTCGCCACGGGATCTGGGTCGGCGTCTCGGCGTGGATCCCCGGGAGCTCGCGCTCGCTCGGCGCGCCCGGTGGCGGCCGGTTCGGGTCGCCCGCCGGTGGCTCCGACTCTGCCTTCGCCGCGGCGGCGCGGCGAGCGGCCTTCTCCTCGACCCGTTGCCGGATGCGGTCGACGGCGCTCTCGCGGTGCCTGGTCCCGGCCAATGCAGTTCCCCCTGGGTGGTGGGCCGTCGGGCGGCCGAACTGGTGCGGTGCGGCGGTAGGCCGGGACGCATGCCCCGGCCCACCGCTCAGGAGCTCAGTCGCCCGGCCAGGAGCCGGTCAGCTGCTTGAACCCCCGGGCACCGGCCCGGTCGATGGCGGCCTTCGTCGCGGCGAAGATGGCGCCCTGGATAGCGGCGGCCAGGACGACCTCGCGCATCGAGTACTCGCTCTGCAGCGCGCCAGGGGCGTCGTCCTCGTCGGCGATGTGCTTCCAGACCTGTTTGAAGACCGCCCCGGAGACGGCCCCGGCCAGAATTCCCGCTATCAGGCCGATCGGCCGGTAGGCGAGCTTGGCTCCCTTGCTCAACGCTTCCTCCTCTTGGTCGCACGCTTCCTGCGCCAGACCACCAGACCGACCACGAGTCCGGCCAGGGCCACGGCCGCGCCGATGACCGCGGGCGGGCTCTCCCGGTAGGTCTCCACCGCGGTGTCCTTTGCGCGGGCGGCACTCTCCCTGGCCCGGGCCGGCACGTCCAGCCGGGCGCTCAGCTCGTCGACGGTCCGGCCGAGCTCCGCGCGGGTCGTCTCGATGTCGGCCTTGAGCGCGTCGAGTTCGGGAGGGCCGGGCGCGTCGGAGGTGCTCATCGAGAGATTCCCTCCTTCACCGTGACGATGTCGGCCTGGACGCTGGCGATCGTCTCCGTCGGCAGCGGGGGCGCGGCCCGGTCGACGTCCTTCTTGGCGACGAGAGCGAGCAGGCCGGCCACCACGAACAGCACGATCGCCACGAGGACCGCTGCCAGCCAGCCCGGCATCACCGTGGCCAGGCCGAGGATGGCGGCAGTGACCAGTGCGCCGACTCCCAGCAATGCGACGACGCCGGCCGCGCCGAACAGCCCGGCCCCCATGCCCAGGCGCTTGGCCTTCTGGGTGACCTCCGCCTGTGCGAGCCGGACCTCGTCACGGACCAGCCGGCTCAGTTGCTCGGTCAGCTGCCCGATCAGCTCGCCGGTCGAGGCCTGTGCGGGGTCGGGCGGCGGCGTGGCGGCGGGGGAGGCGCCCGCTGGGGGGCGCTGGGGTGTGGGTGCTGTCATCGGTCCTCCGCTGAACGCCTGGATGCAGGACCATGCCCCCTGCTGCGGTCCAGTAATCGGCGGATCGATCACAAGGGCGCCACGGGCTGCCCACTAGCCTGCCTCCATGAGCTGGCACTGGCGTCTCGAGGACCCGGCCGGAGCGGCCGTCGACCCGGCCTCCGTCGGGGGGGAGTCGCCCGACGCGGACAACCAGGGCGACGCCGAGTCCTGGCTGGGAGAGAACTGGCGGGAACTCCTCGACCGCGGGATCGTCACGGTGACGCTCTTCGACGGCAACGACGAGGTCTACGGCCCGATGGGTCTCGCGGCGACCTGAGCAGCCGCTGAACCGGAGGACCCCGCCGTCCGGACCGGGGAGGAACCGGCCCGGACGGCGGTCCGGTCAGCCGCGCGCGGTCTTGGCCGGGTCCCGCTCCACGACGTCCCCGAGCGCGTCGTCGATCCGCGTCATGACCTCGGCGTCGAGCGTCACGCCGGCCGCCTTGACGTTGTCGTGCACCTGCTCCGGGCGGGTCGCACCGATGATCGCGGCCGCCACATTCGCGTTCTGCAGCACCCAGGCAACGGCCAGCTGCGCCATCGACAGGCCGAGGTCGTCGGCGATCGGCCGCAGCTGCTGGACCCGGGTCAGCACGTCGTCGCTGAGGAACCGCTGGATGAACCGGCCGGCGTCGGGGTCGGCGCCGCGCGTGCCGGCAGGGGGCTGCTGCCCCGGCAGGTACTTGCCGGTCAGGACGCCCTGCGCCAGCGGGGACCAGACGATCTGCGAGAGCCCCTCCTGCTCCGACGTCGGGACGACCTCTTCTTCGATGACCCGCCAGAGCATGGAGTACTGCGGCTGGTTGCTGATCAGCTGGACACCGAGTTCCCGGGCCAGAGCGGCGCCGGCAGCGATCTCCTCGGCCCGCCACTCGGAGACGCCGATGTACAGGACCTTCCCGGCCCGGACCAGGTCGGCGAACGCGGTCATCGTCTCCTCCAGCGGCACCGTCGGGTCGAACCGGTGGGCCTGGTAGAGGTCGACGTAGTCGGTCTGCAGCCGGCGCAGCGAGGCGTGGCAGCTCTCGACGATGTGCTTGCGGGACAGGCCGCGGTCGTTCTGCCCCGGGCCGGTCGGCCAGTAGACCTTGGTGAAGATCTCCAGGCCCTCACGGCGTTCACCGGCCAGAGCGCGGCCGAGCACCGACTCGGCCTTGGTCGCCGCGTAGACGTCGGCGGTGTCGAAGGTCGTGATGCCGACGTCGAGGGCCGCCCGCACGCAGGCGTGCGCGGCGTCCTCCTCGACCTGGCTGCCGTGCGTGAGCCAGTTGCCGTAGGCGATCTCGGAGATGGTCAGGCCGGAACGGCCGAGGCGTCTGAATTCCACCGGGCGGACGCTAGACCAGCCCGGATGCGGGCGGGCCCGGAAGGGATCAGACCTTGGCGCCCAGCGGCACCTCGGGCTTGGGGAAGCGCCAGCGCCGGATCATCGTCGACCGCGTGATGCCGTACCAGACCACGCCCTTGGTCTGCTGTGAGTCGTCGGGGAAGCGCTCGGCGAGCGTGCGCCTGATCCGGCGGCCCAGCACCACCGAGTCGACGATCATCAGCAGGAAGAAGCCCATGAGCACGAAGCTCGAGTAGCCGCGCACCGCCAGGCTGGGGGCGAATGCGCCGACGAGCGCGACACCGGCGATGGCCAGGAAGAAGCTGCCCACGTTGCGGCGGGCGTCGACGACG
>JBEEFQ010000218.1:0-6732 GCA_041166245.1 Actinomycetota bacterium | reverse complement strand
GAGATCGAGAACGTGCTCGGCATCCCGGCCGACGACATCCTGCACATCAGCGCCAAGACGGGCGAGGGAGTGCCCGAGCTGCTCGACCGCGTCGTCGAGCGCGTCCCCGCCCCCAAGGGCGACCCCGACGCGCCGCTCAAGGGCCTCATCTTCGACTCGTACTACGACCAGTACCGCGGCGTGGTGAGCGCGGTGCGCGTCGTCGACGGCAGCCTGCACGCCGGCAGCCGCCTGCGCTTCATGCAGACGGGCGCGACCCACGACGTGGAGGAGGTCGGCATCCGCAACCCGGTGCCGACGCCGGTCGGGCTGCTCGGGCCGGGCGAGGTCGGCTACCTCATTGCCGGCATCAAGGACGTGGGCGAGGCCCGCAGTGGCGAGACGGTCACCACCGCGCACCACGGCGCGGCCGAGCCTCTCGCCGGCTACCAGGACCCCAAGCCCATGGTGTTCTGCGGCCTCTATCCCGTGGAGGGCGACGACTTCGCCGACCTGCGTGAGGCGCTGGAGAAGCTGCGACTCAACGACGCCAGCTTCACCTACGAGCCGGAGACGTCGGGCGCCCTCGGGTTCGGCTTCCGCTGTGGCTTCCTCGGCCTGCTCCACATGGAGATCGTGCGCGAGCGTCTCGAGCGCGAGTTCGACCTCAACCTCATCGCGACGGCACCGTCCGTCGAGTACCTCGCCCACCTCGACCGGGGCGGCGTCGTCGAGGTCGACAACCCGAGCGCCATGCCGCCACCCAACGAGATCGAGTTCATCGAGGAGCCCTTCTTCAAGGTCACGCTGCTGCTGCCCACCGAGTACACGGGCACGGTGATGGATCTCTGCCAGACGCGCCGCGGCGAGATGGTGAAGATGGAGTACCTCTCACCCGAACGGGTCGAGCTCATCTACCGCGTCCCGCTCGCCGAGGTGGTCATCGACTTCTTCGACCAGCTCAAGTCGCGCACCAAGGGCTACGCCAGCCTCGACTACGAGCCCGACGGCTACGACCGCTCCGACCTCGTGCAGGTCGACATCCTCATCAACAGCCAGCCCGTCGACGCGTTCAGCAGCATCATCCACAAAGCGAAGGCCGAGGAGTACGGCCGCAAGATGTGCGAGAAGTTGAAGGAGCTCATCCCTCGACAGATGTTCGACGTTCCCATCCAGGCTGCCATCGGTGGGCGCTTCATCTCCCGCCAGACGGTGAAGGCCAAGCGCAAGGACGTCATCGCCAAGTGCTACGGCGGTGACATCACCCGCAAGCGCAAGCTGCTCGAGAAGCAGAAGGAAGGGAAGAAGAAGATGAAATCGATCGGGCGGGTCGAGGTGCCTCAGGAGGCCTTCATCTCGGCGCTCAAGCTCGACGAGTGAGCCGCAACCGCACGGCGCCGGTCGCCGATGCGGCGACGAGCGCGAAGGCCAGCAGCACCACCAGCCCGTTGGCCCCGGACCGGTGTGGCGGGGTGGTCTGGGGAAGTGGGGCGGAGTCGAAGGCGGCGAGCACCGACGAGTCGGGCTGGGCCGCGACCGTCGTGGTCGTCGTCGCTTCGGTGGTCGGCGGCGCGGCCGTGGTCGCGGGCGCGGGCGCCGGCTTCGGTGTGCTGGCGACGCGGGGCTTGGGCGCGGTCGCCACCCTCGGCTTGGGCGCGGGCTTCGGCGCCGCGGCCTTGACGACCGCCGCGGGGCGAGGCGTGCCGCCGCTCGGCTGCACGAAGTCCTGGGTGATGTAGACCATCCCGTCGCCGCTCCTGACGACGCCCATGCCGACGATCGAGAAGGCAGGCTCGAGGATGTTGGCCTTGTGGCCGGGACTGTTCATGAGAGCCACATGCACCTGATCCACGTTCGGTCCCATGCCGACGTTCTCGCCGAGCATCTTGGCGGCCAGCGCCTTGCGGGTGCCCTGGGTCAGGAACTGCTCGTTGTGCCAGATGGTGCCGGCAGCGGCCATGGCCGCGCTGTGGCCTTGGGCGATGTTGACGACGTCGCCCCGCATCGACAGACCGGGAAGGCCGACGGCCGCGCGCTCGCGGTTGGTCAAGTCGAGGATGCGCTGCGCGGCGGACGCGGGATCGAAAGCAGCGGGTGCCGGCGCGGGTGCTGGTGCCGGCGCAGGCGCGGGCACGGTCGGTGCAGGCGTCGGCGCCTTGGTGGTGGGCGGCGTCTTGCAACCGAACCAACAGGACGCCGAAGAGGCAGGCTGAGCTCCAGCCAGCATCACCACGATTCCCAGCAGCAGTCCAGCTGCCCCCCGGCGCATTGTGTTGGATCGGCGTCGCGAGGGCGCGCCTTGAGCACGGCGTCTTACACCGGCCAGGCGGGTCAGCGATTCAGGACACGGCCTCGTCGCTGTCGCCCGCCAGCACGATGCGGTTGCGCCCCGCCCGCTTGGCCTCGTACATGGCGCCGTCGGCGCGGGCCAGCGTCTCGGCCGCCGACTCCTTGTCGAAGTGAGTGGCAACCCCCGCGCTGAACGACGTGACGGGGTCGAGGTCGCGCCAGCCCTCGGCCAGACGTTCGATGGTGGGCCCCGCCTGGTCGCCGACGCGCTTCATGACGATGAGGAACTCCTCGCCGCCGAAGCGGGCGACGGTGTCGCCGTCGCGGATGGTGGTCGCCAGATAGTGAGCGAGGTCGAACAGCACGCGGTCGCCGACGGCGTGGCCGTAGCGGTCGTTGACCCGCTTGAAGTGGTCGAGGTCGAGGATGGCGATGCCGTCACCGGGGCCGACGACGGCGAGGGCCCGGTCGGCGTGGCGGCGGTTGCCGATGCCGGTGAGCGCGTCGAGCATGGACTCCTCGAGCAGCTGCTCGGTGGCGCGCAGGCGCTCGAACGCCAGTCCGGCCTGCGTCGCGAAGGTGACGGCGAGCCCCTCCTGGTACACGTCGAGGTGCGTGTCTTCCTCGTCGTCGAAGCACACCATGATGAGCCCGACCGCGCGCGCCGAGCCGACGAGGGGAAGGAACAGCACCGGGTGGCCGTCGGCCGCATGAGTGAGGTCGCCCGCGAGGGGCGAGCCCGAGTGCCGGGTGATGCCGCCGGTCGCCAGCGCCTCGCGGGCGGGGGGGTCGAGCCAGCGGGCGTGCACCTCGGCCGCGGGCTGTGCCCACTTGTGGGCGCCTGCGCCCCGAACACCGCCGGCGGGGTCGAGGAGCAGGACGATGGCGCTGTTGGCGCCGGGCACCATCCGCGTCGCCAGCTCGGCGACGAGGTCGGCGGCACGGCCCGGCTCCGTCTGACGGGCCAGCTGCACGGTGGCGCTGAGCAGCGACTCCATCGAGCGCATGCGGCCGATGTCGGTGCTCTCGGCCAGCCGCACCTTGCTCGACACCCAGGCCAGGCTCTCGCCCACGAGGAGCGACACCGCCATCACGATGATCGTCGAGCCGACCGGATCTCCGGGCAGCTCGAGCGTGAGGACGGGAATGCCGAAGGAGACGAGGGCGAGGGGCAGGACCTTGAGGCTCGTCCAGCGGGGATGCGCCACGCCGAGCCACGCGAAGACGAGCACGTAGTAGATGCCGTAGACGTAGGGGTCCTGCTGCAGGACGTTGCCGATGGTGATGAGCCCGAAGGCGGGCAGCAGCAGGATGAGCGTGGTCGACCGGCGCCAGCGCTGCCACGGCAGCAGGAGGGTGATGATGCCGGTGGCGATGCCGGTGGCCGCCACCATGAGGGCCCCGCGACCGTTCCAGCCGTTGTTCGGCAGCAGCAGGATCGGGGCCAGGATGGCGCTGCCCGCGATGAACAGGACACCCGCCAATCGGGCGATGAGCCGATGGCTCAGGAAATCGGTCACGCCACGGGTCATGGAACCACAAAGGCAGGCACCGGCGCTTGCGTCGATGGGTCGTGATTCGTGGCATTTGCTGGGGAATCTCGCGCGCCGGGGGCGGTGGCGTACCGTGACGTGGTGCACCGACGGCGTTTCCTCCAGGGGAGCCTCGCCGGCGCGGCCGCGCTCGCGTTCGGGCCCTCGTTCTGGCGCCAGGCGTACAGCGCGCCGGCGGTGCCCGGGCCCGGGCCGTACGGGCCGCTGCTGCCGGCCGACGCCAACGGTTTGGCGCTCCCTGCCGGTTTCACCAGCCGTGTGGTCGCGGTGAGCGGGACGCCGGTGGTCGGCACGTCCCATGTGTGGCACGGCGCGCCTGACGGAGGCGCGACCTTCCCGGTGCCGGGGGGCGGCTGGGTGTACGTCTCCAACAGCGAGGTGCCGTTCGTCCCGTCGGTCCCTCCGGCTCCGCTCCCCGTCGCGGGTGGTGCCAGCGCCATCAAGTTCGATGCCAACGGCGCCATCGTCGACTCCTATCGGATTCTCACCGGCACCGACTCGAACTGCGCGGGCGGCCCCACGCCCTGGGGCACGTGGCTGTCGTGCGAGGAGCCGATCCTCAACGACGACGGCCACGTGTGGGAGTGCGACCCGTTCGCGGCCGGCCAGGGCATCGAGCGGCCGGCCATGGGCACGTTCGCCCACGAGGCGGTCACCGTCGACCCCACTCGCAAGCAGCTGTACCTCACCGAGGACGATCCGGCTGGCCGCTTCTACCGCTTCACGCCTTCGTCGTATCCCGATCTGTCGGCCGGTGTGTTGGAGGCGATGGTCGTCGCGGGCGACGGCGCGGTGACGTGGGTGACGGCCGACGCGGCCACCCCCGCCCCCCGCCCGACTGGATCGACCCCTTTCAACGGAGGCGAGGGCGTCTGGTTCGACAGCGATCACGTCTACTTCACGACCAAGGGCGACAACCGGGTGTGGGACCTCGACGTCGCGGCCCAGCGTCTGAGCGTGCTGTATGACGCGGTGGCGATCGGACCCGACGCGCCGCTGACCGGCGTCGACAACGTCGTGGTCTCACGCGCCGGCGACCTCTACGTGGCCGAGGACGGCGGGAATCTCGAGATCGTGGTCGTCACGGTGGAGCGGGAGGTGGCGCCCGTGCTCCGTGTGACGAACCAGAACAGCGCGAGCATCGAGCAGGGTGGCACCGAGCTCACCGGTCCCGCGTTCAGCCCCGACGGCTCCCGTCTCTACTTCAGCTCGCAGCGGGCCTCGGCTGTCGCGCCGCCCTTGCCGGGCTTCGGGATCACCTACGAGGTGATGGGGCCCTTCCGGATGGTCCCGCCCGCGGTGGCTGCGGCGGGCGCATCCCCGCTTGCAACCGCACCTGTTGCTGCGGGAGGCGAGCTGCCCGCCACCGGGCTCGATCCTCGCCTGGCCGTCGCCGGTCTGGGCGTGCTGGGCGTGGCCGCAGCCGGCCTGCGGGCGGCGCGCGAGGCGGCTGCCGAGGCCGAATAGGGGCCCTTCACCGGCTGGTCCGGCCCGGTCTGCAACCATGGTGGCCATGAAACTGGCCGTCATGGGGCAGGGCTATGTGGGTCTGCCCCTCGCAATGCGGGCCGTCGAGGTGGGCCACACCGTCGTCGGCTTCGACACTGACTCGGCGCGCATCAAGCTGCTCGCCGCCGGCGAGAGCTACGTGGAGGACATCCCCTCCGATCAGCTCGCCGCCGCCCTGGCCACCGGCCGGTACACGGCGGCCGACGACCCCGCCGCGCTGGTGGAGTTCGACGTGGCTGTGATCACGGTTCCCACGCCGCTGCGCGAAGGCGCCCCCGACCTGTCCTACATGGAGAGCGCGTCTTCGCTGCTCGCTGGGCACTTGCGGCCGGGCGCCACCGTCGTCCTCGAGTCGACCACCTACCCGGGCACCACCGAGGAGCTGGTGGCGCCGCTGCTGGAGGAGGGCTCGGGTCTGTCCGCTGGCACCGACTTCCACCTCGGCTACAGCCCGGAGCGCATCGACCCCGGCAATCCCGACTTCACCTTGGTCAACACGCCCAAGGTCGTCTCCGGCATCGATGCCGCGTCGCTGGCTGCGGTGCAGGCGTTCTACGACACCATCGTCGAGCAGACGGTGCCGGTGTCGACGCCGAAGGAGGCAGAGCTCACCAAGCTGCTCGAGAACACCTTCCGGCACGTGAACATCGCGCTGGTCAACGAGATCGCCATGTTCGCGGCCGACCTCGGCATCGACGTGTGGGAGGCCATCGACGCCGCGTCCACCAAGCCCTTCGGCTACCTGCGCTTCACGCCGGGACCGGGGGTGGGTGGCCATTGCCTGCCCATCGACCCGTCGTATCTCTCGTGGCGGGTGCGGCGCACGCTCGGGCAGTCGTTCCGGTTCGTCGAGCTGGCCAACGACGTCAACGATCACATGCCGGACTACGTCGTGCGCCGGTTGGTGTTCGCGTTGAATCGGCAGAAGCAGGCGTTGAACGGGGCGCGGGTGCTGGTGCTCGGCCTGTCCTACAAGCGCAACACCGGCGACGCCCGTGAGTCGCCGGCCGTCGTCGTCGCCGAGCGCCTGCTGGCGCTCGGCGCCGAGGTGCGCGCCGCCGACCCGCACGTGCTCGAGGGCCACGTCGACAGGCGGGTCGTCCGCGTCGACTGCTCACCCGCCGAGCTGGCCGCGGCCGACGCGGTCGTGCTCCTGGTCGACCACGACGCCTTCGACCTCACCGAGATCGCAACCCACGCCCGCTACGTCCTCGACACCCGCAACCGCCTCCCCGCCGCCGAGCCCGTCGAGCGCCTCTAGCCGCTAGACCTCTCGCTTTTGCGCGCTCACTGGGGCTATAGCCCCAGTGGGCGCGCAAAAGCGGCTAGGGGGGTGGGTCAGAGCAGGTCGACAGTGGCGGACGGGCCGCCGTCCCAGCGGACGACGAGGACGCCGGCGGCG
>JBEEFQ010000217.1:0-6141 GCA_041166245.1 Actinomycetota bacterium | reverse complement strand
TGCTGTTCTACGCCTCGCTGCTCGTGGTGTTCCTCGTCGCCGGCATCATCCTGTGGGCCGTCGCCTCGCTCACCGGGGTCGTCGACAACGTGGAGACGTTCATCAAGGACCTGTTCGCCCTCGACTCCTTCCAGTTCGTCGGCTTCGAGTTGCTGCTCGGTACGGTGCTGGGCGGGGCGGTGCTGGTGGTCATCGGCACCGGCCTCAACATGCTGATGGCTGTGCTCTACAACATGGTGAGCGACGTGGTCGGCGGCGTCGAGGTCATGGTGCTCGAGGAAGATCCCGGCTCCAGGCCCGTCGTCTAACCTCGGCTCCCGCCTTGGGGCTATAGCTCAGTTGGTTAGAGCGCAGCACTGATAATGCTGAGGTCGATGGTTCGATTCCATCTAGCCCCACACCGTTTCCTGCGAGCTCGGTGACCGAGGACAGGACCCCCTTTGGAGCGACCGCCGGGGGTCACCGTCCCAGTCCCCGGAAGTGTGGACCGACTCGCGTCGGCGCGCCCATACCCCGGTTCCCGACTGCAGTGTGGCAATTGCGGCGGGCCCGGGCAATGGATCCCCGGTCGCTGGGTGGAATCCGCCTCGCCCCGTCAGCCGCCTCCCACCTACCATCGGCCCATGCGCGCACTCCGGCGAGGGCTCCTCGCGATCGGCGTCGCAGGCCTGATCGCCGGCCTGATGCGGCTGCGGGGGTCAGGCGGCGTGCCACCCCAAGGCGGCGGGTGGCGCGAGCTGTCCGGGCCGGACCTGCGTTAGCGCCGGTGCGCGCCGCCGTCGTGGGCATGGGCGCGGTCGGGGCCCGGGTCGCCCGCCAGCTCATCAGCACCGAAGCCGTCGAGCACGTTGTGGTGCTGAGCACCGACGAGGGTCGGGCCGCGTCGGCCGCGCGGTCATTGGGCGACCGCACCAAGCCGGGCCTGGTGCGCCCCGAGGCCTTTGAGGGGATGGACGTGGTGGTGCTCGCGGGCGCGCCGCCGCATCGCGCCTTGGCCGAGGCCGCCCTCGAGCGGGGCGCGTCGGTCATCTCGGTGAGCGACGCCATCGGCGACGTGCAGGATCTGCTCGACCTCGACGCCGAGGCGAGGGAGCGGGGGCGCTCCATCGTGGTCGGCGCCGGGTTCTCGCCCGGCCTGTCGTGTCTGCTGGTGCGTCACGGCGCGGCCGCGTTCGACGCGGTCGAGGAGGTGCACCTCGCCAAGGTGGGCACCGGCGGCCCCTCGTGCGCCCGTGTGCACCACCGGTCGCTGGGCGGGACAGGCGTGGACTGGCGGGACGGGGCCTGGCAGCGGCGCCGCGGCGGGTCGGGCCGCGAGCTCGTGTGGTTCCCCGATCCGGTGTGCGCCCAGGACTGCTACCGCGCCGCACTGCCCGAGGCCCTCCTCCTGGCCCCGGCGCTACCCGGGGTGCAGCGGGTGACGGCGCGCGTCGCCGCCACCCGACGCGACCGGCTCACGGGCCGGCTGCCGATGCTGCGTCGACCTCATCCGGAGGGTGTCGTCGGCGCCATACGTGTCGAGGTGCGCGGGCGACGGGGCCAGGTGCGCGACGCGCACGTCCTCGGCGTCATCGACCGTCCCGCCATCGCCGCGGGCACCGTCGCAGCCGTCGCTGCCGTCGCGGTGGGCACCGGCGCCATCGACCGCTCGGGTGCGGGCGGGCTGGCCGCGCTCGTCCCCGATCCGTTGCCGTTCCTGCGCGACCTGTGGGAGCGGGGGGTGCGGGCCGCGGCCTTCGAGGGTGTGAGCTGATGGCGGAGGCGCCGAGCGCGCGCACCACGGTGCGGCGCCGGTCGCAACGGGGCCGCTACGAGCGCGAGCTCGTGCACGCCATCCTCGACGAGGCGCTCGTGTGCCACGTCGGGTTCGAGAGCGAGCACGGACCCGTCGTGCTGCCCACCATGCACGCGCGCGTCGACGACACCGTCTACCTGCACGGCGCGGTGGCCAACGCCATGCTGCGGACGGTGGCCGCGGGCGCGCCGGTGTGCGTGACCGTCACCCTGCTCGACGGCCTGGTGCTGGCTCGCTCCGCCTTCCACCACTCAATGAACTACCGCTCCGTCGTCGTGTTCGGTACCGCGACCGCGGTCGAGACGCGCGAGGCCAAGCTGGCCGCCCTCGAGGCGCTCATCGAGCGCATCCACCCTGGCCGGTGGACCGAGGCCCGGCCGCCCACAGACGCCGAGCTGCGGCAGACCCTCGTCGTGGCCGTCCCCCTCGACGAGGCGTCGGCCAAGGTGCGCAGCGGTCCGCCCATCGACGACGACGAGGACTACGCCCTCGACGTCTGGGCGGGCGAGATCCCCCTCGAGACCCGGCGCCTGGAGGGCGTTCCCGACCCCACCGGGTAGGGGAGTGGTGTGGACTGGCTCACGGCCGAGGGGTCCTGGCTCAGTCGCCTGCTGCTGCAGCGGTCGCTGGCCGGGATCTACCTGATCGCTTTCCTCGCGGTCCGCAACCAGTTTCCGGCCCTGCTCGGCGAGCGCGGCCTCACGCCGGTCCCGCGGTACCTGGGCCACGTCTCGTTCCGGCGGGCACCGAGCCTGTTCCACTGGCGCTACTCCGACCGCCTGCTCCGTGCCGTGGCGTGGACCGGCATCGTCGTGGCCGCCGCTTGTGTCGCCGGCCTGCCCGAGCGTGGCCCGCTCGTCGTGTCCGTGCTGGCGTGGGCCCTGCTGTGGGTGCTCTACCTGTCCATCGTCAATGTGGGTCAGGTCTGGTACGGCTTCGGCTGGGAGTCGCTCCTGCTCGAGGCGGGGTTCCTGGCCATCTTCCTGGGATCGGCCGAGACCTCGCCGCCCGTGCTCGTGCTGTGGGCGTTCCGGTGGTTGTTGTTCCGCCTCGAGTTCGGCGCCGGGCTCATCAAGCTGCGCGGCGACCCGTGCTGGCGCGACCTCACCTGCCTCGAGTACCACCACGAGACCCAGCCCATGCCCAACCCGCTGAGCTGGTGGTTCCACCGGCTGCCGCGGCGCCTGCACCGCGTCGAGGTGCTGGCCAACCACGCCACCCAGCTCGTGGTGCCGTGGTTCCTGTTCGCGCCCCAGCCGGTGGCGGGGGCGGCGGCCGTCGTGATCATGGTGACGCAGGGATGGCTGGTGCTGAGCGGCAACTTCTCCTGGCTCAACGTGACCACCATGGCCCTGGCCATCGCCGCCCTGGGCCTCGAGGGCTCCCCACCCGACCTGTCGGCACCTGCCTGGCATCAGGCGCTGGCGCTGGCCATCGCCGCCCTCGTCGCCGCCCTCAGCTGGTGGCCGGTGCGCAACATGATCGGCCGGCGGGGCCAGGCCATGAACGCGAGCTTCAACCAGCTCCACCTCGTCAACACGTACGGCGCCTTCGGCAGCGTCACCAAGGTGCGCCGGGAGATCGTCATCGAGGGCGCGGAGGTTGCCGGTCCTGACGCGACATGGCGGGAGTACGAGTTCAAGGGCAAGCCGGGCGACGTCACCCGCCGCCCGCCGCAGGTCGCGCCGTACCACCTGCGCCTGGACTGGCTCATGTGGTTCGCGGCCCTGTCCCCGGCCTACGCCGAGTCATGGTTCCGTCCGCTGCTGGAGAAGCTGCTGCTGGGCGACGCTCAGACGCTTCGCCTGCTGCGTGTGAACCCGTTCCCCGACGCGCCGCCGACGGTAGTGCGGGCCCGTCTGTACCGCTATCAGTTCACGACGCGGGCCGAGCGCAAGGCGACGGGCGCCTACTGGCACCGCACCCTCGTGGGCGAGTTCGCTCCGCCAGTGTCGCTCACCGGTCGGCAGTCGTAGGCTTCGGCCGTGACCGAGATCGTGACGTGCACCATCCAGGACGGCATCGCCGACGTCCGCCTCAACCGGCCCGACAAGCTCAACGCCGTCAACCCTGCCATGTTCGGAGCGCTGGGCGAGATGGGCGACCGCCTCAAGGGCGACTCCAGCGTTCGGGCCGTCGTCCTCAGCGGCGAGGGCCGAGCCTTTTGCTCGGGGCTCGACTTCAGCTCGTTCCAGGCCATGGCCGGCAACGGCGACGACACCTTCCCGCCGTCGGACGGCGGGAACGGTGCCAGCATCCCCCGAGGCGGCCAGGGCGACGAGGGCATCGTCAACGGCGGTCAGTACGCGGCGTGGGTCTGGTACGAGCTGCCCGTGCCCGTCATCGCTGCCATCCGGGGGCCGGCCGTGGGGGCCGGGTTCCAGATCGCGCTGGCGTGTGACTTCCGCATCGTGGCCCCCGACGCCAAGCTCTCGGCCCTCGAGATGCGGTGGGGCCTGATCCCTGACATGACCGGCACCCAGATGCTGCCCCGCCTCGTCCCCCTCGACGTGGCGCGTGACCTCGTCTACACGGGCCGCATGGTCTCGGGCACCGAGGCGGCCGAGATGGGCCTGGCCACGCGGGTGGCCGACGACCCGTTCGAGGCGGCCATGGGGTTCGCCCGCGAGCTCGCCGGCAAGAGCCCGCACGCCATCCGGGGCGCCAAGCGCCTGCTCAACATGGCGGGCACGACCCCTCTCGCCGACGGTTTCGCGGCCGAGGCCAAGACCATGGGCTCGCTCATCGGCAGCCCCAACAACGTCGAGGCCGTCACCGCCTACTTCGAGAAGCGCGACCCCAAGTTCGAGGACGTCTCGGAGTAATCCGGTTGACGCTGTACTGACCGGCGACCAACGTCGCCGGGATGGGCACTCCGTTCTGGGCCGCGACCGACGTACGGGCCGCGGGTGACGGCCGCTACGTCGCCGACCTCGACGAGCGCTGGAACCTCCGGCCCCTTCCGCAGGGCGGCATCGTCACGGCCGCGGCGGTGCGGGCCATGGAGACCGAGCTGGCGCACGACGAGCAACGACCCCGCACGCTGCACACGACCTTCGCTGCTCAGGTCGCCCACGGCCCGCTGGAGATCGATGTCGAGATCCTCCGCGCCGGACGGTCGATGTCACAGGTGCGGGCCGAGGTGCGCAACCCCGGCGCGGCGCGAGGCCACCTGACCACCTGCATCTTCGGCGCGTCGAGAGCCGGATTCGACTTCACCGACCTGCGCCCGCCGCCGGACATCCCGTTGCCCGACGACTGCCCGTCCTACCGCGACCCGCCGCCCGAGGGCGCGGAGCAGTTCTCGCCCATGCCGTTCTGGGACGAGCTCGTCGAAGGTCGGCCCATCATGGGCCACGCCCCGTGGGAGGCCTACGTCCCCGACCGGGCCGAGCGGGCCATGTGGTACCGCTTCGACGACCCGCCGATGCTCGACGACGGGCGCCTCGACCCCCTCGCTCTCATCGTGGTGGCCGACACCATGCCCGGGGCTGTCGGCGAGAAGCTCGGACCTCAGGACCGCATGTGGTTCGCCCCGAGCGTGGACCTCACCGTGCACCTGCTCGCCGACTGCCGCTCGTCGTTGATCCTCGGCCACAACCGGGCCCGCTATGCCGGCGACGGCTACGCCTCGGCCGACATGGCCCTGTGGGACTGCGGCGACGACGGCCGGTCCGAGCCCCGCCTCGTCGCCTACGCCACCCAGCTGTTCCTGTTCACGTTCCCCGGCTGATCCGCCACCGGACCGCCGGTAGGATGGTCATCCCTCGGGGACGTAGCTCAGTTGGCTAGAGCACCTGCTTTGCAAGCAGGAAGTCGTGGGTTCGAGTCCCATCGTCTCCACTACCACCACTCGTTCCACCGTCCGACCGATCACCAGCGCATCGGCGGCGCACGACCTCGGCGCGATCAAGTCGAACCGTTTCTCGTGCCGGACGTGTCGAGAGGGTCAGCCCAGCGGTACGGGCGGCGCGACCGGCGACGGCACCGGGCTCACCGGCGCCTCCTCACCGAGGGCGACCGCGACCCACTTCTTGGCGTCATGGAGCCGGTGGAGGAGGTCGCCCGCACTCTCCGGGAGCAGCACGCCCGCAGCGACGGCCTCCTCGACGGCCCCCGAGAACTCAGCGGCGTAGGCATCGGAGGTGGCGTAGCGCGCTCGCAGCTCGTCGGCGGTGAAGATGCGTGTGGACCCGACGAGTGGCAGCCGGCCGCTGGTGCCGCAGGCGTCGCTTCCAGGCGGCGCCTCGCCGGCGTAGTACTTCGCGATCGGCACGTCGATGAGCGGCAGACGCACGCCCCCGACGATGTTCTCCCATTCGTCGTAGTGCAGCGTGCCGGCGCTG
>JBEEFQ010000216.1:0-3680 GCA_041166245.1 Actinomycetota bacterium | reverse complement strand
GTGGGACATCGCCTGGTTCGAAGAGCGGGGCTACGAGGTCACGGGGCTACCGGGCGGCGTCTCCCACGAAGGCGCGGGCGACGCCCTTCCCTTCGGTGGGGTGCTCGTGTCCGGTTACCGGTTCCGCTCCGACGCAGCGAGCCACGCCTACCTCTCGCGGCTCACCGGCGCGGCGGTGCGGTCGGTGGAGCTGGCCGACGAACGGCTGTACCACCTCGACCTGACGTTCTGTCCGCTCGACGAACGCCGCGCCATGCTCGCCCCTGTCGGGTGGGACGCCTATGGGCGGCGGGTGATGGAGGCGCTGGTGCCCGAGCCGCTCGTGCTCAACGACGACGAGGCCCTCGGCTTCTGTGCCAACTCGGTGGTGGTCGGCTCCACCGTGGTCATGCCCACCTGTCCCCCACGCGTCGGCCGCCTCCTCGAGGGCTGGGGCTTCGACCCCGTCGTCTGCCCCGTCGACGAGTTCCTGAAGGCGGGGGGCGGCTGCCGCTGCCTCACCCTCGCCCTCGACGTCACCCTTTAGAACCCTCTCCGCGCCGGGCGGGGGTCACTCGGCGACGGGCTCGCGCTGCTTGCGTCGGACGTTGCCGACCACCCGCCACACCACGACGGCAAAGGCGACGGAGACGAGGGCGAGCAGCGTGTGCACCGCCTTGAAGCCGAAGCTGTGGTCGTCGCCCAGGATGTTCCTGATGCGAGTGGCCCAGACGAACACAGTCCACGCGCAGAAGGCTCGGATCAGCAGGGCCTCACGGCGGTTCATCCGTCGAGGGTACCCCCGGGTCTCGGGAACATAGGCTGCGGTCCATGATCTCCGAGGAAGACTTCCGGGCCGAGGCGTTGGCGTTCCTGGAGGCCAACGCCAAGCGCCGACAGGCAGAGGTGACCGGCTGGGGCAGGGGCTCCGACAAGGTCGGTGTGCTCGAGGAGAAGACGCCGGAGGAGGAGCGCCGCGAGGTCGACGAGGCCAAGGCCTGGCGCCAGCAGAAGTTCGACGCCGGCTTCGGCTGGATCACCGGCCCGAGTCAGTACGGAGGCCGCGAGCTGCCGGCCGCGTACGAGCGGGCCTACCAGGCGGTGGAGGCCCAGTTCGCCACGCCGTCGCAGTCGCCGTTCGGCATCGGCCTCGGGATGGTGGCGCCGACGATCCTCGCCCATGCCACCGACGAGGTGAAGGACGCCTACCTCCGCAAGATGTACCGGGGCGAGCTCGTCGGCTGCCAGCTCTTCAGCGAGCCCGGCGCGGGCTCCGACCTGGCCGGCCTGCAGACCAAGGCGGAGCTCGACGGCGACGAGTGGATCGTCACGGGCCAGAAGGTGTGGACGTCGGGCGCCCAGTACAGCGACATCGGCGAGATCATCTGTCGCACCGATCCCGACCTGCCCAAGCACAAGGGCCTCACCGGCTTCGTCGTGAACATGAAGGCGCCCGGCGTGGAGGTCCGCCCGCTGCGCCAGATGACCGGCGGCGCGTCGTTCAACGAGGTCTTCTTCAACGAGGTGCGGGTGCCGGACAACCACCGGCTCGGCGACGTGAACCAGGGGTGGACCGTCGCGCTGACCACGCTCATGAACGAGCGGGCGTCGATCGGCGGGGGCGGCGCCGGCGTCGGCACCATGAGCACCACTCGCCTCGGCGAGATGCTCAAGCACTTCGGCAAGGACAAGGACCCGGTGCTGCGCCAGCAGCTGGCCGACATCTACATCAACGGTCAGGTAGCGCGGTACACCAACCTGCGCGCCATGGAGAAGATCAAGGCGGGCCAGCTCCCCGGACCGGAGATGTCGATCGGCAAGCTGACCCTCACCCAGAACATGCAGCGCGTGCAGAAGTTCGTGTGCGACGTGCTCGGCCCCCGCATCACTGCCGACAGTGGCGAGTGGGGCACCTTCGCGTGGTCGGAGTTCATCCTCGGCGTCCCCGGCATGCGCGTCGCCGGCGGCACCGACGAGGTCATGCGCAACATCGTCGGCGAGCGCGTCCTCGGCCTGCCCAAGGAGCCCGGCCTCAGCAAATAGCCCCCTCGAATCGTTCTTTGGAAGGGGTTAGAGGAGCAGGGTGGTCTGGACCGGCTCGGGGGGCTTGGGCAAGCTCCAGGGGAGGTGGTCCATGAAAACCCACGTGCGGCGGTGGATCGACGTAGGGCCCCACGCCTTGAGCGCCATCTTGTGCCGGGGGCACGGGTAGCCCTTGTTCAGGTCGAAGTCGTAGCCCGGGAAGTTCGGGGCCTCCTCGCGCATCATGCGGTCGCGCGTGACCTTGGCCAGCACCGATGCAGCGGCGATGGACAGGCAGCGGGCGTCGCCCTTGATGAGGCGCTGGGTGTTGCCGGTGCCGACGAAGTCCCAGTTGCCGTCGATGAGGACCTTGTCCGGCGTCAGCCCCAGCCCGACGATGGCCCGCTTGGCCGCCAGCTTCTGCGCGAGGGACATCCCCATGGTGTCGCACTCGACCTGCGACGCGTGGCCGACCGCCCAGGCCACACACCACGACGCCACCCGGTCGAAGAGCACCTCGCGCTGCTTCTCGGTGAGCATCTTGGAGTCGCGCACCTTGTAGACACGCTTGTCCTGGGGCAGGACGGCGGCACCCACGCTGATGGGCCCGGCCCACGCGCCCCTGCCCACCTCGTCGACCCCGACGACCACCTCGTGGCCCGCCGCCCACAGCTCGCGCTCGACTCGGAGCGAGGGGACGACCGGGCGGGCCATTGAACGGAGGTTAGCGAGGCGGGGGTCAGGCCAGTTCGACGCCTGGCTCGCCGGCCTCGACCGAGCCGATGACGACGAAGCCGACGCCCGCCAGCGCATCGGCGTGCTCGGGGCGGACTGCGGCCAGCAGTCCACCGGACGTCTGGGGGTCATAAGCCAGCGCCTCCATCGCCGACGACACGGGCGGAGCGACCGAGACGCGGCCCTCGAGATGCGTGCGATTGCGTGCGTCACCCCCGGTGCGCACGCCGGCCTCGGCGGCGGCGAGGGCACCGTCGTACAGCGGTAGGGAGGAGGCGGCGAGGCACAGCCGGACGCCCGACCGCTCGGCCATCTCCCATGCGTGGCCGAACAGCCCGAAGCCGGTGACGTCGGTGACGGCCGACGGCGGCGCCGGCAGCGCGGTCAGCGCTTCGGCCGCGGCGCGGTTCAGGGCCCGCATGCGTGTGATGGCGCCGGCCTTGGGCCCGCTGTCCTCCGCCGCCAACACGATGCCCGTACCGATGGGCTTGGACAGCACGAGCACATCGCCCGCCCGAGCCCCGGCCTTGGTCCACACCTCGTCGGGGTGCACAAGCCCCTGCACGGCCAGGCCGAAGATCGGTTCTTCGGAGCGGATGGTGTGGCCGCCCGCGACCACGCCGCCCGCGTCGGCCACCACCGCCGCGGCCGCGCCCAGGATGGCCGCCACCGCCTCGGTGGGCATGCGTTCGGGGAAGGCGGAGACGTTGAGGGCGAGCACGACCCGGCCGCCCATGGCGAAGACGTCGCTGCACGCGTTGGCGGCGGCGATGGCACCGAAGTCGTCGGGGTCGTCCACGAGCGGCGGGAAGAAATCGGTGGTCGACACCAAGGCCAGGTCGTCGGTCAGCCGGAACACGGCAGCGTCGTCGAAGGGCGCCAGCCCGACCAGCAGCTCGGCGGCCGGAGCGGAGACGGCCAGGTCGCGGACCAGCTGGGCCAGC
>JBEEFQ010000215.1:0-4958 GCA_041166245.1 Actinomycetota bacterium | reverse complement strand
TCGAGCTGCGCGACCGTGATTCAGGTCAGCGGCGGGTGCCGCTCTTGGGCCTCGGTGGCTGCTTGGGCTGCTGCTGCTGCTTGTCCCCTGCGCCGTTTCCGGTGCGCACCGCCTTCGCCCGACGGCTCTTCTTCTCCGGTGTGTACCGGTCGTAGGTGTAGCCGTAGGAGCTCTCGCGGGTGATGCCGTTGAGCACGCTGCCGACCAGCGGGGCGTTGACCTGGCGCAGCAGCTCGTAGGCCCGGACCAGCTCCCGCTTGTGCGTGACCCCTGCGGTCGCGACCAGCAGGGTGGCATCCGCGTACTTGGAGATGATCGCTGCGTCGGTGACCGGCAGCACGGGCGGGCAGTCGAGCAGCACGATGTCGGCCTGGGCGGCGAGGACGCCGAGGGCCTCGCGCGTGCGCTGGCTCGACAGCAGCTCTGACGGGTTGGGGGGCGGTGGGCCCGACGCGAGGAGGTGGAGGCCGGGTTGATCGGGAATGGGCTGCAGCGCCCGGCTCATGGCGACCTCGCCGAGCAGGACCGAGGTGAACCCGATCTCGTTGGACAGGCCGAAGAACTCATGCACGCGCGGCCGGCGGAGGTCGCAGCACACGACTACGACCCGCTGGCCCGCGCTGGCCAGGGCGATGGCGAGGTTCGAGAGCGTGGTGGTCTTGCCCTCCCGGGCATTGGGCGACGTCACCTGGATGATCCGCACGGGCCGGTCGAGGCTGAGGAACTGCACCGACGTGCGCAGGCTGCGGTAGGCCTCCGCTCCCGGCGACGACGGATCGGTGGCGGACACCAGCAAGGGGCGGTCCCGCTGTCGCCAATCCTTCATGGCGGGGATCAACCCCAACACCGGCAGGTCCGGGACGACCTGGTCGACGTCCTCCTTGGACTTGATCGAGTCGTCGAGGTACTCGAAGAGGAATGCGAGCCCCACGCCGAGGATCAACCCGATGATGCCGGCGAGGAACCCGGCGCGCACGGGCTGGGGCTCGGCCGGGACCGTCGGGACCTCCGCAGGGCTGACGAGGCGGGCGCCGCCGCTCCGCAGACCGACGTCGACCTGGAGCTGATCGAACTTCTGACGGAAGAGCGTCTGTTGCTCGATGAGGGCGTCGCGGCGGGGCCCGAGCTCCGCGGTGCGCAGCTCGCGCTGGACGGGAGTCCCCTGGTTGATCTGGTCCTCGATACCCTTGATGTCGCCCTCGAGCTTGGTGATCTGGCCCTGGATCTGCTCGCTGGCTGCGACCAGGTCGGCGACCGCCTGGTTCCTGCGGTACTCGATGTACGCGTTGGCGTAGGTGTTGGCCGCGAGCGCGGCCTGCTTCGGGACCCGGTTCCTCGCGGTGATGCGGATGACGTCGTTGTCGGCGGCGGTGTGGGTCGAGATCCGGGGTGCGCCGCCGATCTTCTCCTCGACCAGCTTCCTGACCGAGACGCTCTTGAGAACCTTGACCTCGTTCCCGAGTTCGCGTTGGGGCTGGGTGATGACCTGACCGGACTGGTCGAAGAGGAACTCGCTCTGGCTGGGCTGGAGGAGCAGGTCGGCGCTGGCGTCGTACACCTTGTCCTGCAGCAACGACACACCGAGGGCGCTGCCGACCACGGCGGCCAGGCACAGGAACACCACCATCCAGCGGCGCCGGAGCACCTGCAGGTAGTGCCGTAGCCCCTGGGGTTCGTTGTTGGTCTGCGGAATCACGTGAGAGCTCGCCCCGTGGTGCCTGGGCAGCGCGGCGATGCCCAGGAAGCGTCCCACTCTAGTCGTCCCGGTTGTGGGGACCGACCGTCACGCTCCTCGATGGCGGTATTTCTGCTGGTCAGGAGCGACTTCGCTCCGCACTTGCCGTGCTGACGCAGGGGCGGGTCGCACGTATCATTGGGTGCTCATGGCGGAGCGCGGGTCGTTCGACTGGGGAAGCGTCGAGAGTGACCCGGCGCGCCCCAACGACGACGCCCTCGACCTGAGCGAGTTCCGGCTGGAGTGGGGAGCCGACGAGGCGCAGGCGCCCGCTCCGGCCGAGCAGCCGGTCGGCGCCACCGGGGGCCGGGTGGTGTGGGACGACGACGGGCCTGTCGCCGCGCCGGAGCCCGTCGACGACACCGCCGTCCGCATAGCCCAGCGCGAGCAGGCCGAGCGCATCAGGGCCCGCCGTGACGAGGCGACGCGGGCCAAGGCCGCGGGCGCCGAGGCCAAGCGCCAGGCCGAGATCCAGGCCGAGGCGGCCCGGCTGCAGGCGGCGCGGGAGGCGGCAGAGCAGGCCGAGCGGCGCGAGGTGTCCCGGCGGGAGGCGGCCGAGGCGCGCCGGGAGGCCGAGGCGCGACGGAAGGCGGCAGAGCAGGCGGAGGCCGAACGGCTGCAGGCCCAGCTGCGGGCCGCCGAGGAGGCCGAGGCGCGGCGACGGGCTGAGATCGAGCGGGCCGCGCAGCAGCGCGCCGAGGACGCCAGGCGCGTGCAGCTGCGGACCGAGGCCGAACGCGGCCAGCGCCAGCGCACCGAGGAGCAGGATGCGGCGGCGCGCATCGAGTCGGCCGAGCAGGACGCACTGCGCGCCGAGGCGGATCGAGCGAGGGTCCAGGAGGTCTTGGCGGCGCGGGCGGAGGCGGCCCGGCTCGCGGGCGAGCTGGCCCAGGCGGCCGAGGCCGAGGCCCCCGAGGCGGCCCAGGCGCGGGCCGAGGTGCTGCGTGCCGCCATCCCCGACCCGCCGCTGGCAGCCGGCCAGTCCGCTGGGCGCAAGCCCGACCCCCGGCTGGAGCTGGCCAGCCGGCTCGAGCGCCAGGCCGCTTCACTGCGTGACTTCCAGCGATGGGCCACGTCCCGGGGCCTCAGCGGGGTGGCGACCCCCGAGCTGGACGGGCAGATCCGCAGCGTGGAGGAGCGCATCGGACGCCTCCGCAGCGACGACACGCCTACGCCCGCCCCCCCGGCTGGCTGAGCGCTCAAGGGACCGCGCTCGGGCGCCGATGCCAATTCCGACGAACCGACCGCGGGTCGGGGAAGCGGGGGGACCATATGAGCGCGGTGTTGGGGAGTGCGGCGGGGCGCAGGCTGATCGACACGGCTCGCGAGTTCCTGCCACGGGGCCAGCTGCTGCCCGAGGACGCGTGGCGGCGCCGGCACCGGACGCTGTCCATCCTGCTGCGGCTCCACGTGGTGGGGCTCTTCATCTTCGCCCTCATCCGCGGCTACGGGCTGCTGCACTCCTTCAACGAGGCCGCCGTCGTCGGCGTCTTCGCGGTCCTCGCGTGGTGGGGCCAGTCCCACCGCCGCTTCAGCTCGGCCATGTGCTCGCTCGGGCTGGTGACGTCGTCCGCGGTGCTGGTGCACCTGTCGGGCGGCACCATCGAGGCCCACTTCCACTTCTTCGTGATGGTCGGGATCATGACCCTGTACCAGGACTGGCTGCCCTTCCTCGTGGCCATCGGGTACGTGGTGCTCCACCACGCGGTGTTGGGGACGATCGCGCCCGACCAGGTGTACAACCACGAGGCCGCCATCGCGCAGCCGCTGCGGTGGGCCGTGATCCACGGCTCCTTCGTGCTGGCCGCCAGTGTGGCCAGCATCGTGGCGTGGCGGTTGAACGAGGAGCAGTCGCTGCGCGACGCGCTCACCCGGCTGCCCAACCGCAAGCTGTTCAAGGATCGGCTCGACCACGCCGTGGCTCGCAGCCAGCGCCAGCCCGGGTTCATCGCGGTGCTGTTCATCGACCTCGACGACTTCAAGAACGTCAACGACACCATGGGTCACGCGGCCGGCGACCAGCTGCTCACCACCGTGGCCGAGCGGGTGCGAGCCTGCCTGCGCCCCGGCGACACCGCGGCACGGCTCGGCGGCGACGAGTTCGCGGTGCTGTTGGAGGACCTTCTCACCCCCGGCGATGCGAACCGGGTGGCCCACCGCGTGCTGGAGGGCCTCGCCGTCTCCATCCCCCTGCGGGGCAAGGACGTGCTCGTGAAGGCGAGCATCGGCATCGCCCTCGGCGGTCTCGACGTGCCGTCCGAGGAGCTGCTGCGCAACGCCGATGTGGCCATGTACACGGCCAAACGGGAGGCCAAGGGCAGCTTCGCCGTGTTCGAATCGAGCATGCACGTGGCCGTCGTCGACCGCCTCGAGCTGGAGTCGGAGCTGCACCGGGCCCTCGACCAGGGTGAGCTCGTCGTGCACTTCCAGCCGCTCGTGCAGCTGGACACGGGACGACTGGCAGGGGTCGAGGCGCTCGTGCGCTGGAAGCATCCCACCAAGGGCCTGCTGCTGCCCGGGGAGTTCATCGACGTCGCCGAGCAGACGGGCGCCATCGTCCCCATCGGCGCCTGGGTGCTGGAGCACTCGTGCGTGCAGGCCCAGCGCTGGCGCCAGCAGTACCCGGGCCAGCCGTTGAGCGTGAGCGTGAACCTGTCGCCCCGCCAGTTCCAGCAGAGCGACGTGGTCGACATGGTGCGGCGCGTGCTCGAGCGCACCGGCCTGGATCCCACCGCACTGACGCTGGAGCTGACCGAGGGCGTGGTGATGTTCGACTCGGAGGAGACCGAGGCGCAGCTGCACGCGCTCAAGGCGCTCGGGGTCCAGCTCGCCATCGACGACTTCGGCACGGGCTATTCGTCGATGAGCTACCTGCGCCGGCTCCCCTTCGACATCCTCAAGATCGACAAGCTGTTCATCGACGGCATCGGCGGCGGCCCCGCCGAGTCGGCGTTCGCCCGGGCCATCATGAAGCTCGCTCGCACCCTCGAGCTCGAGACGGTCGCCGAGGGGATCGAGGGCGCCAACCAGGCCCACGAGCTGCGCGACCTGCAGTGCGACCTCGGCCAGGGCTTCTACTTCGCCAAGGCCCTCGCCGCCGACGACATCGAGGCCCTCCTCGGCTCCACCAGCGCCGCCCCCCTCTCCCAGCTCCCCGCTTCCGTCCGGTCCCCGGCCTCCCCCTAGTCCCGACCTCCCCTTTCCGACTTTTGGACACTGAGGT
>JBEEFQ010000214.1:0-7353 GCA_041166245.1 Actinomycetota bacterium | reverse complement strand
GCCCTGCTGACAGAGGTGTCCGAAGTGCGCAGAAAATCAATTGACGGGACCAGCGGCGCCGTGATCCGATAGCTGAACCGGCGTCTGCCGGCGACTGAGCATGCAAAGAACCCGCTGATCTAGCGGTAGCGAACGGAGAGAGCGCACACGATGGCAAGCACGAACTGCACGACGAAGGCCATGGGCATGTCCCGGGCAGTCGCGCGCGGCTACGTGCAGCTCCATGCCGTGACGCCGATTGCCGACGCTGCGGGGACGTCGTGGAAGTTCCGCAAGAACGATGGCACCGCCAGGCGGCCAAAGGACCCAGGAGGATGTGCTGGCTAGACCAGCCAGGATCTCCAGAAGGGCCCAAAGGCCGCCGGGAAACCCCGGCGGCTTTTTTGTTGCTCGATCGCCGGCAGACGACCGGTCCAAACATGAGGGGAGAGGGCGACATGTTCGCCAACCAGGAAGCAGTGATCTTCGAGGAGCTGGCCCCGGCGATCGACTGGTCGCGGGCGAAGTGCCGTGACGGCGCGGCCACGATGCTGGGGCTGTTCTTCTCCGAGCAGCTCGACGACATCGCACGGGCCAAGCGCATCTGCGCGGTGTGCCCGCTCATGGAGGAGTGCCTGGCGGGGGCACTCGCGCGGCGCGAGCCGTGGGGCGTGTGGGGCGGCCAGCTGTTCCAGAACGGCAAGGTCCTGGCCTTCAAGCGGAAGCGGGGGCGTCCGCCGAAGAACCCGACCGAGCGGGATCAGCTGACGGCGTAAGGCGAGGGCGCCGGTCGGGCCACGGCCCGCCGGCGCTCCCGTCGCGTCACCTCGAGGGCGAGGAGCTGGCGCCGGTTGCACGGCGTGGCCGGGTGCCGCAGCCGGGCCAGCGCCTTGGCCTCGATCTGACGGATGCGCTCGCGGGTGAGGTGGAAATCCCGGCCGATCTCCTCGAGCGTGCGGGGCTGGGTGCCGGCCAGACCGAACCGCAGCTCCAGCACCAGGCGCTCGCGGTCCGACAGCGACCCCATCGCCGCCCGTAGGTCGTCGCCCTGCAAGGCAGCGGCCGCAGCCTCGAAGGGAACGGTGGCGGTGTGGTCCTCGATGAGCTCGGACAGCTCGCTGCCCTCGAACCCGACCGGCGCGTGGAGCGACACCGGGTCGGGGAGCAGGTGCTGCACCTCCAGCACCTGCTGGACGGTGAGGCCGAGGTGGGTGGCGATCTCCTGGGGGGTCGCCTCCCGGCCCAGCCCCTCGGCCAGGCGGGTGCCGATGCGCCGCACCCGACCCGACAGCTCCACCACGTGGGCGGGCAGGCGGATGGTGCGGGCCTTGTCGGCGATGGCGCGGCTCACGGCCTGGCGGATCCACCACGTGGCGTAGGTCGAGAACTTGCAGCCGCGGTTGTAGTCGAACTTCTCGACGGCGCGGATGAGACCGAGGTTGCCCTCCTGCACGAGGTCGAGCAGCGGCATGTCGGGCGAGCGGTAGCGCTTGGCGATCGACACGACGAGCCGCAGGTTGGCGAGGATGAACTGGCGACGCGCTTCTTCGCCCGCGGCCACGGCCCGCTGCAGCTGCCGGCGTCGGGCACGGGACAGGGACTCGCCGGCCGCGGTGAGCACGGCCTCGGCCTCCCGTCCCGCCTCGATGGCCATGGCCAGGTTGACCTCGTCGGCCGCGGTCAGCAGCGGGTAGGCGCCGATCTCCCGGAGGTACTGGCGGACCAGGTCGTCGACCACGTCGCTCTCGCTACGCGCCCTCGCCGAACCTGCCATTCGCGATTGCCTCCCCGTCGCGCGTACCGTCGACGCGTGTCTGACGGTAGTGCCCCCACTCCCGCGATCGTGGTATCCGCGTGTCTGCTCGGTGTTCGCTGCAACCACCTCGGCGCCGCGAGTCCTTCCGACGAGGTCATGGCGCTGCAATCGACGCACCGCGTCGTCGGCATCTGTCCCGAGACGGCCGGGGGACTCCCCACCCCCCGACCTGCGGCAGAGTTGCGGCCCGACGGCCGGGTGGTAACCGCCGACGATGTCGATGTGACCGATGCCTACGAGCGCGGTGCATCGGCCGCGGTCGCGCTGGCCCGCGCCGTCGGCGCGGAGCGGGCCATCCTCAAAGCCCGCTCGCCGTCGTGCGGGTGCGCGCAGGTCTACGACGGCACGTTCACCCGCACGCTGCGCGACGGCGAGGGCGTCACCGCCCGAGCGTTGCGCGAGGCCGGGCTCGCCGTGACGTCCGAGGAGGACGCGCTGCCCTAGCCCTAGCCGGGCGACGTGGTCGTCGTCGTCGTGGGGTCGGGGGCGACGGCAGTGGTCGTTGTCGCCGGTGGCGCGGTGGTGGTCGTCTCCGGCGGCGGCGGCGGCGGCGGTGGTGGGGGCGGGGGAGGCGGTGGTGGGAGGTAGGACGCCAGCAGGTTGGCGTACGCCTCGGCGCCGGGGCCCTTGAGGTGGGTGCCGTCGCTCTGGAACCAGTCGCGGTGCTCGGCGCTGAAGCCGTACCAGTCGACGAGCTGGACCTTCGGACCATGCCGCGCCGCGCCGTCGGCCAGGGTCTGGTTCGTCGCCGCTTCCCACTTCCGGTTCACGCGCACGTTCACCAGGCGCACGTGCTGCACTCCGGCCAGCACCTCCATCAGCGCGTCCACGTCGCTGGCGCGCGGCGGGCCGTTGCTGCCCAGGTGCACGAAAACGACCTGACCGAGACGGCCCTCGTCGCGGAGACGACGGGCCTGGGTCACGCCTTCGGCGAACTGGCGGCTGACCTTGGCATCGACGTACGCGTTGCCGCCGAAGCGGGCTTGCAACGGGCCGGCCGCGCCGAGCATCACCGAGTCACCGATGGCGGTGGTCGGGACGGACGCGGCGGGTGGCGCCTGCAACGCGGTCGGGCGCGGCGCGGGCGTGGCGGGAGGTGAGGGCATCCGCGGCCGCCGCTCCAGCGGACTGGGCGGGAGGTCGACAGCGCTGGTCTCCGCGCTGGTCGCGACCGCTTGTTCCGGTGCGAGCAGGGTCGCGGTCGTCGCGGTCGTCGTGGGCCGCGACTGGCTGGCCACCACCTGGGCGCCGGCCTGGAGGCTGGCGGCGATGGGATCGGTCGACGGGAGGTAGGCGGCGATCATCGCCATGCCGGTGAGGGCCAGACCGACCGCGGACCATCGCAGCGCGGACGTGCGCGCTGCGACCTGGGGCGACCGGTGCGGGCGGCTGCGCAGGAAGGGCGACTCGACGACGCGGAACGACAGCTCACCGAGCACGAGGGCGCCGACGACGACGGCGGCGTGTGCGACCCATGGCGACCAGCCCACGTCGATGTCGGGTCGAGTCACCGCGGCGATGGGCCAGTGCCACAGGTAGATCCCGTAGGAGCGCTGGCCCAGCCAGCGCAGCGGACCGAGGCTCAGCGTCGCCGACACGCGGCTGGGCGCGCCGGCGGACACGATCAGTCCGACGGTCGCCAGCCGGCACGCGAGGAAACCGGCCGGGTAGAGGAAGCGGCTCTGCTCGTCGACCACGAGGACGAGCGCCACCAGCGCGGCCGCGCCCGCCAGGCCCAGGCGCCGAGGGAAGACGGCGGGCTGCTCGCCCCCACGCGCACGTCGAGCGGACTCGAGAAGGGCGAGGAGCACACCGGTCAGCAGGGCACCGATACGCGTGTCGGTGCCGAAGTAGGCGCGGCTGGCGTCGGCGCCCCCGGCGAGGACGCCCATGGCCACCGCCGACGCGGTGATCGCCAGCAGCAGCGCGGCGACGGCGACGCGCCGGCGCCACCGGAGCAGGGCGGCGACGAGGAACGGGCACAACACGTAGAACTGCATCTCGATGGCGAGCGACCACAGGTGGCGCACCAGCGAGGGGCGACCGAGGTCACGGAAGTACGAGCTGCCCTCCTGGATCAGGTGCCAGTTGGTGAAGCCCGCCAGTGAGGCGAGGGCGTCCAGGGGGACGCGGTGCGCGTCCTCGGGCACGAGGTAGCGGGCCGCCAGCGCCACGCCCAGCAGCGCGGCCACCAGCCCGGGGAGGACCCGGGCCACCCGGCGCCTGGCGTAGCGCTCGACGGAGATGCGCCCGGTCCGCCGGTGCTCGTCGACCAACAAGCTGGTGAGGAGGAACCCCGACAGGACGAAGAAGACCTCGACCCCGAAGAAGCCGCCGGGCACCGCGCTGGGGAAGGCGTGGTAGGCGAGCACTGCCGCGATGGCCACGCCCCGCACCCCATCGAGCCCCGCCACTCGATGCATGCGACCACCCACCGCCGCCGCGTTCACTGCGGCGGACTGTAACGCTCGTACCATCGCGTCGACGGGCGCTTAGCTCAGCTGGCGAGAGCACCTCCCTTACAAGGAGGGGGTCGGGGGTTCGAGTCCCTCAGCGCCCACCAGTCGACCAAGACGAGAAGTGCCGGCGCCCCGCTCGACCCGGTGGGGGGTGGGGAACGGGACGCCGGCGGCGGCGAGGTTAACTGGGGCTAACGGAACCTCACCACTCGCGGTGCTGTTTCTCCAGACCACCAATGCTTCGCGTGAATACCATCAAACCCGCCAGAGCCACCAAAACCGGCCAATCGCCTTTCGTCACTCGGCCTCGCGTAGGTTTTCCGGTGGTGGCACAGCTGGCGGTCGAGCTGATCCTCATGCGGGAGCTGGCGGGCAAGCTCGCCATGCCGGTGTTCGTGGTGGACCCCGATGGCGGCCTGCTGTTCTACAACGAGCCGGCCGAGGAATTGCTCGGCACGCGCTTCGACGAGACCGGCGCGCTGCCCATGGGCGACTGGTCGGTGCAGTTCACGCCGACCGATGAGCAAGGCCGCCCGCTGGCCGCGGAGTCGCTCCCGCTCGTGCAGGTGGTGCGTTCGCATCGCGCCGCCCACGGGCAGTTCTGGATCAGGGGGATGGACGGCGCCCAGCGCTTCCTCGAGGTCACCGCCTTCCCGTTGCTCGGACAAGGTGAGGTGTTCCTCGGTGCCGCCGCGCTGTTCTGGGAGGTCGCCCGGCGATGAGGGTGCGGGTGTGGGGCGTGCGGGGCTCACAGGCCAGCCCCGGGCCGGAGACCGTGCGTTACGGAGGCAACACGTCGTGCGTCGAGGTCGTCGCCAAGCCAGGTCACGTCGTCGTGCTCGATGCAGGCACCGGCTTGCGTCGCCTGGGCGACTCGATGACGGACGACGTCGAGCGCGTCGACATCCTGCTCACCCATCTGCACCTCGACCACATCCAGGGGCTCGGGTTCTTCGCGCCGCTCTACTGGCCCGAGGTCGAGATGCACATCTGGGGACCGGCGTCGACCACCTTCGACCTGCGAGCCCGCCTGGGCCGCTACATGTCCCCGCCGCTCTTCCCGGTGCGCCTGCGCGACCTCACCGCACGGCTGGCCCTGCACGACGTCCCGCGGGACGGCACCTTCGAGGTGCCCGGTGTCCGGGTCGACACCAGCCAGGTGTCGCACCCGGGCTCCACCGTCGGCTACCGCCTTACTGACGTGGCGGGCCGCAGTCTCACCTACCTCCCCGATCACGAGCCCGCCCTCGGCGTGCCGCACTTCCCGCGCGAGTCGAGGTGGACGTCGGGCTACGACCTGGCCGCCGGCACCGATCTGCTCCTGCACGACTCGCAGTACAACGACGCCGAGTACGCGTCACGCGTCGGGTGGGGCCACAGCGCGCTGTCCCATGCCCTGGCCTTCGCCGAGCTGTGCGGCGTCGTCCGCTTCATGCCGTTCCACTACGACCCGTCCCACGACGACGACTTCCTCGACGCCCTCTTCGCCGACCTCCCCGTCCTCCCCGCCCGCGAAGGCATGGAGCTCGAGCTCAGCGACGCCTGACCCCTGCTGACTTTTTCGCGATTCGGGGCGCATGACGCCCTCAATCGCGAAAAAGTCAGCAGGGTTTTGGGGCGAACTAGGGCATCACGCCCATGTTGGTGGCGACGCGCTGGCCGAGGTCGGTGTCGCCGTCGAGGGTGACGCCGTCGAGGGAGGTGGTGCGGCCGTTGACCAGGGCGGCGAAGGTGGCGGTGTCCATACCCACGCGCACCGTCGCCGTCTCCGGCGCCAGCTCGGCGGTGCGGGCCCGGCCGCCGCTGACCTCGATAGGGATGACGCGGTCGTCCACCTCGAACACGACGGTCGCGCCGTCGGGCGCACCCGCCTTCTTGCCCACGACGTAGGGGAGCATCTTGGTGAAGTAGGCCACTGCGCCATCCGCGGCCGGGCCCGAGGCGTGTCCGGGTCGGCCCACGGCCCGGCGGATGTCCTGCTCGTGGCTCCACGTGTCCATGAGCCGCAGCTGCAGCATGTCGGCCAGCGTGCCGGGGCCGATCGGCGTCTGGACCTCCTGGGCCAGGTCCTCGGCGGTGAGGGACTCCAGCTGCTCGCGCCGGGCCGCCATCACGTCGCGGAACTCGGCCAGCACGTCGGCACCCGAGAACTGCCGGCGCCAGTCGACGCCGATCTCGTTCGACGAGCCCATGGGGTTCTTGAGGTGGGGGAGGTCGCCCACCTGGTGGTCGGGCCCGGGCCGCCCCAGGGCCCGTGACTCGTAGTCGATGAGGTGGCTCACGTTGTCCTGCACCGACCAGCCCGGGCAGTCGGTCGGCGTCTTCCACTCGTCCTCGCTGAGCTCGGCCAGCAGCGGGTCGAGCGAATCCCACGTGCGGGCGAGCAGGTCCACGGCGAGGAGAGGGCTCATGGTCGGGACGGTACTCTCGGCCCGCACACGTGACCCAGGGGGCTGGAGATGGTTGAGATCGTGATCGCGGCGGCGTTGACGTTGCTCGGGCTGGCGCTGATGGGCCTGGCCCTGCCGCTCGTTTATGGCATCGTCCGACTCGTCGGGCCGTGGCAGGCCTACCCGGACTGCTGGCGCCTGCTCCGGATGGTCGCGAAACCCGAATAGCGCCTGGGTCCCTGTGCCATTCTGAGGTCCCGCCGGTCGGTGGCCGGGGGCTCTCAGGAGGAAGACGCGGATGGCCAGCACCATGGGCACCCGGGGGACCGCGAAGAAGGCCGGCGCGGCCAAGAAGCGGACGGCCGTCGTTGCGACGTCGAAGAACGGTGGCGCGCGCTCGGGTAACGGGGCCGCCAACGGCGGTGGCCGTGATGACGCGGCCATGCGCGACCTGCTCGACGCGCTCAAGGGCGCGCGCTCGGGCGACTTCTCCGTGCGCCTGCCCACGCGGCGCACCGGCGTGCACGGCCAGGTCGCGGCCGCCTTCAACGACCTCATGGCGTCGAACATGAAGATGGCCAAGGAGCTGCAGCGGGTCGGCCGGGTGGTCGGCCGCGAGGGCCGCATGACCGAGCGGGTCGAGCTGGGTCAGGCCGGCGGCCCCTGGGCCCAGAGCGTGCAGTCCATCAACGCCCTCATCGACGACCTC
>JBEEFQ010000213.1:0-7017 GCA_041166245.1 Actinomycetota bacterium | reverse complement strand
CAGCCGGGCCATGGCCCGCTTGGCTGCGGTGCGCTGGGCCGCCAGCCGCTTGGCCGCCGCCTTCTCGGTGGCGACCTTCTGCGCCGCGGCCTTCTTGGCCGCGGCCTTCTTCACAGCCGCCTTCTTGGCCGCGGCCTTCTTGGCCACTGCCGCCTTCTTGATGGCGGCCGCTGACTTGGCCGGCGGCTTGCGGGGCGCAGGACGCACGGAGCGACGGGTGCGCTTGCGGGCCGCGGGCGTGGGGGCCGAGCGGCGGCGCCGGACCGCCTCCACGTAGCCCAGGTCAGTGGCGAGCCGGTTGCGGGGATGGAGCTCGTTGGCGGCGACATCGAGCTCCCACTCGGCCCGCTGGAGCCGGCCCCGGGATCGGAACTCGAAGCCGACCAACCAGCTCGCGCCCCGGATGTGGTGGGCATCCCACTGGCCCACGACCTCCTCGTCATCGTCGACCGGCACCCCCCGGCTCTCGAGGTTGCGTTCGACGGAGGCGCCGAGGGGCTCGGCCGACTCGCCCTTGCGCGGCGTCATCAGGTGCAGCGCCTGGGCCGTCTCCATGACCTGGATCTGCTCGGCCACGATGGGTGCCGCGAACCGGGCCACCCACTCGTCGTCGACGCCCGCCTCGCTGGCGACCTCTGCGATCGAGTGGCCCGACCGCAGTCGGTGCTGGATCTGCTTGGGCGTCAGGCTGCTCTCGGGGCGGGCGGCGGCGGCCTTGGCGCGCGACCTGGGCTCGCTGTGGCTCTCGCCCGACCGGCCATTGCGCAGCTGCAGCGCCTCATCGATCTTCGACAGGACGGCCTCGTCAAGGGGGATGACGTAGCTCCCCGATTTCGCGCCCTTTCGCGCGCTGAAGATGAGTGCGTCGAGATCGGTGGTGTAGCCGACCAGATGCAGCTGTTGCACGCGCGCCCTTTCGGCCTGCTCGCGGGCGAAAGTACCACCCACCGCGCGACGGTCCGCGGACCATCACCCCTGTTCACGGGTGTCAGCCGATACGGCGGCGGTGGCGCAGGGCGGGCACGAGGCCGGCGCCGATGAGCAGGCGCACGGCCCGCTCCTCGTCGGCATCGATCACGATCGCGTCGTCGGGCTCCCGGTCGCAGATGAAGCTGACCACGCAGTCGTTGCAATGGTCGCTGCCCTGCATCTCGCAGTCGCCGCAGCTGATGGTCAGGGAAGTGTCCATGCCCGCACCTTACGGAGGAGGTGTGACAGGAATTTCGAGACTCGTGCCTGCCCCCTGGCAGGCCGCGCCTGGGTCAGTTTGACTGCACGCATGCGGACGATCGCGACGATCGCCCTCTCGCACCTGCGCACCGGTGGGCGAAGCGCTGTGGTCGCCGCGGCCGTGGTCGGGCTGGCCCTCGGCATGGTCGTGGCGAGCGTGGCCGGAGCTAGGCGCACCGAGACGTCCGTCGACCGGTTCGTGACCTACAGCCACCCGCCCGACATCGCCTTCTTCGGTCCCCTCGACCTGGTCGATGAAGCGGCCGGCCTGCCCGAGGTGCGAGCCTCGGTGCGGGCGACCTACGTCCCCCTCACCTTCCTCGACGTCCCTGAGGAGGAGCGCGAGCGGCTGGTCCCCTTCGTCAGCCTCGACCCAGGGCACCTGCGGCGCATAGAACGGCCGCTGGTGGTCGACGGCCGGCTTCCGGACCCCGGCGCGGCCACCGAGATCGCGATCAGCGAGGCGGTGGCCGATCGGCGCGGGGTCCGTCCAGGGTCGACCATGCGGGCGCGCACGTTTGCGGGGGCGGCCGATCTCGAGCAGTTCGAGGCCACCGGGCCCGTCGTCCCCTTCCGGGTCACCGGCATCGTGCGCCAGCTGGCCGACCTGGCGAGGACGGCCGACGAACAGGGCGACTTCGTGTCGGGCGAAGAGATGATCTACCTGACGCCCGCGTTCTGGCGGGGCTCGGTCGCCGGGCGCCTCCCCCAGTTCGGTGAACAGGCGGCCCTCCTGGTCGACCTGGTCGACGCGCCTGGCGCGGCCAGTGCCTTCGAGCGCACCGTCACCGACGCCAACGGCGGCGAGCTGCCCGGCGACGGTGAGACCGCCGGCTTCTACGACCCACTGGAGCAGTCCTCGTCCGTGCAGCGTGCCGTCGACGTCAGCGCTACCGCCCTTTACGCATTCTCCGCCCTCGCCGGCCTCGCGATGCTCCTCGTCGTCGGCCAGGGGCTGGCCCGCCAGGCTCGCCAGTCGGCGCTCGACTTCCCAGTCCTCGGCGCCCTCGGCTTGGCCCGGCGTCAGCTCGTGGCCGCCGCTGCCCTCCGGTACGCGCTCGTCGCCGCGATCGCGGCCGTCGTGTCCATCGGTACCGCGGTGGTCCTCTCCCCGTTCGCGCCCTTCGGCCTGGCCCGGCTGGCCGAGCCCGACCTCGGAGTCCAGGTCAACTGGGCCGTGATCGCGGCGGGCGCAGTGGCCGGCCTGCTCGCGATCGTGCTCATCGGTGCAGGCGCCACGTGGCTCGGGACTCGGCCCCGCGCCGGCCGAGCCTACCCGTCGTCACTCGTGACCCGCCTCAGCCGCGCCGGTGCCAGTGCTCCCGCCGTCGTCGGCACGCGGTTCGCACTCGAGCCCGGGCGGGGTGCGGCGGCCCTGCCGGTGCGCACGACGCTGACCGCAGGAGTGATGGCGGCGGCCGCCCTCGCCACCGCAGTGACCTTCTCGGCCGGCTTCGACCGCGTCCTGGCCACGCCGCGGCTACAGGGCGCGCCGTGGGACATCGTCCTCGGCCGGCCCCAGGACGAGGACCGGTCACCCCAGGAAATGCTCGGCGACGACGAGCGAGTCGACGCCACCGCCCGCATCGTCGCGGCCGAGGCCAAGGCTGGCGGCGCCGACGACATCCCGCTCACCATCATCGGGCTGGACGGCGACCCGACCATGCTCGTGCCCCTCGTCCGCGGCCGCCATCCGGCCGGAGACGACGAGGTCGCGCTGACCAGCCAGTCGGCCCGACTCCTCGGCGCCGGTGTGGGCGAAACGGTGTCCATCGTGTCGAAGGCGGAGGCGCAACGTCGCTACCGCGTCGTGGGTATGGTGCCGATCGACCAGCAGCTGCTGGCCGACCGCGCCGGCCAGGGCGTGCTGACCACGGCAGCGGTGGCGAGCGCGCTGGCGGGCGGCGAGGGGCTCGAGTCGGTGGCGGTGCGCTGGCGGGCGGGCGTGGACCAGGCCAAGGCGCGGGACGACATGAAGGAGCTGTTCGAGTCCCAGGTCCGTCCCTTCCGGTCGCCCGACGTGCGCAACCTCACCCGGGTGCGCTGGCTGCCCAACACGCTGGCCGCCGTGCTCGCCGTCGTCGGCCTGGCCACCCTCGGCCACAGCCTGTTCGCGGCCGTGCGCCGGCGGACACGCGACCTGGCGCTGCTCAAGACCCTCGGCTTCGACCGGGCCCAGGTCGCGCGCACGGTGCGCTGGCAGGCAACGACGTCTGCGGCGGTCGCGGCCGTCGTCGGCCTCCCGATCGGTGTGGCCGCGGGTCGATGGATATGGCGACTGGTCGGTGAGCGCATCGGCGTCGTGCCCGAACCGGTCACGCCGTGGCTGCTCGTGCTCATCCTCGCTCCCGCCCTGCTCGCCCTCGCCGTCGTCGTGAGCGCGGTGCCGGCGAGGATCGCCGCTGGCACCAGCCCGGCGCGGGTCCTCCGGTCTGAGTGAGAGGAGCTAGGCCTCGGTAGGAGCGTCCTGGACGGCCTCGACGGACCGGCCGTGGCCGCACCAGCGGCACGAGACCTCTTCCACCGTCTCGTCGAGGACCTGCTCGTCCTCGACGGTGAGCTCGCCGCCCAGGCTGTAGTGGTGGAACGCGCTCGTGCGCCGCTTCGTCGTCACGTCAAAGCGCGTGAGGTTGCCGCAGGCGCCGCAGCGGTATCTGGTGGCCACTCGGGCACCTTACCGATAGCGGTCGAGCACGTCCTCCAGCGCCTCCCGCAGCAACGACGCCTCGGTGCGCCCCAGCCGGTCCGACACCTTGGCGAGCCGGGCCAGCTGGGCCTTCGGGTAGTAGTTGCTCTTGAGCACCATCTTGTCCTCGACGTAGATCGCCGACCGGCCGCCGCCGCGCTTGGCGCGGTGCAGCGCCTCGTCCGCGGCTGCAAGCAGACGAGCTGGGTCGCCGACGTGCTCGGGAAGGTTGGCGATGCCGACCGTCATGTCCAGCGGCGCGGCGTCAGGGTGCCCCGGGTTCGGTCGCCCCGACAGGTGCTGGCGCACCTCCTCGAAGAGGATGAGGGCGTCCTCGGCGGTCGTGCCGGGCAGGACGCACGCCCACTCGTCACCTCCGACGCGTGCCACGGATGCGCCTGCCGGCAAGCTCCCCTCCAGGGCTCGCTGCACGGCGGCAATCACTCGGTCGCCGGCCTTGCGCCCGAAGTGCTCGTTGAGCTCCGCGAACGCGACGAGGTCGACCATGGCCGCCGTCAGCGACGGACCGCTCCACGTCGCCACCATTTCCCGGAGCTCCTCGGTGCCGATCAACTGAGCTGTGTACATAGCTCACATGTATATATGTCTGAGCGCAATACGTCAACTGTCCTTGCTCTCGAACACGTGTTCCCCTACCCTCCCGCGCCATGCAGCGCTCGTTCGATGACATGGGGACACCGCTGTGCGACGTCACCTTCGTCGTCATCGACCTCGAGACCACGGGCGGGTCGGCCAACACGTGCGCCATCACCGAGGTCGGCGCGGTCAAGCTGCGCGGGGGTGAGTGCCTGGGCACGTTCCAGACGCTCGTGAACCCGGGCGTCGCCATCCCTCCAGAGATCACCTACCTCACAGGGATCACCCAGGCCATGGTGATCCCCGCGCCTCGCATCGCCGAGGTCATGCCGTCGCTGCTCGAGTTCGTCGGCGATAACTCGGTGATCGTCGGCCACAACGTGCGTTTCGACCTCTCCTTCCTGCACGCGGCGGCCAAGGCCCAGGGCCGCGACCGCTTCGGCAACGCGGTCGTCGACACGTGCGGCCTGGCCCGCAGGCTGGTGCGCGACGAGGTGCCCAACTGCAAGCTGTCCACCCTCGCCCAGCACTTCCGCGTCGGCCACCGCCCGACGCACCGCGCCCTCGACGACGCTCTGGCCACGGGCGAAGTGCTGCACTGCCTGCTCGAGCGGGCGGGGTCGATGGGCGTCACCGCTCTCGACGACCTCATGGCCCTCCCCACCGTCAAGGGTCACCCGCAGCTGTCGAAGCTCAAGCTGGCGACGAGCCTGCCGCGCAAGCCCGGCGTATACATCTTCCGCGACGGCGGGGGCCGGCCGCTGTATGTCGGCAAGGCCGTCGACCTGCGCCGGCGGGTGCGCTCGTACTTCTCGGGCGACGACCGCCGCAAGATCGGGCGGCTGCTGCGCGAGGTCACCCGCATCGACCACGTCGTGTGCACGGGCGAGCTCGAGGCGTCAGTGCTCGAGGTGCGCATGATCCACGAGCTCACCCCGCGCTACAACCGCCAGTCCAAGCTGTGGCCCAAGTACGCCTACCTCAAGCTCACCCTCGACGAGGCGTTCCCCCGCCTGTCGGTCGTCCGGGTGCCGAAGCCGGACGACGGCTGTCTCTATCTGGGCCCCTTGTCATCGACCGGGGCGGCGCGGACCGTGGCCGAGGCTATCGAGGAGGCGGTGCCCATCCGCCGCTGCACGGCCAAGCCGGGCCGCACGCCTCGGCCCGCGCCGTGCCTGCCCGCCCAGCTCAATGTGGCCGCCTGCCCGTGCGCAGGCGACATCGACCAGGCCGGCTACGCCGAGGTCGTCGCTCGCGTGGTGAAGGGTCTCACCGAGGACCCCGAGGAGCTGCTCCACCCGCTCCGCTGCAAGATGCGGGCCCTGGCCGCCGCCCATCGCTATGAGGAGGCGGCCGACGTCCGCAACCGGGCCGCAGCGCTCAGCCGTGCCCTCATGCGCCAGCGCCGCCTCGACGGCCTGCGCGACGCCGGGCGCCTCGCCCTCGAGATCGACGGTGCGGGCCGGGCCCTCGTCGAGCACGGGCGCCTGGTGTGGACGGGCGAGGGCGACCCCGCCCCCTCGCTGCTCACCTCGGCCGAGCCCCCGGCCGGCCCCCTGCCCAAGGAGCTGGCCGACGAGGTCAGCTGCGTGGCCGCCTTCTTGGAGCAGCGCGCCGCACGCGTCCGCCTCGTCTCCTGCGACGGCACGCTCGCCTGGCCCCTCCCCCGCCTTCCCAGCTTCGAACCGGTCGGCTGATCCCCAAGCTGCGACTCGCTTTTGGTCTTTCAGTGGGGCTATGACCCCACTGAAAGACCAAAAGCGAGTTGGGGGTCAGGCCGTGACAAACGACCGCTCGCGGCCACCTGCGGGCGGGGCGTACGATTGCAAGCGATGGACGCCCTGTTCCTCGCCGTCGCTTTCCTCGCCGCCTGTGCGGGCGCGGCCGTCCTGGCCTGGCGCCACCTCGAGCGCAGCAACCGGGTGAGCCCGTCGGTGCACAGCAACGTGCCGCTGCACTGGCGCAGCTCCTACCGGGCCGCCCCCCGCATGCACCGCCACCTCCAGCGCACCGTGGCCGGCGTGCGCTCGTGCCCGCCGCCGGGCGACGACCTCGGTCTTTCCGACCTCGTCTACGAGATCGAGCGGGCCGCTTGCGCGGTCGACGATCAGCTCGCCATCGCCGGGCGCATGCCCCATCCCAGCCGCCGCCGCCTGCTGCGCGAGCTCAAGGCCGAGATCGGCGAGCTCGACCGCATGGCCGAACGGGTCGTGCGCCTGCGCCGGGCGTGGTCCGGCGCGGAGCCGTCGGCCCGCAGCCTGGCACCTGTGGCCGAGCGCATCGACGCGCTGGAAGCAGCGCTGCGCGACGTGGCCCGGCTCGACCGGACCTCAGGCCTCGACGACGGCCTGGGACACCTCGACGAGCCGGTCGAGGGTCGCCGCCGCCTTGCCCTCGGCGACTGACGCGGCCGCCAGCTCCACACCCTCGGCCAGCTTCTCGGCCAGTCCCGCGACCACCAACGCCGCCCCCGCGTTGAGCACGACGATGTCGCGGTGGGCGCC
>JBEEFQ010000212.1:0-2977 GCA_041166245.1 Actinomycetota bacterium | reverse complement strand
GCGCTATGGGCCGCCGCTGCCGATAGTCGTGGTAACGGTTGCTTACCTGCCGACGTCCGCCCTCGGGCCGATCGCGCCGACATCTGGCCTCCGCCCCCATACATGGAGCGTGATTCGAGTACCGGCTGCGCCGGGCTCGACAAGAAGGTAGGTCGAATCGATGCGCCGTCCTGAATGCCGAAGGCTTCTGTTTTCTGCTGTCTGTACGTCTGCTGTGCTTGCTTCCGCGGGTGTAGCTGCCGCGGCCTGCCCAACTGGCCCTCTACCGCCGTGCGGCCCCGCGGCGTTCACCGGCAAGATGGCGACGAGCGCTGCCAAGTGCACGAACCGTCCCCCGGTGTGCATCACCGAGCGCGGCGAGCGCGGCGAGCGCGGGCACAAGGGCCGCAAGGGCGAGCGGGGCAGGCGCGGGGAGACCGGGAGGACCGGCGCTGAGGGCTCGGAGGGGCTACAGGGCGTCCAGGGCGAGACCGGCTCGCAAGGCACCACCGGCGCCGACGGCCCGCAGGGCATCCAGGGCTCGCAGGGCCTGCAGGGCACCACCGGCGCCGACGGCCCGCAGGGCATCCAGGGGTCGCAGGGCCTGCAAGGCGTGCAGGGCGAGATAGGCGCGGCCGGGCCCACGGGCTCTCAAGGCACCGTCGGCAACGACGGAGCCACGGGCCTGCAGGGAGCTACCGGCCCCACAGGCCCCCAGGGCTCGACCGGCAATGACGGTCCTATCGGTCCCGACGGAGCCGACGGCCCGACCGGAGCGGACGGCCCGACCGGAGCGGCCGGCGTTGCCGGCCCCGCAGGCACCAACGGACTGGCGGAGTACGCCTACATCTTCAACCGCGGCGCACAGGTCGTGCCGATCGAGGCCGACGTCAACTTCGACGGCAACGGGGTCATCACCCCGGGCATCACCCACGCCCCGGGCTCGACGCAGATAGCGGTGATCGGAGCCGGCGACTACAAGGTCTCGTTCTCCCTCTCCGGTGTGGAGCCGGGCCAGTTCGGCCTGTTCCTCAACGGCGCGGCGGTCACGGAGGCCATCTACGGCTCCGGCGCCGGCACGCAGCAGGACACAGGGCAGGCGATTCTGACCCTCTCTGCGGGCGACGTGCTCACGGTCAGGAACCACTCGTCGTCTGCGGCGGTAACGCTCCAGACACTCGCCGGGGGCACCCAGACCAACGTGAACGCATCGATCCTCATCGAGAAGCTGAGCTGATGCGGCTCCTGAGGAGCGCAAGCGGGGCACTGGTGGTCGCGGCTCTCGCAGCCACCGGATGCGGAGGATCGTCGGACGCGCCCACGATCCTTGACACCGAGAAGGTCGAGCGTGCGATCGAGCGGAGCAGCCTGGCCCAGCGTGGCCAGGACGCGACGGTCACCTGCCCGTCGGGCGTGCACCAGGAAAAGGGGCTCGTGTTCTCGTGCACCGCGCGCGTCGGAACCACCAGCACGCGCTTCGAGGTCACAGAGCTCGACGCCTCGGGCCGCGTTCGGTACGTGGCCCGATGAAGCTTCGGGGAGTCACGCTGGTCGCCCTCGCGGCGGCCGGCGCGGCGTCTGTCCCGGCCGAGGCTGCAGCTGTCAGACCGACGCAGGAGCTTGCCGCGCTCACCGCCGGGCACAGGGTCATGGCGGCGCCGGGCGTCCATTCGCCTCGCATCGCGGGCCTGCGTGCGTGGCGACCGATCACGGGCGGGCCGACGGTCCTGCCGGTCGTGAATCGCGCGACCACGCCGGACGGGATCAGATGGCTGCGCGTGCGCATCCCGGGACGACCCAACGGCACGAAGGGCTGGATCAGAAAGCGGGGCACCGCACCGATCGTCACGAGTTGGCAGATCGTCGTCAGCAGGAGCACGCGCCGCGTGCTCGTGTATCGCCATGGCCGGCTCGTGCGCGCGTTCGCCGCGATCGTCGGCAAGCCGTCGACGCCGACGCCGCGTGGGCACTTCTTCGTCGAGGAGAGCGTCCGCATGCTGCCGGGGCATCCCGGCGGCCCGTTCGCCCTCGCCCTCAGCGCCCGCTCGAACGTACTGCAGGAGTTCGAGGGCGGTCCCGGCCAGATCGCCATCCACGGCGTGGAGAACCTCGGTGGGACGCTCGGCACCGCCTCGTCACACGGCTGCGTGCGGGTCTCCAACAAAAGCGTCCGCTGGCTCGCCGCGCGAATCTCGCCGGGCGTGCCCGTGAGGATTCGCTAGTGCCGACAACGATCTACTAGTCGATGGGGATGTCCTCGACGACGGTCGCCCGTTGCGCGCCGTCGAGGCGCTCGAGGTACCAGTCGATCAGCGCCCGGATCGTTAGCAGGAGCTCGCGCTGCAAGGCGTTGAACTGCTCCTGAAGCTCGAGAGGCACCACCCGGCGCAGGGCGTCCACGAGCGCGATCAGCGGCGACAGGTCGGGGAACCCGCGCGGCGGCGGCAGGCCGTTCGACCCGCGTGCGGCCGCCTCGAACTCGTCCCACCACTGGGGCGGGTCCTCAGGCCCTGGGGGCCGCGTCGTCTGCCGTGGGTCGGTCATCGGAAGCCCGCTCGAATCTCACGCTCAACGCGCCGTCCTCGAACTGTGCCGAGCGCGGCCGGTACGCGGCCATCGTGGGCGGCAGGATGATAGTGCGCTTCTGCGGCCCGACCCGGACGATCACCTCGAGGCCGATCTTCTTCAGCTCGACGTCGGCCTTCTCGACGAACGGGATCGCGAGGCGCAGCGTTGCCGTGCCGTTGTCCGAGATGAGCTCCTGTGACAGGTCGTCGTAGAGCAGCGCGCCCGCGTCCTCTGTGCCGAACACCTCGTCAGCCAGCCGGTCGAGCATGGCCGCTCCCACGACCTCCTGCTCGAAGTACGGCGCGGTGAGGATCGGCACCGGCGCGAAGCCCGAGCGCACCAGCTCCATCTGCTCGCTCTGCACCGCGCGCCAGGCGTCGAAGTAGCCGCCCTCGACCTCCGGCGGGAACACGCGGTTCACCACCACGGC
>JBEEFQ010000211.1:0-13318 GCA_041166245.1 Actinomycetota bacterium | reverse complement strand
CCAACCCCGTCGCCGGCCTCATCTTCCCGGTGGCGTGCCGCGCCATCGGCGTGCTCGCGTCGATCGTCGGCGTGTTCGCAGTGCGGGCCACCGACAAGGACAAGTCGGCCATGGCGCCGATCAACCGGGGCTTCCTCACCGCCGGCCTCCTGACCGTCATCGGCACCGCCGCCGTCGCCCTCGGCTACGTCGGCAACGACAACAACAACAACGCCGGGTGGCGCATGCTGGGCGCGGTCGTCATCGGCCTCGTGCTGGCCCAGGTGGCCAGCCGCCTCACCGAGTACTTCACCTCGACCGAGACCCGCCCCGTGCGGGAGATCGCCGAGGCGGCCCGCACCGGCCCGGCCACCACCGTGCTGGCGGGCATCAGCTCGGGCCTCGAGTCCACGGTGTGGGCCATCGTGGCCATCGCCCTCGCCATCGCCGCGGCCATCGGCCTGGGCGACGGCAACATCCAGTTCTCCTTCTACCTGGTCGCCCTGGCCGGCATGGGCATGCTCGCCACCACCGGCGTGGTGGTGTCGGAGGACACGTTCGGTCCTGTCGCCGACAACGCAGCGGGCATCGCCGAGATGTCAGGCGAGTTCGAGGGTGAGCCCGAGCGCATCATGGTCAGCCTGGACGCGGTGGGCAACACCACCAAGGCCGTCACCAAGGGCTTCGCCATCGGCTCCGCTGTCATCGCCGCGGTGGCGCTGTTCGCCAGCTTCATCGAGACCATCGCCGATGAGATCGGGCTGCCGGCCGACGCGGACGTGTTCTCGGCCATCCAGATCAACGTGGCCGACCCCAAGACGTTCATCGGCCTGTTGATCGGCGGGTCGATCGCCTTCCTGTTCAGCTCGCTCGCCATCCGCGCTGTGGGGCGGACGGCGGGCACGGTCGTGCAGGAGGTGCGCCGGCAGTTCGCCGACGGCGGGATCATGGCCGGCACCAAGCGGCCGGATTACGGCCCCGTCATCGACATCTGCACCCAGGCGTCGCTGCGGGAGCTGGCCACGCCGGCCCTGCTGGCGGTGCTGACCCCGGTGATCATCGGGTTCGGCATCAACTACTTCGCCCTCGGCGCCTTCCTGGCCGCGGTCATCCTGACCGGCCAGCTCATGGCCAACTTCCTGTCCAACGCCGGTGGGGCGTGGGACAACGCCAAGAAGTACATCGAGGACGGCCATGAGGGCGGCAAGGGCTCCGAGGCCCACAAGGCGGCCGTCATCGGTGACACCGTCGGTGACCCGTTCAAGGACACCGCGGGTCCCGCCCTCAACCCGCTCATCAAGGTGATGAACCTGGTGTCGCTGCTCATCCTGCCGGCGGTCATCAACCTGCAGGACAACGACGGCGCCCGCTATGCCATCGCGGCGGCGGCGCTTGTCATCCTCGGCATCGCCATCGCCTTCTCCAAGCGGTCGACCGGCTCCATGGCCGACGACATCGACGCTGCGCCCGCCGCCAGCGTCAACGCCTGACCCACACCAACGCTGCTCTCGAGGAAATAGGCCGTGAATCTCACGGCCTATTTCCTCGAGACGCGTCCGGGGTCAGGGGGTCTTGGACTTGCGGCGTTCCCGGAGGACCTCGATGGCCACCGGGAGCACCGAAACTGCGACGATCACGAGGATGATCGGCAGCAGGTACTTGTCGATGTTGTCGGCGCCGATGGCGTTGCCCGCGGTGTAGCCGAGCGTCGTCACGCCGACGGCCCACAGGAACCCGCCGATCACGTTGAACGTCACGAAGGTCCGGTACGGCATGCTCCCGACCCCCGCCACGATGGGGGCGAACGTGCGGACGATAGGGATGAAGCGAGCGAGCACGATCGTCTTCGAGCCGTAGCGCTCGAAGTAGGACTGGGCCTTCTCCACGTACTCCTTCTTGAAGAAGCGGGACTCCTCGCGTCGGAAGAGGGCGGGCCCCACACGGTTGCCGAAGGCGTAGCCGACCTGATCGCCGGCGACGGCGGCGAGGAAGCAGCCGACGGCGATCACCCCGTAGTTGAGGTCGCCCTTGGCGGCGAAGACCCCTGCGGTGAACAGCAGGGAATCGCCTGGCAGGAAGAAGCCGACCAGCAGTCCCGACTCGGCGAACACCACCAGCAGCAAGCCAATAGTTCCAAAAGTTTCCAGGAGGTGCTTCGGGTCGACGATGTCCACGCGCCGAAGCTAGACGGGCACCTCGGGATGGGTGCCTCGGCCAGGCCGGCTGTTTGACATCGCTCCGGACGTCTGCCAACCCTTGACGCCGCCGTGTCCAAGCCTCTCGTCATCGTCGAGTCACCCGCCAAGGCCCGCACCATCTCCGGGTTCCTGGGCGAGGACTACGTCGTCGAATCCTCCGTCGGCCACATCCGCGACCTGCCGCGGAACGCAGCCGACGTGCCTGCCGCCCACAAGGGTGAGGCGTGGGCCCGCCTCGGCGTCGACGTGGACAATGACTTCAAGCCGCTCTACGTCGTGTCGAGCGAGAAGCGCGACGTCGTCAAGAACCTCAAGGCCAAGCTCAAGGACGCGAGCGAGGTCTTCCTCGCTACCGACGAGGACCGCGAGGGCGAGTCCATCGCCTGGCACCTGCTCGAGGTCCTGAGCCCGCAGGTCCCGGTCAAGCGCATGGTGTTCCACGAGATCACCCCGGCGGCCATCCAGCGGGCCACCGAGGAGTGGCGCGATCTCGATCGCCGCCTCGTCGACGCCCAGGAGGCGCGGCGCATCCTCGACCGCCTCTACGGCTACGAGGTCAGCCCTGTCCTCTGGAAGAAGGTCATGCCCCGGCTGTCAGCAGGCCGGGTGCAGAGCGTCGCCACGCGCGTGCTGGTCGAACGTGAGCGGGCCCGCATGCGGTTCAGCGCCGCGGGCTGGTGGGACGTCGAGGCCATGTTCGAGAAACAAGGCGCGACGTTCCCCGGCGCTCTCGTCTCCCTGGACCAGAAGCGGCTGGCATCGGGTCGCGACTTCGAGGAGGACGGCTCGCAGAAGGCGGGGTCGGACGTGGTGCGGCTCGACGAGGATGGGGCCCGTGCGCTGGCCGGCCGCCTGGCCGGCGTCGACTTCGCGGTGCGCTCCGTCGAGGAGAAGCCGTTCACCAGCAGGCCGTCGCCTCCGTTCATGACCTCGACGCTGCAGCAGGAGGCGAGCCGCAAGCTGCGCTTCAGCTCGCAGACGACCATGCGCGTCGCGCAGCGCCTGTACGAGAACGGCTACATCACCTATATGCGCACCGACAGCACCACGCTGTCGGAGACGGCGCTCACCGCGGCGCGCAACCAGGCCCGCGAGCTCTACGGCACCGCGTCGGTGCCCGACCAGCCCCGCCGCTACGAGAAGAAGGTCAAGAACGCCCAGGAGGCCCACGAGGCCATCCGTCCGTCGGGCGACACCTTCCGGCTGCCAGACCACGTCGCCCGGGAGCTGGGCGGTGACGAGCTGCGCCTCTACGACCTCATCTGGAAGCGCACCGTCGCCTCGCAGATGGCCGATGCCCGGGGCCAGCGCGTCCAGGTGCGCATCGGCGGCACGTCCAGCGCGGGCGAGGACGCCGAGTTCGCGTCGAGCGGCAAGGTCATCACCTTCCCCGGGTTCCTGCGGGCCTACGTCGAAGGCGCTGACGACCCCGACGCCGAGCTCGAGGACCAGGAGCGCCACCTGCCGCCGCTGGCCGAGGGCGACACGGTCGGTGTCGACGCCCTCGAGCCCAAGGGCCACACCACCCAGCCGCCCGCCCGATACACAGAAGCCACGCTGATCAAGGCGCTGGAGGAGATGGGCGTGGGCCGGCCGTCGACCTACGCCAGCATCATCGGCACCATCCAGGACCGCGGCTACGTGTGGAAGAAGGGCAGCGCCCTCGTCCCGTCGTTCGTGGCCTTCTCGGTCGTCGGCCTGCTCGAGCAGCACTTCGCCAAGCTCGTCGATTACGGGTTCACCGCCTCGATGGAGGACGAGCTCGACGAGATCGCCGGCGGCACCGAAGAGGCCATCCCGTGGCTGCGGAAGTTCTACTTCGGGAACGGCGAGAGCGGCCTCAAGACGATGGTGTCCGAGAACCTGGGCGACATCGACGCCCGCGAGATCAACAGCATTCCCATCGGGAAGGGCTCCGACGGCGAGGAGCTCGTCGTCCGGGTCGGGCGCTACGGCCCGTACCTGCAGCGGGGCGAGGACCGGGCGTCGGTGCCCGAGGACATGGCGCCCGACGAGCTCACCATTACCAAGGCCGAGGAGCTGCTGGCCGCGCCCTCCGGTGATCGCCTCCTCGGCACCGACCCGGAGACGGGCCTGCCGGTGCTGGCCCGTGCCGGCCGCTACGGCCCCTACGTGCAGCTGGGCGAGATGGACTCGAGCTCCAAGGAGAAGCCGCCCACCTCGTCGCTGCTCAAGGACATGGACCTCGACACCATCACGCTCGAGGACGCGCTGCGGCTGTTGACCCTGCCGCGCGTGGTGGGTGTGGACCCCGCCGACAACGAGCCGATCACCGCCCTGAACGGGCGCTACGGGCCGTACATCAGCAAGGGCAAGGAGAGTCGGAGCCTGGAGACCGAGGCCCAGCTCTTCACCGTCAACCTCGAAGAGGCGCTGGCCCTCTTGGCCCAGCCCAAGACACGCGGTCGTCGGGCCGCGGCCCCGCCTCTGCGCGAGCTGGGCCAGGACCCGACCACCGAGAAGCCGATCGTGCTGAAGGAGGGACGGTTCGGCCCCTACGTCACCGACGGCGAGACCAACGTGTCACTCCCGCGCGGCGAGTCGGTCGAGGCCATCACGCCAGAGCGCGCCGTCGAGCTGCTGGCCGACAAGCGGGCACGCGGCCCGGCGCCCAAGAAGAAGAAGGCGCCTGCGAAGAAGAAGGCGGCGGCCAAGAAGAAGACCGCGCCCAAGAAGGCCGTCCCCAAGAAGGCTGCGACCAAGCGTCGCAGTCCCGGTTGATCCCCTTCTCCTAGCCTGAGGACTGTGGCGGACCGGTCCCCGGACGACGTACCGACCAGGCCCGTCCCAATGGACCCGAGCGGGCCGGTGGACATTCCCGACGCGTCCACCATCCGCCTGTTCAACTCGCCGTCATTCTTCCGACTCTGGCTCGGCCAGGTCGTGTCGTCGATCGGCGACTGGCTCGGGTTCGTGGCCATCACCGCCCTCGCAGCCCGCGTCGGTGGCTCCTCGCCCGAGGCCGCCATCAGCCTGGTGCTGTCGGCCCGCCTCGTCCCGGGGTTCTTCTTCGGGCCCATAGCAGGGGTCTTCGTCGACCGGTGGGACCGCAAGCGCACCATGATCGTGTGCGACGTCGGGCGCGGCCTGGTGTTGGCCACGCTGCCCTTCGTCGACACCATCCCCGGCCTGGTGCTGGCGTCGCTGCTCATGGAGACGTTCACCCTCATGTGGGGCCCGGCCCGCGACGCCTCGGTGCCCAACCTCGTGCAGCCCGAGTTCCTGCCCCAGGCCAACTCGCTGTCCCTCGTCGCTGCGTACGGCACGTTCCCCATCGGCTCGGCCGTGTTCGCCCTGCTGGCCAAGGTGGCGGAGTGGCTGGGCGGCTACGACGCGCTGCGGGGCCTGCGCATCAACCAGGAGTCGGTTGCCATCTACGTCGACGTGGCCACGTTCTTCCTTTCGGCACTCGTCGTGTCGACACTTCCCATCTCCCGCGCCGCTCGCGGCCTGGTCAAGCCCGCGAAGCGGGCCGACATGAAGCAGACCTTCCGCGAGCTGGCGGAGGGGTGGAAGTTCATCTCGACCAACGGCGTCGTGCGGGCGGTGATCTTCGGCATCGCCACTGGATTGTTCGGCGGGGGCATGCTCGTTCCCCTTGGGCCCATCTTCTCCAAGGAAGTGTTGGGCGCGGGCCCGTCAGGCTTCGGCCTACTGCTCACCGCGCTCGGGGTGGGCATGGCCGTGGGCATCGTGGGGCTGTCGGTGACCCAGCGCCACCTCAACCACCAGATCGCGTTCGTCGGCTCGTTGATCGTGGGAGGGGCCATGATCCTGCTCGGCGCCTCGATGTCGACCCTGGCACCCGCGCTCGGGTTCGTGGCCGTCCTCGGCGTGTGCGCGGGCGGCGTCTACGTCCTCGGCTACAGCATCCTGGGAGCAGCGGTGGAGGACGACCTGCGAGGACGCATCTTCGCAACGCTCTACACCTCGACCCGGCTGACGCTGCTCATGGCGTTTGCCCTCGCGCCGGTCCTGTCGCGTCTGCTCGACGCCCTCTCCAACCGGCTGTTCAGCGGGGCCATCTCCCTCGGCGGAGCCTCAATCGGGCTTCCCGGCGTCCGCCTCACCCTCTGGCTGGGCGGGCTGATCATCCTGTTCGCCGGCGTGGTCGCGTTCCGCAACGTCAAGTCGGTCGCCCTCGAGGAGCCGATGTGACCAGGGGCCGACTGATCGCCTTCGAAGGGGGAGAGGGCATCGGCAAGTCGACACAGGCCGAGCGCCTGGCCTGTCATCTCGACGCGGTGCTCACGCGCGAGCCGGGCGGCACTGACGTAGGCGAACGGGTCCGCGAGCTGTTGCTCGACCGCGCCGTGAGTGGCCTCGACGCTCGTGCCGAGGCGCTGCTCATGGCCGCGGCGCGTGCCCACCACGTCGCGACCGTCGTCCGGCCCGCCCTCGACGCCGGGCGCGACGTGGTCACCGACCGCTACTCGCACTCGTCGCTCGCGTACCAGGGTCACGGTCGTGGGCTCGATCTGGACGAGCTGCGCGACCTGTCGACGTGGGCCACCGCGGGTCTCTGGCCCGATGTCGTGGTGTTGCTCGACGTGCCGGGCGACGAGGCGGCGGCGCGACGGGATCGCAACGGCCAGGCCCCCGATCGCCTGGAGGCCGAGGCCGACGACTTCCATCGGCGAGTTGTCGAGGGCTTCCACGCTCTGGCGGCCGACGATCCCGAGCGCTGGGTCGTCGTCGATGGCACCGGCGACGCCGACGCCGTGGCCGAACGCGTGCGCGCAGCAGTCGACGCGAAGCTGAACTCGTGAGCGCTGACCTCTACGCCGCGGTGGTCGGTCAGAACCGCGCCGTGGAGCAGTTGCGGGCCGCATCCCGCTCGCCAGTCCACGCCTACTTGCTGGTCGGTCCCGGTGGCACCGGCAAGCTGGCCGCGGCACGGGCCTTCGCGGCGTCGCTGCTCTGCCCCAACGGCGGCGACGGCACGTGCGACGTCTGCCGGCGGGTGCTCAACGGTGTCCACCCCGACGTGATGGTGCTGGAGCGCCAGGGCGCGTCGATCCTCGTGGACGACGCGAGAGAGATCGCCCGCCTCGCGTCCCGTAGCCCGACGGAAGGCGATCGCAAGGTCGTGGTGCTCACCGAGTTCCATCTGGTGGACAAGGCCGGCCCCGCGCTGCTGAAGACGATCGAGGAGCCGCCGCCGAGCACCGTGTTCGTCATCCTGGCCGAGCACGTGCCGCAGGAGCTCGTCACCATCGCCAGTCGCTGCTGCCGCATCGACTTCGGTCCGATCCCCACCGACCGGCTCGCGGAGGTGTTAGTGGCCGAGGGCGCTGATCCTGCGTCGGCGGCCACCGCTGCGGCCGCCGCCTCGGGTCGACTCGATCGTGCGCGCCTTCTCGTCTCGGACCCGGGGTTCGTCGACCGACGAGCAGCATGGCGTGCCGCGGCCGACAAGCTCGACGGCACGGGCGCGACGGCGGCGCGGCTGGCGACTGAGCTGCTCGAGCTGGTGGACGGTGTCATCGAACCCGTCCGGGCCCGTCAGGCCGCGGAGCAAGCCGCGCTCGAGGAGCGGGCCAAGCAGTACGGCGAGCGGGGCATCGGCCGCCGCGATGTCGAAACGCGTCAGAAGCGTGAGCAGCGCCGCGTGCGCATGGACGAGCTGCGCTCGGGACTCGCGGTGCTGGCCGGCGCATACCGCGATCGACTCGCGGCGGGGACCCCGGGCGCGCCCGAATGGATGGCCGGCGTGACCGCCGTCCGCAAGGCCAACGAGGCCCTCGAGTACAACCCCAACGAGACCCTGCTGCTGCAGGCGCTCCTGGTTCGGCTCCCGAGAGCGCCTGCAATACTGGACGCCCAGCCCGGGTAGCTCAGACGGCAGAGCAACGCACTCGTAATGCGTAGGTCAGGAGTTCGATTCTCCTCTCGGGCTCTCTCCTTCGCAGGCCGGCGCCTCCGGCGCCGGCCTCGCTCGTTCGAGAGCCCGATCGTCAATGACATGGTTCGCTCGCTGACGCTCCCTCACATGGCGGGCTGCTCGTGCCTCGCTGACGCCCGCCCGGCGGCCCACACCTGTGGACGGACACGCGAGTGGGGTGCCGCCGCTCCTGCCCACGCCGCCGTTGTGCCTTCGGCACTTGTCGGCAACTTGCCCGGAAGTCTCCCGGCGGCCGGGAGTCGCATTCGTGCCCACGGGTAGGGTGCGGCCATGGCCGACCAGGCGACGTTCGCCGATCAGGCGATGGAGTTCATGTCGCCGCTGTACACGGCCGCGCTGCGCATGACGCGGAACCCCTCCGACGCCGAGGATCTGGTGCAGGAGACGTACCTCAAGGCCTATCGGGCCTTCGGCGGGTTCCAGGAGGGGACCAACCTCAAGGCCTGGCTCTACAAGATCCTCACCAACACCTTCATCAACAGCTACCGGGCCAAGAAGCGCCGGCCCGAGGAGAGCGACCTCGACGACGTCGAGGACCTCTACCTGTACCGGCGGCTCGGCGGGCTCGAGGCGGCGACGGCCGGCCGCAGCGCCGAGGACGAGGTCCTCGACCACTTCACCGACGACGACGTGAAGGCTGCACTCGAGGCCCTTCCCGAGCAGTTCCGGATGGCCGTGCTGCTGGCCGATGTCGAGGGATTCGCGTACAAGGAGATAGCCGAGATCCTCGACGTTCCAATCGGTACGGTGATGAGTCGGCTGCACCGTGGAAGAAAGGCGCTGCAGAAGGCGTTGTTGGAATTTGGCATCGAACGAGGCCTGGCAACGAGGCCCGAGGATCCGGCCGCTGTGACGCAGGAATAGCTGTATGACCGACAGAGCATGACTGACAGGGACGGTATGGATTCACAGCACGGGGGCGAGCACATCGACTGCACCGATGCGGTGCACGTGCTCTACCAGTTCCTCGACGGCGAGCTGACCGAGGTACGGCGGCTGGAGATCCAGACCCACCTGCGAGCGTGTCTGCCCTGCTGGGAGGCCTTCGACTTCGAGGCCGAGCTCAAGATCTTCATCGGCAAGCGGTGTCAGGAGACGGCACCCGACGGCCTCAGGGAACGGGTCATCCGGTCCATCGCCGAAGATCCCGGGTCGGAAGGAATGTTCCGACTCTGAGTCCGGTTATCGGGGACATGAGTGAGCGCGCGGTCCAGGGCACCTCGATCAACGGAAACGACCGCCCGTCCCGGAGCTTCGGAAAGGGTCGGGTGTGTGACGAGCGCGGATGTCTGACGCGCCTCTCGATCTACAACAAGGGCAAGTTCTGTTACCAGCACGAGCCCATGGCCGTCCCCCGCACCCGGGGCCGCAAGATCGCCTGACGGGCGCAGCTACCATCGCCCCCATGCTGCTCGCCGCTGAGGTCTGGCACTACTACGCCGCCTTTCCCCTGGTCGCCCTGGCCGTCGGCACCCTGATCGCACTCCTGATCGGGTACCTCAAGAACGTCACCGGCGCCCGCTACCCCAAGCGGTGACCGCGGAGCCCGTCGCCTGGGACCTCGCCGAGAAGGTGGCGGTGCGGGTGGCCGGCCGCGACCCGTTCGCTTCCTCGTACCACTACACCTCCCTGCAGCCTGACTTCGACGAGCTGACGGCGGAGGCCGAGGAGCTCGTCGCGGCCGAGACCGGCCTGCGCTCGCTGGCAGGACCGGCCCGTGCCCGCGTCACTGACCGGGCCGGCTGGGTGCACGCCAACGTGGCGTCGTTCCGCCGGCTGTTGCGACCGATCACCGATCGCATCGGGCCGACGATGGCGGCGTCGCCGATCGCGCCCGTGGGCCGCGCCGTCGCGGGCGCCGAGCTCGGTGCGCTCCTGGGCTGGATGTCGACCCGTGTCCTCGGGCAGTACGACCTGCTCCTGGTCGAGGACGAGGATCCCGAGGACCAGGACATCGTGTACTTCGTGGGTCCCAACGTCCTGGCCCTCGAGAAGCGCTTCGGCTTTCCCCCTCGTGAGTTCCGGCTGTGGCTCGCGCTGCACGAGGTGACCCACCGGGTGCAGTTCACCGGGATCCCGTGGATGCGGGACTACTTCCGCTCGCTGGTGGAGCAGACCCTCTCGGCCGTCGACCCCGACCCCCGCCGGTTCATCGAGGCCCTCAAGCGGGCCGTCGACGAGATGCGGGCCGGGCGCAACCCGCTCGACGAGGGCGGGCTCATCGGGCTCCTCGCCACCGCAGAACAGCAGGTCGCCTTCCAGAAGGTGCAGGGCCTCATGAGCCTGCTCGAGGGGCACGGCGACGTGACCATGGACCGGGCCGGCGCCGATCGCATCCCCAGCGCCGAGCGCTTCAGCCGCGTGCTGCGCCAGCGCCGCCAGTCGGTGCGGGGCCCGGCCAAGCTCCTCCAGAAGTTGGTGGGGCTCGAGGCCAAGATGCGCCAGTACGAACAAGGTGAGGAGTTCATCGAGGCCGTGGAGCGCTCGGGCGGACCCGCCCTGCTCGAGAAGGCGTGGACCGGACCGGACGCACTGCCCACCGCGGCCGAGATCCGCGATCCGGACAGTTGGATCACGCGGGTGACCACGGGGGCGATGGTCCACACTCGCTGAGCTGTCGTGGCTACCCTGAAGCGGCGATGGCGACCGTCCTGGTAGTCGACGACGAGGACGACATCCGGGAACTGGTCCGGATCAACCTCGAGCTCGATGGTCATCGCGTCATTTGTGCCGCTGATGGCGACGAGGCGCTCGAGGCCATGCGGCGCGACGCCCCCGACTTGGTGCTGCTGGACGTGATGATGCCGGGGCTCGACGGCTGGGAGGTGCTGGGCTCGATCAAGGCCGAGTCCGACGCCGCTCTGGCCCAGACGCCCGTGATGATGGTCACGGCTCGCACCGACGACCTCGACCGCATCCGCGGTGCCATCGAGGGCGCCATCCAGTACGTGACCAAGCCCTTCCAGGTCGGCCAGCTGCGCCAGATGGTGCGCGACGCCCTCGAGTCCGACGAGCCCGAGCGGGTGACGAGGCGGCGGGCCCAGCAGTCGGCCCTCGAGCAGCTGGCCCGCATCGAGCGCGGCGACCAGCGCGAGCGCGTCGGCGCCGAGGCACCCCGTCCCCACATCACTCGGCTGGAGTCGACACCGGTTGCGCCCCGCGCCCGGGCCGCCCAGGTGTCGCCCGCTGCGCTGGCGTCGCTGTCCGAGAAGCAGCTGCAGCTGCTGGCCGCGGTCGCGGCCGCCGCCACCGTGCGCGACGCGGCCGCAGGACTCGAGGTCAGCCGCTCCAACGTCTATGCGTCGCTCCGGCGGATCGCTCGCAAGCTCGGTGTGCGGTCGGTTCCCGAGCTCGTGACCCTGGCCCGAGCCGGTGAGCTGTCTCCTGATCCATCGTCTTCTTGAGCAGGCGCGGTTCCCCGCACCCGGCTCGGTTGTCACCTGCGCGGTCTCGGGGGGCGCCGACTCGTTGGCTCTGCTCGTCCTGGCCCGCGCCGCCGATCTGGACGTCACCGCCGTGCATGTCGACCACGGGCTCCGGCCCGAATCCGCGGCGGAAGCTGACGTCGTGGGCGCGGCCTCCGAGCGGTTCGGCGCCCGGTTCGTGGCCGAGCGGGTGCACGTCGAGCACGGACCGAACCTCGAGGCGCGGGCCCGTCGAGCCCGCTTCGCCGTGCTCCCGCCCGACGTGCTCACCGGCCACACCGCGGACGACCAGGCCGAGACGGTGCTGCTCAACCTGCTGCGGGGCGCGGCGCTCGACGGGCTGAGCGGCATGGCGCCGGCGGGGCACCCGCTGCTCGGCGTGCGCCGGGCCGACACGCATGCGCTCTGCGCCGAGGTGGGGCTCGACCCGGTCGTCGACCCCAGCAACGCCGAGCCGGTGCATCTGCGCAACCGGGTGCGCCACGAGCTCCTGCCCCTGCTCGTCGACCTGGCGGGACGCGACGTCGTGCCCGTGCTGGCCCGCCAGGCCGCGCTGCTGCGCGACGAGGCCGAGCTCCTCGACACCCAGGCCGCCGCCGTTGATCCCACCGACGCGCGCGGCCTCGCCGTCCTGCCCGAGCCACTGGCTCGGAGGGCGCTGCGGTCCTGGCTGCGCACGGGGGTCGAGCACCCCCCGGACGCGGCCGCGGTGGAGCGCGTGCTCGCGGTGGTCCGCCACGAGGCGCGGGCCTGCGAGCTGAACGACGGCCGCCGCGTGACGCGCTCGGGTGGGCGTCTCGGTGTCGAGCCCGCCTAGTTTCGGAGCCTGATGCTCGAGCCGGACCCGAACCTCGGCGAGCTCGTGGTGCCGGAGGACGACCTCCAACAGCGCATCCGCGAGCTCGGTACCGAGATCACCAAGGACTACTCGGGGCGGGCTCCCCTTCTCGTCGGCGTGCTCAAGGGCGCGTTCGTGTTCATGAGCGACCTGGCCCGGGCCATCGACCTGCCGGTGGAGTTCGACTTCATGGCCGTGTCGTCCTACGGGAGCGCGACCAAGACGAGCGGCATCGTCCGCATCGTGAAGGACCTCGACCTCGACCTCACTGATCGCCACGTGATCGTGGTCGAGGACATCGTCGACAGCGGGCTCACGCTCTCGTACCTGCGCAAGAACCTGCTGGCCAGAAACCCGGCCAGCCTGGAGGTCTGCGCCCTGCTCGTGAAGGAGGGCCTGCAGCGCGGCGACCCCGACCTGAAGTACGTCGGTTTCAAGATCCCACCCAAGTTTGTCGTCGGCTACGGACTGGATGTGGCCGAGCGCTACCGGAATCTTCCCTTCATCTGCATGTACGTAGGGCCAGGGGCACCGGTAGCCTGACTCCACTCCCATGAAACGCTTCAGCCGCAACACGGCCTTCTACGTGATCCTCGCCCTCGTGCTGCTCATCCTCGCCCTCACGTTCCTCACGGGTGGGCCCAAGCGCGAACAGCTGACGCTCAGCGAGTTCGAGGGGAAGGTCTCGTCGGAGCAGGTCAAGACGGCCGAGATCATCGACGGCGACAACAAGGTCCGTGGTGACCTCACCAACGGCAAGAAGTACGAGGCCAAGTACCCGGCCGAGTACGTCGACGAGCTCACCGCCAGCCTCAAGTCGAACGGCGTGGCCTACGACACCAAGCCCAAGAAGGACAACCTCTGGCTGTCCCTCCTGTTCAACTTCCTGCCCTTCCTGCTGCTCATCGGCGTCTTCCTGTTCGTCATGAACTCCATGCAGGGCGGCGGCAGC
>JBEEFQ010000210.1:0-3460 GCA_041166245.1 Actinomycetota bacterium | reverse complement strand
CGACCTCGGGTCATCGCCTGGCGCCACGCTCACGCCCGCCCCGCCCGTGAAGCCGCCCAAGCCGTTGCCGAACATCGGCGTGACGCTGTCGGAGCCCGCGTTGGCGGTGGCGAGGTCGAGGTTGCCGTCCCCGTCGAAGTCGCCTGACGCGATCGCCCGCGGCTGGCTGCCCACCGTGATCGGCGAGTTCGGGCCGGGCGAGAACCCAACATGGCCGGGCGGCGGAGGCGCGGCGGAGGCCGAGACAGCGGGGAGCATCAGCGCCACCGCCGCAAGTGCGACGAGCCGGGGAGACCGTCCCGAGCGGTGGGTGATGCGTGATCGGACGGCCGCCGTGGCAGTGCCCCCCAGCGCCGCGACGGACGCAAGCACGGAGACGAAGTCGGCGAAGGTCAGGCGCGGGGGAGTGGGGTGCATCGGCCCAGACTGGGCCAGACGATCGGATTCCGCAAGGTCCCGTCACCGGAAAGACGTCGAGAACCGCTCGAGGAGGGCGCTGCCCTTCAGGCCGAACGGTGCTCGTCGACAGGGGACCGCCGCTTCGGCAGTGGAGCTAGCCGGACTCGAACCGGCGGCCTCCTGGGTGCGATCCAGGCGCTCTCCCAACTGAGCTATAGCCCCGTGGCCGGTTCATGGTAGCGGCGCTGGCGCCCATCTCGCGCGCGGCACATGGCCCTGGCTGAGACATCCTCCCGGCCTCGGTAAGGTTCCGCCCGATGGGCATACTCGACGATGCCATCCGGCAGCATCTCGAGCTGAAGCGCAAGCACGGCGTGCCCGAGGATGAGCTGGAGCGCCAGGAGGAAGAGGCGCTCGGCCCGGCTCGGCGCCAGGTTGCGGAGCAGCCCGAGGAGGAGGCCGAGGCGACCGCCGGCCAGACCGCGACGGCGGAGGCCGACCGCGACGGCGACGAGCCGTCCTCTGCCGACGAGGAAACCTCCCTGTTCGACATGGAGAACGGGGACGAGGCATCCGCCCAAGAGCCCGAGATGGACCAGCCCCCGGGCGGCATGGAGCCGCCGCCGGTCGAGCCCACCCCCGAGGAGCCGCCGCCGGTCGAGCCCACTCCCGAGGAGCCCACGCCTGAGGAGATTCCTCCGGTCGCGCCCATCCCTGACGAGGAGCCTGCCGCCCCCACGGACGCCTCGGACGCCGTCCTCGGCGACACCGTGCCGCACGGGTTCGACGCGATCGACGACGACGACGACGTTGAGCTGGCCGAGGACGACGATGTGCTCGTGTCAGACCCGGAGGATGAGGACCTCGACGTCCTCGAGGACACTCCCGACTTCCTCCAGGAGACGCCGGAGCACGACCGGCTCTGGTTCGAGCAGAAGCCGCCGCGCGACTTCGACTTCGACTGACGGCGAGAAAGTTGCGGCGGGAGGCCGCCCGCCCCGGCGACCCCCCGCTTGTTGCAACTCAGCGGCGTCCCGTGCCGCTTGTGTTCGACGGAACCCTCCATGCCGTCGTATCTCGTTTCTCGGCCATCCGGGGGTCGACCTGGATAGCCATTTCGGCCGGCTCGACAGGTGTCGGGAGAAGTGGACGGAGGTACTAGATGTAGCCGCGAGTGGACGCTGCCTCGACAACTCGCTCGATGCCCAGCTCGTAGGCCGCAGGGCGCATCGGGGTGCCGTTCTGCTCCGCCCGATCCTTTGTCTCCTGGAACGCCCGGCGCATGATCCTGCCGAGACGCTCGTTCACTTCGTCCTCGTCCCACCGGAAATGCTGGAGGTTCTGGACCCACTCGAAGTAGGAGACGACCACTCCACCCGCGTTGGCCAGGACGTCCGGGACGATGAACACGCCCTTCTCGTTGAGCGCCTCGTCGGCCCTGGGGGTGGTCGGGCTGTTGGCGCCCTCGACCATCATGCGGCAGTTCATCCTGTCGGCGTTGCCATCGTGGATCATGCCGCCGAGGGCCGCGGGGATGAACACGTCGCACTCCACCGCCACCAGGTCGTCGGGGTCGACCAGCTCCATGTCGCCGTCGTAGTCGGCAACCTCGCCACCCTCGCGCACGTGCTCGGCAAGCTTCTCCGCGTCGATGCCGCCGGGATTGGCAATGGCGCCGCCAGCGTCGGCCACGCCGACCATCCGGGCACCGAGCTCCTGCATCAGCCGTGCCGCCCAGGCGCCGACGTTGCCGAAGCCCTGGACCACGAAGGTGGCCTTCGCGGGGTCGATGCCGAGCTCTGGCGCGGCCTCGCCGAACACCTGGACCACGCCGCGACCGGTGGCCGCCTCACGGCCATACGACCCCTCGAGCGCGATGGGCTTCCCCGTCACGCAGGCGGGAGTGTGGCCGTGCAGCTTCCCGTACTCGTCCATCAGCCAGGCCATCACCTGCGCGTTGGTCCCCACGTCGGGAGCGGGGATGTCGCGCTGCGGTCCGAGCACCTTCTCGATCTTGTCCATGAACGACCTGGCGACCTTCTCCACCTCGCCGCTATCCAGCTTGCTCGGGTCCACGTTCACGCCACCCTTGGCGCCGCCGTAGGGGATGTTCACGATGGCCGTCTTCCAGGTCATGAGCTCCGCGAGAGCGCGCACCTCGTCGAGGTCGACCTCGGGGTGGAAGCGAATGCCGCCCTTGTAGGGGCCACGCGCACCGTTGTGCTGGACGCGGTAGCCGGAGAAGACGTGGACCTTTCCGTCGCCGAGGCGAACCGGCACCTGCACCTGCACCTCGCGATACGAGGAGCGAAGCACGGCCGCCACGTCGTCGGGCACCTCGAGCCGCTCGGCCGCCATGTTGAACCAGTGCTCGACGATCTCGTAATTCGAGACCTCGGCCCGGCTCGGCGCCGGCCCCTCCTCGGTTTGCTTGGCCGACTTGTCGGGATCGCCATGCCCGGCGCCCGAGTGAGGGCCGGACTCACCCTCCTGGGGAACGGCCGGACCGTCGGCGGAGACGTCCTCCGCCTGCTTCCCGTCCGCGCCCTCCTCGGTCAGCTCGTCGCTCATCAGCGCCTCGCTATGCACGTATCCACAAGGGTCGACTCCCGAAACCCGACAACCCCCCCTACCATCGATGCCCGAGGGGCCATTGCTCAGTTGGTAGAGCGCCGCCTTTGCAAGGCGGAGGCCGCCGGTTCGAGCCCGGCTGGCTCCATCAACCGCTACAGGTTGGCGAATGCTGCGTTCAGGAGCTTCGGGGCGTGCTTTGCAGGGTCGGCTGAGTTGAGCAGGACGACGGCCAGGCGCCGGCCTCCTCGGCGGGCCACTCCTACGAAGCAGCGGCCCGCGGAGCTCGTGTAACCGGTCTTCAGGCCGATCGCTCCCGGGTAGCCCGATCGGATCAGCGGGTTGTGGCCGTAGAGGTAGAGGCGGCCTCCCTCGATCGGGAAGCGGAAGTCCACCGGGCGACGGCGGACGCTCCGCCGTATCCGTGGCTCGGCCATCGCCAGGCGTGTCATGACGGCGAGGTCCCGTGGGCACGAGCGGTTGCCGTCCT
>JBEEFQ010000209.1:0-5510 GCA_041166245.1 Actinomycetota bacterium | reverse complement strand
ACCTGCTGCGTGAGGGCCTCGACCTGCCCGAGGTGTCCTTGGTCGCGATCCTCGACGCCGACAAGGAGGGCTTCCTTCGCAGCGAGACCTCGCTCATCCAGACCATGGGCCGGGCCGCCCGCAACGTGGACGGCCAGGTGATCATGTACGCCGACCAGGTCACCGACTCCATGCAGCGGGCCATCTCCGAGACGCAGCGGCGCCGGGCCGTGCAGGAGGCCTACAACGAAGAGCACGGCATCGACCCGCAGACCATCCGCAAGGCCGTCACCGACATCCTCGCTCACCTGCGCCCCGACGACGAGGCGCCTCGGCCCGGCCGCGACCGCCGGTCCCGCAAGCACGACCGCCAGCGCAGCGACTTCGCCGAGCTGCCCGCCGACGAGCTCAGCCGCCTCATCCGCACCCTCGAGGAGGAGATGCACGAGGCGGCCACCGACCTGCGCTTCGAGTACGCCGCCCGCCTCCGTGACGAGATCAACGACCTGAAGCGCGAGCTGAAGCAAGTCGTCTGACAGGCTGACGGCCGTGAAGCGGCCGGCTGTCGCCTGTCTCGTCCTGCTCGCCGTCTACGTCGGGCTGGCGTTCCTCAACGACGACCGCGGCTATCTCGGCACCGACACGGGGGCCAAGGTCGCCACCTTGGGCATGATGGCGGAGCACGACCGGTTCGACCCCGATGTGGGGTACTGGGCAGAGAAGTGGGACCCGGATGGCCGTCTCCATCCGCTGTTCGTGACCGTGAAGTTCGACGAGCGCTGGGTGCAGGTGACCACGCTGCCCGCGCTGTACGCGGCGATGCCGCTGTACGAGCTCGGCGGGTACCGGCTGACACTGCTGCTGCCGATGCTGGGCTCGGTGCTGGCCGCCCTCGGCGGACGGGCCCTGTCCCAACGTCTCGGGGCCGACGACACCACGGGCTGGGTCGTGTTCTGGCTGATCGGCCTCGCCTCACCACTGACCGTGTACGCCCTCGATTTCTGGGAGCACTCCCTCGGTGTCGCGTGTGTCATCTGGGCCACGTGCCTGTTGACGGATGCAGCCGAGTCGCGCCGCTGGGTCCGGGCAGGTGGGGCCGGCCTGCTCTTCGGACTCGCGGCCACGATGCGAACCGAGGCGCTGGTGTACGGCGCCGTACTGACCGCCGCTGCTTGCCTGGTGATCCTGCTCGCTCGACGCGACGTCCTGGGCGCGGCCGTCACTGGTGTGCTGGTCTCAGCCGGGCTGGGCCTCGCCATGCTCGCCAACGTGCAACTCGAACAAGCGACACTTGGAGGCACCCTGCGTTCCAGTCGGGCCGTCACCGCCGCCAACATCGCCGGTGGGCCCACGACGACCGGAGCGGGCCGCATCGAGGAGGCGGCTCTCACGACGCTCGGCCTGCAACCCCGCCTCACTGCTGACACCTACCTGCTGGGCGCAGCCCTGCTCGCGCTGCTCGTAGCCGCCGCCTGGCGGGCGCGCCGCGACGACCCCGGCCCGGCGCGCGTCGCCATCGCGGGCGCGGCCGCGCTCTACCTGATCCGCGCGGCCGACGGGTTCGGGTTCGTGCCGGGTCTGGTGGCCGCCGCACCCATCGCAGTCGTCGGCGTCGTGTGGGGCTGGGCCGATCGGTGGTCTCGGCGCGTCCCACTGGCGGTCGTGGCCGCCCTCCCACTTGTGTGGCGCTTCCAGTTCACCGGCGGTGCGCCGCCGCAGTGGGCTGGTCGGTACGTGCTGCCCACGACGATCGTGCTCGTCGCCATCGGAGCGACGCGGCTGCAGGACCTCGACCGGTTCGTGCGGCGGGGCTTCGTGGCTCTCGCTGTCGGTGTCACTGCGTTCGGCGTCGCGTGGCTCTCCGTGCGCAGCCACGACGTCGCCCGCACCGGCGAGGCCCTGGCCAAGCGGCCCGAGCCGGTGCTCGTGTCCCGGATCGCCCACCTCTTCCGCGAGGAAGGCCACTGGTACCCGACCGAGGGCCATCGCTGGTTGACGGTGCCCACGGGGGGGGAGGAGGGCCTCCTCCCCCCCGTGCTGGCGGGGTTGGGGGTCGAGCGATTCGGGTGGATCGACCTCGAAGGCAGCGAGCTTCCGGCGATCTCCGGCTACGCGCCCGACGGATCGGCGTCGGTGCCGTTCCTGTCCGGCGTGCGCCTGCGCATCACGACCTTCGTCAAGGACTGACGCGCTCGGCGCGATGGCGGGCCGCGACCACCGCCATGGTCGCGTCGGGGTAGGGGATCCCGGTGTCGTACCTGATGGCCAGCGCGGCAGCGATGTCGTAGTCCTCCACGAACATCGACACGCCCGACCGGTTGGGGAGGTCGGGGAGCACGAGGGGGCCGCGCGTCCGCAGCTGGCGCGGCAGTCGGTCGACCGACGCGAGGAGCCGGCGCCCGTCGACGCCCGCATGGTGGAAGGCGCGTACGTCGACCACGTTCTGACTGGCCAGCACGGTCAGCACCACGGCCGCCACCGTGGTCGCGACCCGGGCGCTCAGAACACGCCACAGCAGGCCGAGACCGCCGGCGACCACGAGGGCCGTCCCCACGTCGGCGTAGAGGTTGCCGCGGTCGAAGAGGCCGTCGGTGCCGACGGGGAAGCCGGAGGCAACGAACGGCGCGATGCCGAGGGCGGCGACGCCGGCTCCGATGAGCACGAGTCGCTCCTCGGACCCCGTGCGGAACGACGGAAGGGCAGCCGTCGCACCCGCCCAGGCCACGACGAAGACGACGAGCACCATCCCGACCGGCGCCACCGCGGAGGGCAGGATGCCGGTGCCGAGCTGGGCGCTGACCCAGTTCCCTGTTGCGGCGAAGGCCTGTCCCGACTTGGCCGACGCGGCCAGGGCCAGCGCCGCCGAGGCAGCCAGCGCCGCGCCACCTGCGCCCAGGGCGAGCCATCGGGCCCGGCCGGACAGGTGCCAGGCGGAGAGGGCGACCACGCCCGCGGCCAGGCCGGCGGCACCCTCGTAGCTGAGGACACACGCGCAGCCGATGGCGATGACGGCGGCGTGGCGGGCGACCGTCGGTGCGGCGCTCCGAGCCAGAAGCAAGGCGGCCAGGATGCCCCCGAGGGCGAGCATCTGCCCGCCGGTCGGCGCCCACAGCCGGGTGGCCCCCCGGTTGGCGAGCACGGCCCACGCGGCCGTGGCCAGGACGGCGGCTCGACGCTGGAGCATGCTGCGGGCGGCCGTCCAGAACAGGCCGCCGACCACCGCGTTGAGCACGGCCATGAGCAGGGCCACCGCCACCGGGCTGGTGCCGAGGAGGCGGTAGGTGACGAGGAACCAGACGAAGGCAACGGGTCGCTCGGCCCGCAGGAACTCGTGCCATCGCAGGAACCGGGCCCCGGCGGCCAGGGCCCAGTCGTCGACGATCAAGGCCGGGCCCCACGCCGCGTACACGAGGGTCGGGACCGCGCAGACGATCCCCGCGAGCACAGCGCCCGACGCCGGGTGGCGCCGGGCTGCGCCCCAGCTGCGCCGCACCATTCGGGACACGGTAACGACTGACCTAACGACGGTTGAGCACGGGCCTCACGTCGAGGCGGCGTGACGGGTCAGTGGCGAAGAAGTCGGTCGGATCGGTGGCGACACCCGCGTGGCGGTCGAAGTCACCGGTGGCCACCTGGATGACCGGGTCCATGGTGCCGGCGAGGCCGACGATGCGGTGGTGCTCGGGCATCGTCGGGCCCACCACCACCACGACACCGGGAGGCGCTGGATGGCGCTCGAGGGCGCGCACGACGGCGACGGTGTCGTCGCCCGCCCGCGCGTAGTCGACGTCCCGCTGCAGGTGACCGGTGAGCAGGATCAGGCCGAAGGCCCCGCCGCCGACGACGAGAACCGCGCGCCGGCGCGGGAGGAGCATGCCGATCCCCACCCACACGAGCGCGGTGCCGACCCCGGCCACCGCGTTGGCCCGGTCGCCCAATCCCAGCGGTGCGATCGGGTAGCGGGTGAACGCGAGGGTGCCGAGGGCGATCACGGCCAGCCCGACCGAGACCATCGTCGTTGCGCGCGAAGGGAGACCACGAAGCGAGGGCACCATCGGTCGAGCGAGGGCCAGCGCAGTACCGAACAGTCCCACCATGGCCAGACCGACACCGAGCGCGGCCGGGCGCGCCAGCCCGTCGCCGAAGTGGGCCGGCACCAGGGCGCCGAAGTCGAACCAGCCGGTGAACTTCCCGCCCCGGTGCTGGCTGTTGACGAACATGTAGAGGCCCGTCGCTGCGAGGACAGCGACGCCCCACACCGCGGCGCGGAGATCGGCGCTTCGCCGGCACGCCCAGGGGATGGCGACGACCGCCACAGTGGCGGTGGCGAGCGATGCCTCGTACGTCAGCGCGGAAGCCACGAGCACGGCGACGGCGGCGACCGGTTGTCGACCTGCATCCGTGGCCCGCTCGAGCAGCACGACGCCCAGCAGCAGCAGGAGCAGGCTGACGAGGGCGGGCATGGCCGCACCCCACCGGTCCAGCGTCGAGTGGTTCGCCATCAATGCCCACGCGCCGGCGACCGCGGCCGCGACCCACCGGTCGGCGAATCGCCGCACGGCAAGGAAGAGCAGCACCACGCACGCGGCCACGAGGAACGCCTGGAGCACGTAGATCGCCAGCGGGTGGGCACCGATGAATCCGTACTCGACCAGCAGCACCAGCCACGCGCCGGGCCGGGCCCGCAGCTGCTCGTACCCCCCCGTCCAGAGGAGGCCGTCGCGGAGGCGGAACCAGAGCGTGAACCAGTCGTCGAGCAACAGGTTGGGGCCGAGGACGGCGTACGGCGCGCTCACCAGGAGGCTGAGCCCCGCGAGGGCCGCCGCCAGCGACCGCTCGGAGGACGGGGCGGCGGTCAGGGCCATGGTCGGGCGATGGTAAGACGGCGGCGCCGCGTCCGGGAAGAAATGTCCCGAACATACGTTCTTTGGGTTCCGACAGCAGGTAACCTCGTGCCGGTGGCGGACACGCTGATCATTCGTGGTGCGAGGGAGCACAACCTCAAGAACGTCTCTCTGGAATTGCCGCGGGACAAGCTCATCGTCTTCACCGGCCTGTCCGGATCAGGCAAGTCCTCGCTCGCCTTCGACACGATCTACGCGGAAGGCCAGCGCCGGTACGTGGAGTCGCTGTCGGCCTACGCCCGCCAGTTCCTCGGCCAGATGGACAAGCCCGATGTCGACTTCATCGAGGGCCTGTCGCCGGCCATCTCCATCGACCAGAAGTCGGCGTCGCGCAATCCCCGCTCGACGGTGGGCACCATCACCGAGGTCTACGACTACCTCCGGTTGCTCTACGCCCGCATCGGCGTGCCCCACTGCCCGGAGTGCGGCGCCACCGTCATCCGCCAGACGCCGCAGCAGATCGTCGACCGCGTGCTGGAGCTGCCGGAGGGCACCCGGTTCCAGGTGCTGGCGCCGGTGGTCCGCGGCCGCAAGGGCACCTACGAGACCCTCATCGAGGACCTCTCCGCCCAGGGCTTCGCCCGGGCCCGCGTCGACGGCGAGCTGCACGACCTCACCGAGAAGGTC
>JBEEFQ010000208.1:0-5176 GCA_041166245.1 Actinomycetota bacterium | reverse complement strand
TTTGCGGGTCATGAGCCACAGGGCCGACAGGCGGCCCGGCGCGACGATCGCCTCACCGTCGAGCTCCCGCCAGACCTGCTCGAGGCGATCGACGCCGGCCATGTTCGGCTCGGCAGCCAGCCCCGCGGCGTTGAGGGCGCCGACCGAGCACCCCACGAGGACGTTGGGCTCCACGCCCCGCTCGAGGAGGGCCCGCAGCATCCCGACCTGGGTCGCACCCAGGTTCCCGCCCCCACCGAGGACGATGGCGGTGCCACCCTCGCCGGCCATGCCGGGCAGACGGTAGACGGTCATGGCCCGATCGTGCGCCCGGTTGCCGGTCGCCGCAATGGCCTTCTCGCGCTAGTCAGCCCAGTGACCGCCGGCCGGCGAAGGCCACCAGGCGCTCCAGGGCGCTCGTCCCGTCGGGGGCGGACAGGGCGGCAGCGAACGTGTCGCCGTCGCGCATCTCGGGTGCGATGGCGCCGTGGGCGAAGGCGGCGGCCTCGGCGACCACGTCGTCGTCGGGGACGAAGAGCTGGTTGGTGGACATGGCCACGTCCCAGGAATGGACGGTCATGTCGAAGGCGAGGAAGCGCACCAGCACCTCGGCGGGCAGGACGCCGAAGGGCAGCGTCACCATGGTCTCCAGGGCACCGCGGCGGCCCACCGCGGTGTTGAGCCGCTCCACGACACCGGTGAAGGCGGTGCCCCGGTCGTCGCCCAGGAGCTCGGGCCGAGGCGTCGTGTCGACCGGCGTGCCCTCACGCAGCGCCGACGTGGCCGACGTGAGGCCGCCGGCCAGGTGTCCGAGGAGGTCACGCACGGCCCACCTCGCACACGGGGTCGGGTCGGCGAGCTGGTCCTCCTTGACGCCTGCTACCAGGTCGGTGAGCGTCGGCATCACCGTATTGAGCTGCTCGATGGGTTCCATGCGCTCAGGATGGGCTGCCAGCCGTGCGCCCGCATCGGGCAAAGCTCCCATCCCCCGGTACCTCAGGCAGTGCGCCGTTTACCCCACGCGGCGCAGCCGTGCCGCACACTGCTGACCTGCACTTACGGGTGGAGGCGATGGGAATCGAACCCACGAACCTCTTGACTGCCAGTCAAGCGCTCTACCAACTGAGCTACGCCCCCGTAGCGCTGGCAGGTTACCAGTCTCCTCTGAGCGTCTTTGCCTAAGGAAGGACCCCGCGAAGTCCGATAGGGGGACCAATGGGCGGGGCCGTGAGAAAGTCATTTTTCGGTGTGGTGGTCCTCACCGCGCTGGTCGTCCCCCTGGCTCCAGGTGGGGCCGACCTCACGTGGGTGGCGCCCGTCATGGGCCTCCTGTCGGTCGTCGTGCTCGTCATGGGCGTGCGCGCCCACCGCATGGACCGCTCGCTCCTCTGGCACGTGGGTCGCCCCGAGGCGTGGACGCTGCTCGGCACCGGGCTCGCCTCCGTCGTGCTCGCCGACCTCATCCGCACCCTGACGACGGGCGCCAACGGCCCCCTCTACCCGTCGATCGCCGACGCCTTCATGCTCCCCGGCTACGGCGCCGTCGCCGCCGGGCTCATCCTGCTCATTCGGGGCCGGGCCCCCGGCCGTGCGGTCGACTGCGCGGTGGTGGCCGCCATCGGCGCCCTCACCGTCGCCCTCCCCGCGTGGGTGATGATCTTCGACCCGGCCGTCGCCCGCGGCGAGCTGGGCGGCATGGCCGCCTTCGTGACCCTGCTCTGGCCCGTGCTCGACGTGGCCGTGGTCCTCCTGACCAGCCGGCTCATGCAGCTGTCCGACGAGCACCCGGGCGCCTACAGCTACCTGTTCCTCGCCCTCGGGACGCTGCTCATCGTCCACTGCGTGACCGCCGTCAACGTCCTGGGCGGGATTCGGTACGCGTACAGCGGCCTCGAGGCGCCGTACATCCTCGTCTACGGGCTCTGGGGCCTCGCCGCCATGCACCCCTCGATGGGCTCGTTGTTCGAGCCGGTCGTGCGCAAGGCCAGCTCGCTGACCCGGAGCCACTTCGTCGGCCTCGGTATCGTGCAGCTGCTCGGGCCCCTGCTGCTCGCTGTCCAGCGCCTGCGGGGCGTCGATGTGAACGTGGTCAGCGTCATCTTCGGCACGGCCCTCCTCTCCGCTCTGGTCGTCGGGCACCTCGTGCACATGGTTCACGAGCGCTCTCAGCTCGAGCACGCCGCCGAGTACGACGGCCTGACGGGCCTGCCCCGGCCCGAGCTGTTCAACGACCGCGTCTCGCTCGCCGTGTCCGCCGCCCATCAGCGCAAGGGCCTGATGGCGGTGATGTTCGTCGACCTCGACCGCTTCAAGAAGGTGAACGACAGCCTGGGCCACCAGGTGGGCAACCAGCTCCTGCAGCTCGTGGCCAAGCGCCTCCGCCGCTGCGTCCGCGACGGCGACACCGTCGGCCGTCAGGGCGGCGACGAGTTCACCATCCTCCTGCCCGAGATCAAGGAGGAGGTGGACGCCCGCCGCGTCGCAGACAAGATCCGGGCCGAGTTCGTCGAGCCGTTCGCCATCGGCGACCGCCGCCTGTTCGTGACGGCCAGCATCGGCGTCGCCCTCTACCCGCAGGACGGCCTCGACCCCTTCACCCTGCTCAAGAACGCCGACGCGGCCATGTACCGGGCCAAGGAGCGAGGGCGCGACCAGTGGCAGCTCTACACGCCCGAGCTCAACGCCAAAGCTGACGAGCGCCTCGACCTCGAGAGCGCCCTCCACGCCGCGATCGACGAAGGCAAGCTCGAACTGCACTACCAGCCCAAGGTCGAGCTGGAGTCGGGCAAGGTCGTGGGTGTCGAGGCCTTGGTCCGCTGGTGCCATGAAGGCGTCTACCTCCCGCCCGAGACGTTCATCCCCCTCGCGGAGGAGAGCGGCCTCGTCGCCCCCCTCGGACGTTGGGTGATGGAGACGGCGTGCAGGCAGGGCAAGGCGTGGTCCGACGCGGGCCATCACATCACCGTCGCCGTCAACCTGTCGGCCCGCCAGTTCCAGCTCCAGGACATCGACGACGTCGTGGCCGTTGCCCTCCGCGAGAGCGGTCTCGACCCCGAGCTGCTCGAGCTCGAGCTCACCGAGAGCCTGGCCCTGCAGGACAGCGACTCGATCCGCGACATCCTCATCAACATCAAGAGCATGGGCGTGAAGTGCTCCATCGACGACTTCGGCGTCGGCTTCAGCAACCTCGGCTACCTGGGAACGCTGCCCATCGACAAGATCAAGATCGACAAGTCGTTCGTGCGCCGCATCAACGACCCTGACGGCAAGTCGGCCCTCGTGGTCGGCATCATCTCGCTGGCGCGAGGTCTGGGCCTCGAGGTGGTGGCCGAGGGCGTGGAGACGAAAGAGGAGCTCGACTTCCTCCGCCAGCACGGCTGTGACCAGATCCAGGGCTATCTGTTCAGCCGGGCCATCCCCGCCGATCAGCTGTCGACGCTGCTCATGCTCGAGAACCTGCCGGGCGAAGGGCGCCTCGGGAAGATGGAGCCCCGCCGCGCCAAGCGCGAGCGGCCGCTCCGTCCGCTCAGGGCCGGCAAGTGATCGTCAAGCTGTAACGTTTTCGACACGCCCGTCCAGAGGGTGGCGGGCATTTGCAGGCAAGGGAGCGATGTGACTGATTCCCGTGATCGCCTGCTGGGGTTCTATCGGCGCGCTGCCAACCACAGCGCGCTGCGTGGTGACGATCTGGCCGAACTGCTCGGCGCCGCTCGCGACGACCTCGTGGGGGGCACGGGCGCGTCGAGCGTCAGTCACGTGCCGGCCGAGCCGGCGGGCGAGGACATCCTGCTCCGGCACGAGGTGGCGCTCGACGACGCGCTGGCCGCCGCCGCCATTCCCGTCGACGCCGCCGAGGGCGCTGACATGCTCCTGCCGGTGCGCGGGGTCACCGGTGAGCTGTTCGCCCTGCGCGTCGATGGTGCGGACGAGGGCACGCTCGACTTCGCCAGCGCGCTCGTCGAGCTGCTGACGACGACGCTGCACCGCCACTGGCGTGAGGTCCAGCACCAGCAGCGGGCCGACGCCCTGCGCGAGGCGCAGCGTCATACCCAGGTCGGCTGCTTCGAGTGGGACATCATCACCAACAAGGTGCGGTGGAGCGACGAGCTGTTCCGCATCTACGGATGCGAGCCGCAGTCCTTCGAGCCCACCTTCGAGGAGTTCCTCGAGCGCATCCATCCCGACGACCGCGATGCAATTCGGGCGTCGGTGTTCCAGGCGTACGAAGAGCGGCGTGACTACCGCATCGAGGAGCGCATCCTTCGCCCCGACGGGTCGACGCGCCTGCTGTCGAGTTGGGGCCACATGATCACCAACGAGCATTCCGAACCGATCAAGATCGTGGGCAGCTGCCAGGACGTCACCGACATGCGGCGCACCATGGAGGACCTTGCCGCCACCGAGCGGCGCCTGGCCGAGGTGGATGCGCGTGAGGCCCAGGGGCTCGAGATCAACGACAACGTCGTCCAGGGCCTGGCTGCGGCGGCGTACGCGCTGGAGCTCGGCCTCGCCGACCAGGCCGTGGCCGCGGTGCAGGGCACCCTCGCCGCGGCCCGCACCATGGTGGAGGGCCTGTTGGCCGCGAGCGGCGAGATGGCGGTGGGCCGGCTCGTGCGGGAACGGCCGGCCGCGCCTGTGCTCGGCGACGGCCGCCGTCCCGTCTCCGTCGGCGGGCGCGGGCCCCTGCGAGTGGTGCTGGCCGACGACTCGGACGACATCCGGCTCCTCGTCGGCCTCACCCTGGCCGAGGACGGCGGCTTCGAGGTGGTGGGCGAGGCGGCGGACGGCGTCGCGGCCGTGGCGGTCGTCGCCGCCCAGCGCCCGGACGTCCTCCTGCTCGACCTGGCCATGCCCGAGCTCGACGGCCTGAGCGTCATCCCCCGGGTGCGGGCCGAGAGCCCGGAAACGTGCATCGTCGTGCTGTCGGGGTTCGACGCAAAAGCGGGAGCCGCCCCCGCCCTCGAGCTCGGTGCAGCTGCGTTCATCGAGAAGGGCGACATCGGGCGCTCGCTCGGCGACAGCATCCGGGCGGCAATCGCCTCCAGGGAGCCGCACCCCGTTTCCTAGGATGCAGCCCGTGGAAGAGCGGGCACACGATCACTACGACGTGCAAGCGGTCGAGACCAAGTGGCAGGAGCACTGGGACTCGGTCGGCACGTACCAGGTCGAGAACGACGACCCGCGCCCGCCGTTCTAC
>JBEEFQ010000207.1:0-9161 GCA_041166245.1 Actinomycetota bacterium | reverse complement strand
GCTATTTCCTCGAGACGCGGGTGTAGAGCTCGAGGTACCTTTCAGCTAGCGCGTCCATGGCGAACTCGGCGGCTCGGGTCTCGCCCGCGGCGACGAGGCGACGGCCCATCGACGGATCGCCCAGCACCGACTCCAGCGCGCCGGCAAGCGCCCCGGCGTCGCCGGGCGGCGTGAGCAGGGCGTCGACCCCGTGGCGGGCGACGTTGCGGTACCCGGGCAGCGCGCTGGCGACGATCGGCGTGGAGGCAGCCATGGCCTCGAGCAGCACGACACCGAAGGACTCGCCGTGCAGGGACGGCGCGCAGAAGACGTCGGCGCCGCGGAGGCGGCTGGCGGCTTCTTCGTCGGAGACCCGACCCAGCCATTCGATGCGCCGGTCGGCCGACGTCCGGGCCCTGAGCTCTTCGGTCTCGGGACCGTCCCCGGCCACCCAGAGGTGCACGTCGCCCTGAAGCCGGGCCATCGCATCGAGCAGCGCGCCGAGCCCCTTGCGCTCCTCGTGCCGGGCCATGAAGAAGATGGTCGGACCCTCGGTGGGCCACGGGCTGGCCTTGGTGAAGCGCTCGGTCTCGATGCCATTGAACAGGAGCTCGAACTCACCGCCGATCGCCTCGTGGGCCAGCTCGTGGGCGTCGGGCGAGACCGCGCAGCGCACGCGGAGGTGATTGCCGGCCCAGCGCACGAGTGGCTTGAACGCCCTGTAGGCGGAGCTGGCACCGGCCCGGTGGAACGTGCCGACGAGGGGGCGGTCCGACACCAGCAGCGCGGTGAGGGTCGGTCCGGGGCACAACGGCTCATGGAGGTGGACGACGTCGAAGTCCTCGTCGCGTAGGGCGCGGATGGTGCGCAGCGCGGCGGCGGGGTCGGGCGCGATGGGCGCCACCGAGCCGTTGGCCGCGAAGGGCACCGAGTTGCCGAGGGGCGTCACACCCGAGTCGGGCGGGGGGCCATCGCACGGGGCCAGCACGCGGGTGGGGTGACCGAGGGCGCGCAAGGACCGGGCCAGGCCCAGCACCTGGCCCTGCACCCCGCCAGGAATGGTGAGGCTGTACGGGCACACCAAGGCCACGCGCACGGACTCCACGGTAGGTGGATCACCTTCTAACCTGCGGCGATGCTTCGGCGGGTTCGAGTGGTCGCGTTCCGCGCCGTGGGGAAGATGCCCCGGTGGATGCGGCGGTTCCTCATCCACAGTCTGGCGCCGTCGTTCACCGTCGGAGCCATGTGCATGATCACTCGCGCCGACGGCGAGCGCCTGTTGGTGCGCCACTCGTATCGCCACGGATGGGGCGTGCCCGGCGGGCTGCTCAAGCGGGGCGAGGAGGCGGCCGACGGCGCCCGGCGCGAATGCATGGAGGAGGTCGGTCTCACGATCGTGCTCGACCACCCGCCGACGGTCGTCGTCGATGCCCGCGCCCGCCGGGTGGACGTCATCTTCACGGCCCGGCCCGCGGACGGGGTGTCGACCGACGTGAGCGCGTGCTCGGCCGAATTGCTCGAGGCCCGGTGGTTCCCACCCGACCAACTGCCCGCCCTGCAGCACGAGACGGCCAACGCCCTGAGGCTCGTCACTCGGTCGTGATCGAGGGGCTGGCCGGAGTCGTGCTGGCCGCGGGTGCCGGCACGCGACTCCGTCCCTTGACGCTGGTCAGGCCCAAAGCCCTGTGCCCAGTCGACAACGTGCCGCTCGTCGACCTCGCCCTCGGCCAGCTGACGGCGGTGACGCCGTCGATCGCAGTGAATGTGCACCACGGGCGCGCACTGCTCGAGTCACACCTCGCCGATCGCGGCGTGCACCTGTCCGTCGAGGAACCCGAAGCGCTGGGGACGGCCGGCGCCCTCGGACGGCTGCGGGAGTGGATCGACGGTCGCGACGTCCTGCTGGCCAATGCCGACGCGTGGCGCGAGCGCGGCCTGGGCGCGCTGGCCGATGGGTGGGACGGCAGCCGGGTGCGCCTGCTCGTCACCGAGGACCCGGAGCAGGGCGACTTCGGACGCTGGCGGTACGCGGGTGCTGCGCTCATGCCGTGGGCCGAGGTGCGCGACCTCACGCCCGAGCCTGCGGGCCTCTACGAGGTGAGCTGGGCCCGGCGCGAAGAGGAGGGTCGACTCGAACTCGTCACCCTCGACGGCCGCTTCATCGACTGCGGCACGCCCGCCGACTACCTCGCGGCCAACCTGGCCGCGTCGGGCGGGCGCAGCGTGGTCGGTGAAGGTGCCGAGGTGGCGGGCCAGCTCGATCGGTCGGTCGTATGGCCGGGTGGGGTCGTGGGCCGTGACGAGCACCTCGTGGATGCCATTCGCGTGTGGGACTGGATGACGGTCCCTGGGTAGATACCCGTCATGCCTCAGGGTGCATGGAGCAAGAAACGGGAACGGCAGTACAAGCACGTCAAGGAGAGCCTGAAGGAGCAGGGTCGATCGGAGAAGAAGGCCGAGGAGATCGCGGCCCGCACCGTCAACAAGGAGCGGGCCCGCAAGGGCGAGGCCAGGACGGCGAGCCGCACCTCGACCCAGGACATCTCCTCCGGCCGCCGCGGCGGGCTGCGCTCGGGCAAGGGTCCGGGCGGCCGCACACGCGATCAGCTCTACGAGGAGGCCCGCCGCAAGAACGTCAAGGGCCGCTCCAAGATGACCAAGGCCCAACTGGAGCGCGCCGTCAGCCGCTAGAACCCCGAACCCGCCGACTTTTTCGCGATAGAGCCGGATAGTCCGGCCTGATCGCGAAAAAGTCAGTCCTTGGGGATGGCCTCGCGGTCACTCGGCCAGTTGGGTTGGAGCAGGTGCCACTGGTCGGGGGCGACGCGGATGAGGGCCTCGAGCTCGTCGGCCACGGCCTGGGTGACCCGGACCACGTCGTCGCGCATACGGCCCTGGCGCTCGGCGACGATGGGCGGGCGCATGACGCCGTGGTGGCTGTTGCGGCCCCGGAAGTACACCGCGGTTGGGATGACAGGCGCGCCGGTGCGCAACGCGAGCGTGGCCGGACCGCTCGGCAGCGTCGTGCGCTCGCCGAAGAACTCGACCTCGACGCCGGTGCCACCGATGTCGCGGTCGCAGATGAGCCCGACCAGCTCATTGTGCTTGAGTGCGCGCAGCACGGCCGTGCCCGCCTCCGGCCCGAGCGGCACGACCTTCATGCCCATCTCGCTCCGTAGCGAGACGAACCAGTCGAACAGCTCCGGCGGGTCGATGCGCTCGGCCACGACGGTGACGGGGTAGCCGAGGGCGCAGAACCAGGCCGCCCCGAAGTCCCAGCCGCCGAGGTGCGGCATCACCGAGATGGCGCCCTTCCCCAGCGCGAGCGCATCCTCGAGGTGACCCACGCCTTCCCAGGTCATGCCGTCGTCGAGCGCGCTCCGGGGTGTGTTGGCCAACCGGAACGACTCCATCCAGTAGCGCGCGTAGGAGCGGAACGTGCGTCGCACCTCCCGTTCCAGGGCTGCGTCGGACAGTCCTTCGCCGTACGCTCGCCGGAGGTGGCGCTCGAGCATGCGACGCCGTCCCTGCATCGTTCTCGACAGCACCAGGCCGAGGCCGTCCGCCGTCGCCGCGGCCAGCGGCCGCGGCAGGGCGTTGGCAACTTCGGCCGCGGCCCGGTAGGCGAGGTAGGGCGCTCGCTGCCGGATGCCCAAGGCGACTGGCTAGGGCCGCGTGCCGGCGCGCCGCCGGCCCCGGCGCTGGCCATTGGCCCGATGCGCGGGACCGCTCGATCGGCGGACCATGGCCGCCTCCCGCCACGTGCGCCACCGGCTCTCGGTGGGACGCGGGGCGGTGGCCTGGCGCCAGACCTTCACGAAGCGCTGGACAGCGGTGACGATCGTGAGGCCGAGCATGAGCCAGAGGATCGGGACGAGCAGGTCGCTGAACGCGAGCCCGACGCAGATGGCGATGATGCGCTCGGCCCGCTCCATGAGCCCGCCCCGCGCCGAGAAGCCCAGCGACTCGGCCTTGGCCCGCTCATAGGAGATGAGAGTCGAGGCGGCCAGTACCGCGAAGGGCAGCACGGCGGCCCGTCCGCCCTCGACGCCGGCGAGGTACCAGGCGATGCCGCCGAGGACGAGCGAGTCGCTGACCCGATCGGCCACCGAGTCGAAGAACGCGCCCCGTGGGGACGCGGTGCCCGATGCTTTGGCCACCGCACCGTCGAGCATGTCGGGCAGCGCACACGCGATGAGCAAGCCCAGCCCGAGCCCGAGCCGCCCCGAGGCGATGGCGACTGCACACGCACCGGCCAAGCCGAGCCCGAGGGCAGTGAGGTGATCGGCAGCGATGCCGCTGCGGCGGAGGCCTGATCCGAGGGGCTGGAGGCCCTTCTCAACGCTGCTCCGCCAGCGTCCGTCGAACACGTTTCGAAAAGCTCCCGGGAAAGAGGGCCGTCGCCGCCCAAGCTACCACCGGGGTTCGTTACGCTCTGACGACCGAACCACACCAAGCGAGGCCGCCTGTGAAGAGCTTCCCTCCCGCCAAGATCCGCAATGTCGCATTGGTCGGCCATGGTGGCGCTGGGAAGACGACGCTGACGGAGGCGCTGTTGGCGTGTGCGGGGGCCATCAGCAGGCAGGGGCGGGTGGAGGACGGGTCGACCACCACCGACTTCGATCCGGAGGAGGTCAAGCGGGGGATCTCGGTCTCCCTCGCCATGGCTCCCCTCGAGTACGAGGGTCACAAGATCAACATCCTCGACTGCCCGGGCTACGCCGACTTCATCACCGACGTGGACGCGGCCCTCAGCGTGGCCGACCTCGCCGTGTTCGTCGTCAGCGCGGTGGAGGGTGTCGAGGTGCAGACCGAGGCCGTGTGGCGCATGGCCGAGGAGCGGGCCCTGCCCCGGATGATCTTCATCAACAAGCTCGACCGCGAGCGGGCCAGCTTCGACCGCACCCTCGACCAGCTGCGCGACGTCTTCGGCGCCGGCGTTGCGCCCCTCGAGCTGCCCATCGGCGAAGAGGCTGCCTTCCACGGGGTCGCGGACCTGCTCACCGACACCGCCATCACCTACGACACGGGATCAGCGGTCGAGGGCGAGATACCCGATGAGATGGAGGCGCGCGAGCACGAGGTGCACGACAACCTGGTCGAGGGCATCGTCGTCGCCGACGACGAGATGACGGAGCGATACCTCGATGGCGATACGCCGAGCCCCAAGGAGCTCGAGGACACGCTGGCGACTGGCGTGGCGGCGGCGTCGGTGTTCCCGGTCGTGTGTGGCTCGGCGACGAAGGGCGTCGCCATCGACCGCCTGGCCAAGTTCATCTGCGAGATCGGCCCTCCGCCCACCAACCGGCCGCCGGTGGAGGTGCAGGCGGGCAGCAGCACGCAGGAGATCCCGTGCGACCCCGCGGGCCAGCCGCTGGCCTACGTCTTCAAGACGCTGGCCGACCCCTACGTCGGCAAGGTGTCGATGTTCAAGGTGCTGTCGGGCACGATCCGTCCCGACATCGTGCTCACCAACCCCCGCACCCATGCCGACGAGAAGCTGCACGCGCTCTTCGCATTGCGGGGCAAGGAGCAGGACCAGGTGTCCGAGGTGCCGGCCGGCGACATCGCGGCGGTGGCCAAGCTCGGTGAGACGGCGACGGGTGACACCCTCGCGCCCAAGAACATGCCGGTCTTCGTCCCCCGGGCCGAGCAACCTGCGCCGTCGCTCTCGGTCGCCATCCGCCCGAAGTCCAAGGGCGACGAGGACAAGCTCATGACTGCGCTGCACCGCCTCCAGGACGAGGACCCGTCGCTGTTCCTCCGGCGCGATGACGAGACCCACCAGACGTTGCTGTCAGGTGCGGGCGAGACGCACTTGGCGATCGTCACCGAACGCCTGGCCCGCAAGTTCGGCGTGGAGGTGGAGACCGACGACGTCAAGGTGCCCTACCGCGAAACCATCGCCGCGGGCGCCGAGGCCGAAGGCAAGTACAAGAAGCAGACGGGCGGTCACGGCCAGTTCGGCGTGGCCAACATCCGCATCGAGCCCCTGGAGCGCGGCCAGGGCTTCCACTTCGAGGACAAGATCGTCGGCGGCGCCGTCCCCAAGCAGTTCATCCCCGCGGTGGAGAAGGGCATCCAGGAGACGATGGAGCACGGGGGCGTGTTCGGGTTTCCCGTCGTCGACGTGCGGGTCACGCTGTTCGACGGCAAGTTCCACGCCGTCGACTCCTCGGAGATGAGCTTCAGGATGGCGGGGTCGCTCGGCTTCCGCGAGGCCATGGCCAAGGCCAACCCTGTGCTGCTCGAGCCCATCTCGATCCTGCAGGTCACCGTCCCCGCCGCCTACCAGGGCGACGTCATGGGCGATCTCAACGCCCGGCGCGGCCGCGTGCAGGGTACGGAGTCGGGGAACAACGCTGAGCAGATCATCGTGGCGCAGGTGCCGACATCGGAGATCCAGCGCTACGCCATCGACCTTCGCTCGCTGACCGGGGGTCGAGGCAGATTCACCGTGGCCCACAGTCACTACGACCCGCTGCCCAGCCATCTCGTCGACAAGGTGAAGAAGGCCGTCGAGGCTTGAGCTCGTACGTCTGCCCCGAGTGCGGGCTCGACTACGCCACCATCTCCCCCGCAGACGCGGCCGTCGCCGTCCGCTCGTTCCCACGTCGGTTCGGTGAGCAGCTGACCGCGGTGGACGACCGGACGTTGCTGCGAAAGCGGCCGGAGCCCGGCGTGTGGTCGGCACTCGAGTACACGGCTCACGTCCGCGACATGTTCGACCTCATGGCGGCGACGGTCGGACGCATGCTGCGCGAGGACGAGCCGTCGATCGCGTTCCCCGATCCCGACGAGCGAGCCGAGCGCGAGCACTACAACGACCAAGACGTCGAGCGTGTCCTCGAGGGCCTCGCCGACACCGCAGGCCGGTTCGCCCGTGTCATCGAGTCGACGAGCGTGGACGACCTCTCGAGGACGGCGGTGTTCCCGTGGGGTGCGCGTGACGTCCTGACGATGATCTGCAACGGCGTCCACGAGGGCAAGCACCACCTGCGCGACGCCGAGCTCGTGCTCAGGCGCCTCGGCGTCGACCTCCCCTAGTCGCGGGGCGTGCGGTCGACGACATCGTCGTCGTCCTCCTCTTCGTCCTCCGGCGCCGTCGTCGTGGTGGCGCGCCGGGTCGTGGTGGGAGCAGGAGCGGGCTTGGCCGCGGCGGTGGGGCGGGTGGGGGTCGACACTGCCGGGCGTCCGCGTTGCGTCGTCGGTGGCGACGCCTTGTTGCTGGAGCGCGCGCCGGTCGTCGACGTCGGGCCGGAGGTCGACGTGGAGCTGGTGGTCGAGGCGGCGGTCGCTTCGGTGGTCGTGGTGGCGGCGCGCACCAGAAGGGGTCCGCTACCCGATCGATCACGGGCGTTGACGAGCGCTGCGCCGCACCCCGCCACCAAGCCGACGACGAGGGCGATCGCCCATCCCTTTCGCCTTGGGGTGTAGTGGACACCCCGCCTCGTGAGCACCGAGAAAGGGTAAGTGGACCGTGTGAGCGGGCGGTGGATCCGCCCCGCGGTGGCTAGCGGATCGAAGCGAGGTCGTGGTCGGCGACGAAGGCGCGCCGCACCGAGGCCCGGAGGTCCTCGCCGGCGGCGTCCCGGTGCACGATGCCGTGCGCGCCCTTGCGCAACGCCGCGTCGAGCAGGTCGATGCTGTCGGACCGGACGACCACCCGCGCCCTGGGCACGCGCACCCGCAGCTCACCCAGCAAGTCGACGCCGTCGGGATTCGGCAGCTCGGGATCGACCAGCACGACGTCCGGACACTCGAACGCGGCCACTGCGGCGGCCTGCCGGGCCTCGACCGCCTCGGCCACGACCGAGCACCCGCCGTCGCCGAGCTCGAGGCGACAGCGGAGGCGGTCGCTCCCCCGTGCGTCGGCAACCATCACCCGGATCAGCCCTACGTCGAACTGCTCGCCATACATCATCAAGATGTACCTGCCCTCCCCGCCGTTCCCGTGCACAGAGAAGCGGCAGCGATCGCCGTTCTTACGGTTGCAATTTGGGCGACGAGACCGTAGGCATGACGGCGTTCGGTCGTTTTCACGGTCGGAAGGGTTGCTCACGTTGGGGGTTTTGCGATGCGGGTCGTCATCCTGGAGAGGCGGAGCGCCGCCGCGGGGCAGTGGACGGGGCCTGAGCGGCGCGGGAGAACACGCTCGGCCACCACGCCACCGCCGACGGTGATTGTGCCGGTGCCCGGACCCGTCGACTCACCGCTCGCCGAGCGCAGGCGACGGCAGAGCTCCCGCCATCAGCGGAGCCGGGCCGAGGCGGTCGGTGCCGCCTTGGCGCGGCTCGGCGGGCTGGTCCTGCTCGTCTCCATCGTGATCTTCATCGTCGCCGCCGCCCTCTAGCGCGGGACCTCGGTCCAGTCCTCGGGGTTGTCCTCGACGACGTGCTGCACGACCGCGCCGTCGAGACCGTCGACGAGCACGAGGCCGCGCTTGGTCGGTGGCTCCTCGGCTGAGTAGAGGAGGATGCGCCACGTGGGCCGACTGCGCAGCCCTCGCCAGCCCAGCTGGGCTGACGCGTGACCGACCGGGAAGCCGACCTCGCGGGATGCCGAGGCGAGAGCGTCGACCTCCTTCACCTCGAGCGGCCACCCCGCGGCCAGGTGGTACAGCCCGACGAGGGCGAAGCCGATGGCGCCCGCGAGCATGCCCCGGTTCACGAACACGCCACCGTCGCCGTACGCCAGCCAGAGCGCGAGCAGGGCCGCTGCCGACGCCAGGTAGATGTAGCCCGGGATCCGGCGCTTCTTGATGTCGGGGAACGTGTAGGGACCCACGTAGGCCGAGGGCTGCAGGTCCTCGGGGAGCTCGTCGCTGACTTCCTCGTCACTCATAGGCTGAGCCCGTGACGGTACTGCACACCCAGCTGCGGCTCGGCTCGGCGACGGTGCGCAACCGGCTGTACCGGGCACCCGTGCTCGAAGGTGCCGGCTCGGGCGACGACGCCGCCGATCGCTACGCCAAGCACTTCGTGGAGAACGCACGGCACGGGGTCGGGATGATCATCCAGGGCAACTCGTGCATCACCGAGGAGGGGCGATCGTCTCCGGGCATGACGCTCGTACACACACGGGAGCGCATGTTGCAGATGGCCCCGATGGTGGACGCCGTGCACGCCGAGGGCGGGGCCATCGTGATCCAGATCGGCCACGGCGGCCTGTACGCCATGGAG
>JBEEFQ010000206.1:0-4336 GCA_041166245.1 Actinomycetota bacterium | reverse complement strand
GGCGAGGGCGGCAGCGGCGGGGCGCTGGCGATGGCCCATGGCGATCGGCTGCTCATCCAGCGCCACGCCGTCTTCTCGGTCATCGCACCCGAGGGCGCGGCTGCCATCCTCCACCGCGACGCAGGCCGGGCACCTGAGGTGGCCGAGCAGCTGCGCATCACCGCACCCGCGCTGGCCGACCTCGGCGTGGTCGACGGCGTCGTCGACGAGGTGCTCGACGCCGACACCCTGCTCCAGGCATTCGAGTCAGCCCGCCCCGGCGACCGCCGCCGCCGCGTGGACGCGGCGACGGCGCGCTGGCTGTCCGACTGAGCGGCGCTCCTCCTACAAGGCGGCGGCGCCGACTCCGAACTTGATCTTCCCGCCGTTGCGGCTGAAGCCTCCCATCGGCTCGCCGCTCAGGTTGTCCATGACGATCTGCCAGACAGCCTGGTCGAGGCCCTGGACAGCGAAGACGGCGCCATCGGGCGCGACCGCCACGCCGGGCCCGTCGGTGAGGACACCGCCCAGCCGTCGCGCTGGCGCCCAACCGTCCTGCGTGATGACCGCGGCCCACAGCGCATCATCGAGGCCACGGCACCCGAACCAGCCGACGTCGGGATTCGACGAAAACGCCACGTGGCCCTTGCATTGCCACGACATACCGGTGAAGGGGCCGCCCGTCGTCTGCCAGACATGGTCGTCGAGGCCGACCACGAGGAACGTCACCTGCTGGTTGGGCCCGACGGCGACCGAGGGTCCCGCCTTCAGGGTGCCCCCGATGCGAGCCCAGTTCTTGATGTCGGGGATCGAGCCTGCCGCGAGCGGGCCGCTGCCGACCCAGAGGGCGTCGTCAACGCCGCGACACGCAACCGTGAGGCTGTTGTTGAGGGAGTTGTAGACCGCTCCTGGGCCACCCTTGCAGAAGGTGCCGCCGCTGGACAACGGTCTCCAGCCCAGGTCGGTCGTTCGGGCCCACAGCTGATTGTCCGTCCCGGTACCGACGTAGAGGGGCGTCCCGTTCTCCCGACCGCCCTCGCCCGACGGCAGCGCCGCCACGGCCGGCGCAGCGATGAGCCGCCCGCCGAGCCCCGCGAACTGCGGACCGAAGCCCGAGCCGGCCCAGAGGGCGTCGTCGGCGCCGACCACGCCGACGCGGATCTCGTCCGGGGCCACGGCCGGAGCGAAGTTGCTGTTCGGCACCGAGTCGGTCGACGTGTCGCTGGCCCCACCCGGCGTGGCGTCATAGAAGACCCTGGCGTTGACGCTGATGGTGGGCAGGGCGCCGATGCAGCTGCGGGGGAACCTCACTTCGTAGAAGGGCGAGGCGAAGCGGGTCTCGGCCTCGCACAGCGGCTCGTCGGCCGCCGTGAACACACCGGCGAACGGGCCCTGGCCGTCTGCCGCGAACACCGCGACGTACTCCTCGGGGGCGGCGCCATTGGTGTCGATGTTCCACTCGATGCGTGTCTCGCTGCCTTCGCTCGTCCACGCGGGCGCCGTCGCAGGATCCTCAGCACCAACGACGAAGACACCGAGGGTCACCCATGCCGTCTCGTTGATGATCTGCAGGCCGGTGGCGTCCCCGTGGTTGGGGCCATCCCCCGCCGGATCGGTCGCGAAGCCTTCCTCGGCGGCTGCTGGCGTGACGACGGCGGCGGCTGCGAACAGCACCCCCACGGCAACGACAGCGAGCGACCGTCGCACGGTCAACGAGCTCACAACGTCACCGCGTTGACGCCGAACTTGATCTGCCCGCCCGTCGATGTGAAATCCGTCAGGGGCACGCCGTCGCTGTTGCGGACCACGCGCTGCCACACGGCGTTGTCGACGCCCGGGACGAAGAAGACCGCGCTCTCGGGGGTGACGGCAACGCCTGGTCCCTCGGCCAGGATGCCGCCCAGCCGGATGTCTGCGGCCCAGCCGGCTGGGGTGTTCCTTGCCACCCACAGGGCGTCGTCGGCGCCCCGGCACCCGAACCAGCTCACGTCGTTGAGGGTGTTGAAGGCGGCGTGGCCCTTGCACACCCAGTGCGTGCGCGTGAAGCCGCCGCCAGTGCTCTGCCACACCGCTCCGTCGGTGCCCCGCACGAGGTACGTGACGACGTCGCCGAGATGCTGCGAGATGCCGAGGGCCGGGCCGGCGGTGAGAATGCCGCCGATGCGGGTCCAGTTGGTGAGGTTCGGGACAGTGTTCGGGGTGATCGTCGCGGTGGCGCTCCAGAGGGCATCGTCCCTGCCCCGGCACGCGACCACCAGATGCTGCGTGGCGCCGCTCGTGTAGACGAGGGCACCGGGCTCACCCTTGCAGAACGTCCCGCCCGACGAGAGCGGACGCCAGCCCTGGCCGCCCGTGCGCGCCCACAGCTGATTGTCGACGCCGGTGCCGACATAGATGGGCTCGGCGGGATCGTCTTGCGTGGCCCCGGCGACCCGACCGATGGCCGGCGCGGCGATGAGCTGCCCGCCGAGAGCCCCGTAGCCCGCGCCGAAGCCGGCACCCACGTACAGGCCGCTGTCGCCTCTGGCCACGACGCCGACGCGCACGGCTCGGTCGACTCCAGCCGCGACCGCGCCCGACCAACCATCGCCATCGGGGGCCGAATCGAGCTGAGGCGTCTCCGCCGCCGAGGAAGGGGTGTCGTCGTAGGAGACCTCAGCGGCAAACCGCAAGCTGGGTGGACTTCCGATGCAGCTCGCCGGGAAGCTGACCTGGTAGCCGCCGTTCACGAACGTGGCGCTCGTCGTGTTCTCGCAGATCGGCGCCTCGCCGTCGCCGAAGAGCTGTCCGATCAGACCGCCATCCTCAGCGAAGAACACCACCGCGAAGTCCTCGACGGCGTCCCCGTTCGTGTCGATGAACCAGCGGGCCTCTGTGTCGAGGTTGTTGTTCCAGTTCGGGTTCCCCCCCGGGTTCTCTGGGGTCTTCACCACGACGCGGAGGACGACGGTGGGGTCATTGGCGGCCGTCGCCGAGAGGATGTCACCCGCGTCCTTGGCGACGTCATCTGCGTCGAGGACGACACCCGTGGCCGCGGCCGCGGGACGCACGGGTCCGCCGATGGCCAGCAGGCCGAACAGCGCGACAAATACCAGGAACTTCCGCATTGGGATCCCCTCCGTGACGCGAAGCTCGCATCGTACTGGCGACTGGTCCAGGGTCCGCACAGGCCCGTACCTTCGTCCCATGGCACGTCAGCGGGTGAGTGGCGCTCGGTCGATGGTGACGACCGCCCTCGTCGCCCTGGTGGCGTCGGCCATCGTCTTCTTCGTCGTCGTGCAGCTGTCCACCGGGCCCGAGGCCAAGAACAACCTGGGCGATCCCGTCTTCGAGGTGGGAAGGGCGTCCAACTTCGTGGACGACGTGCCGCTGCTGTTCCAGGCCCTGCAGGGCGCCGGCGATCGCGACATCTACGTCAACCACGTCGGCACCGAGGTGCGAGAGGGATGGATCGCCTTCGACGCCCGCACCGCCGGGCAGCCCCGCACCTGCTTCCTGCGCTGGGACCCGAAGGCCGAGCGCTTCTCCGACCCCTGCACCAAGCGCACCTACGGCCCCGACCCCGGCGCGGCCTTCACCCATTACAAGACGACGGTCGACGCCCGCGGGGTGGTCATCGTGGACTTCCGCCAGCAGGTGACACCACTCCCGTAGTCGGACTGCCGGCGCAGGAGTACGCGCGTACCGTGGCGAATTCCTGAACGTGGCCTTGGGGGTGGAGGAGGTCCGGGCGGGGGGCCCGGGGGGCGGGTTCGACGACCATTACGCCGCGCTGTACCGACCGCTCGTGCGCTACTGCCGGCGGATCACCCAGGTCGCCGAGCCCGAGGATCTCGCCCAGGAGGCGCTCCTCCGAGCCTGGCCCAGCTACGACGAGGGCAAGGACATGTGGCCCCTCGTCGTGACCATCGCCAGACGCATCGCCATCGACGAGCACCGCCGCAGCCTTCGCGGCGAGGTCCGCAACCACGTCGAGGCCGCATTCCGCCCGAGCCCCCTGCCGAGCCCCGAGGAGATGCTGGAGCTGCACGAGGAGGTCCGGCTGGCGCGCCGCGCCCTGAACCAGCTGTCGCCCCGGTACCAGCGGATGATCAGGCTGCGGGACATCGACGAGCGCAGCTACACCGATATCGCCCAACTCGAGGGCACGAGCCTCGACGTGGCCCGGTCCACGCTCCGCCGCGCCCGGGCCGCCCTGCGCGCGGCGTACGGCCGGGCCAGCGAGGGAGCGGCGGCCGCCCTCGGCCTGAAGGGGTGGGCCTCGCGACGCTCGGGCCGGGTCCAGGCCGCGCTCGGGCAGCTCGGGAACCAGGGGTTCCCCACGCTCGTCGGGGCCGTCATGGTCATCGCCGCAGCC
>JBEEFQ010000205.1:0-7917 GCA_041166245.1 Actinomycetota bacterium | reverse complement strand
GGGCTGCAACGACCTGGGGGGCACGCTGATGGACGAGAACATCTCCCGCGCCGCGGGCGCGGCCCACGGTCAGCTCATGGACGAGGCGGGCTTCCGCTCCATCGTCGAGCCGCTGGGCCGCACCCTCGAGCAGCGCACCACCCTCTACGGCCGGGTCGCCCCGGCGTGAGCCCGCGCAAGGCGGACGGCGTCTTCCCGGCCGACGCGGTCGTGCGCCGCGTCGACAAGGAAGCGGTGCTCATCCTCGGCGGCGGTCGGGCCCTGCTGATGCAGATCGCCCACCCCCTCGTGGCCAGGGGCGTGGCAGAGCACAGCGGCTTCGAGGCCGACCCGTGGTCACGCCTCGTGCGCACCCTGCAGGCCGGCTACACCATCGTGTTCGGCACACGCCAAGAGGCGGAGCAGACCGCCGCGGTCGTCCACGCCGTCCACGAGCGGGTCACCGGCGACGGCTATCAGGCCAACGACCCCGCCCTGCTGATGTGGGTGCACGCCACCCTCGTCGACACCGCCCTGCGCGTGCACACCCGGTTCCTCGGCCCGCTGTCCCGACGCGACGCGGCCCGCTATTACGCCGAGTCGATGACGGTGGCCGAGATGCTCGGCGTCCCGGGGGCCGAACAGCCCGCCGACCTGCCCGCCTTCCGGGCCTACGTGCGAGACATGGTCGCCACCCTCCAGGTGTCCGACCAGGCCCGCGAGCTGGCAGCGTCGGTGCTGCACCCCAAGACGCCGTGGATGGCCGAGCCCCTCTTCGAGCTGGGCCGCCAGCTGACGGTCGGCCTGCTCCCCCGTCCCCTGCGCGAGCAGTACGGCTTCACCTGGGACCGCAACCGCAAGGCCGCCCTCCTCGCCGCCGGCCTCGCCTCCCGCCAGGTCCTCCCCCGGGTCCCGTCGGTCCTGCGCAAGGTCCCCGCCGCCGCCATCGGCTGACTCTCGAGGAAATGGCGTACCGAATCGGTACGCCATTTCCTCGAGACGTGAGGTGCGTGTCAACGGGGGATTGACGTTTGCCGCTCGCGTCAAGTACAAGTTGACGTATTGCTACGACCGGGATCACGCTTGCTGACGTCATCCATCGCATCGAGGAGGGGGCGCCCGGGGCCGCGGCCATCGAGCGGCTGGAGCTGGCGGTCGAGGCGGCCGGAGAGCTGGCAGCCCTCAGCGACGCCCTCCTCGACCACTTCGTGGAGGCGTGCCGGGCCGACGCCACGTCGTGGGCCCGGATCGGCGAGGTGCTGGGTGTCTCCAAGCAGGGCGCCCAGCAGCGCTTCGTCCCCCGCCAGACCGACCTGGAAGGGTTCACCCGCACCCCCGAGTTCAGCCGCTGGACGCCCCGGGCCCGCGCCGCGCTGCAGCATGCGGTCGACGAGGCGGCCCGGCTCGGGCAGGGCTTCGTGGGAACCGAGCACCTCCTCCTCGGCGTGCTCGCGGGCGAGAACGTTGCGGTCGTGGCGCTCGATGCTCTCCAGGCCGACAACACCGAGCTCCGGGCGACGCTGATCGCCCGCATCGGCACCCACGCCGAGGTCCCCGGCGACGGCCTGCCCTTCACTCCCCTGGCCCGTCGCGCCCTCGATCGATGCCTACGCGAGGCGCTGCGCATGGGCCACAACTACGTCGGCACCGAGCACATCCTCATCGCCCTGGCCGACGGCGACGGCCTGGCGGCCCAGGTGCTGCACGACGCCGAGGTGGACGCGGACGGGATCCGCCGCGAGGTCATCCGTCTGCTCGCCCGCTACGGCAAGTCCTAGGTCTCCCACCACTCCTCGGGCAGCTTGCCCTCAATGGCGCGGATGTTGCGGCGCACGCAGTCCGGGCACTGGTAGGTCATGCGCTTCCCCTCGACCGCGAACGACCAGCCGTCGGGCACGCCGTCGGTGGGTGCCTCGGCCGTGGTGCCGCAGTGGGAGCAGGCGCGTGTCAAGGTGAGGACATCATGACCGAGCTCGAGACCACCCTCCGGCGACTCGTCCGAGAGCACGGGCCGTCGGCCAACCGCGACCTCCTTCAGGACATCCTCACGACCGTGCTGGGCCTGGCCACCGACGGCACCGATCGCCTCGACCTCAAGATCACTGCGTCGGCGCTGCGGGAGATGCGCGAGGCGTTCCGTGTGTTCGCGCCCTACCGCAACATCCCCAAGATCACGATGTTCGGCTCGGCCCGCACCTTGCCGTCGGACCCCCTGTACGTCCAGGCGCGCGATGTCGCCAACGCCCTCGCCAACAATGGCTGGATGGTGGTCACCGGCGCGGGGCCGGGGATCATGGCCGCCGGGCTCGAAGGCGCAGGCCGAGAGATGGCGTTCGGCGTGAACATCCGCCTGCCGTTCGAGCAGGGCGCCAACCCGTTCATCGCCGAGGATCCCAAGCTCGTGGAGATGCGCTACTTCTTCACCCGCAAGCTCATGCTGGTGAAGGAGTCCGACGGCTTCGTCGTGCTTCCTGGCGGCTTCGGCACCCTCGACGAGGCGTTCGAGCTCCTCACGCTCCTGCAGACGGGCAAGGCCGACCCTTCGCCCATCGTGCTGCTCGACGTGCCGGGGGGGACCTACTGGGAGGAGTGGCGCCGTTTCATGGAGGAACAGGTCGTGACGCGCGGCCTGGTGTCAGAGGAGGACGAGAGCCTCTACCTCGTGACCGACGACGTCACCGCCGCGACCAACGAGATCCTCGGCTTCTACGCGAACTACCACTCGCGTCGCTTCGTCGGCGAGGTCATGGTGCTGCGCATCAAGAAGGAGCCGACACCGGATCAGGTCGACGTCCTCAACGCCGAGTTCAACGACATCTGCATCGAGGGCGGCATCGAGGTCACCGAGCCCCTACCTGCCGAGCGAGCGTCCAACGATCACCTCGACCTCCCACGACTGGCCCTCGCGTTCGACCTCATGCACCACGGCCGCCTGCGTCAGCTGATCGACGCCATCAATCGACTGTGACGGCGTCGCCCGCTGCGACCCGGCCGGGGGTCACCACGACCGCGTAGACGCCGAGGTTGCCCTCGTGCTGCGCGTTGACGGCCTTGGCGACCTCGAGGTCGCGGGGCAGGCCGGGCTGGGCGTGCACGGTCATGCGACACCGCACCGTGGGCGCGAACACTCGCAGGCGGGCCCCGCCGATCGAGATCTCGCTGCCGATCCACGCGTCCTCGGGGAACCCCTCGGCGTCGCCGGTGTCGACGAGCAGGGTGGGCCGGAACCGGTGGATGTCCCAGCGCGACTCGGGGCGGCGCTCGACCATTGAGCGCAGGCTCGCGGACGTCAGGAGATGAACAGCCGCGGCGTCGAAGTACGTCCCCGGCGGACAGGCCAGCTCGATCACCGGCGAGTCGTCGTCGATCACGTCCACGTTCATCTCGTAGCTGGCCGCGTGGTCCACGGCCCGCAGGAGCTTGACCGGGCGCTCGAGCCACTCCGACAGCGCTTTGTCGGCCTCGTCACCCGGCGGGCAGACGATGCCCTCGGGAAGGCGCACCCGCACACTGCCGTCGGCGCTGAACGCCGTCGCCTCCAGAAGGCGGGGCTCGCGCTTGGCCGACAGCACCTTGCCCGTCGCGTCGTCGACGACGCCCCACGCCCGGTCGCCGGGGAGACCGTGCTCGGTAAGCATCCCGGCTGCCAGTCCCTCCCCTTGCATCGACTTCACGGGGAAGCGCCAGATGCCGCTCAGGCGGCCGACGTCAGTCATCGTGTGCCATTTTCACGCATTGTCGTCGGGTTCCTGGAGGATGCTCGCGGCTTTCTCGACCGCCCGGCGGGCCCGGTTGAGGCGGCGCTCGTCCACCGGCAGCTCGGTGCCGCCCGCGTCGATCGACTCCTTGAGCCGCGCGATGGCGAGGTCTGCCAGCTCCTCTGCGATCGCCTCGAGCCGCCCCCGGATCTCATTGAATTCACCCGCCATCGTTGATCACTTCGTCTAGCAGTTGTACCGGGTGCCGAACCGCTATCCCAGCCGCGGAGAGGTGCATGGCGCAACCGGGATTGGCACTGGCGACCATGGATGCGCCGCTGCGACCGATGGCCTCGACCTTGCGGTCCCGGATGGCGCCGGCCATGTCCGGGTGCAACGCCGCATACGCCCCACCCGCGCCACAGCACAGGCCTTCGTCGTCGAGCTCCACCAGGTCCATGTAGGGGGCGAGCACGGTCCGCACGTGCTGATGGGCGCGCTGCACGTTGCGCAGGTGACACGGGTCCTGGATGGCGACAGGCCCCGCGCGCCGCAGCCCGGCGGCGGGCAGGCGGTCGACCCTGTCGGCCAGCCACTCCGACACGTCCTCGACGCGGGCAGAGAACCGCTGCGCCTCGGGGGTGCCGAGCAGACGGGCGTACTCCTTCATCGCCGCCCCACAGCCGGCCGAGTCGACGACGACCGGTGCTTCGCCGGGCATCGACGCCATGGTGCCCTCCGCCAGGGTGCGGGCGTGGTCGGTGAGCCCGGCATGGGCCGACAGGGCGCCGCAGCAGTCGCCGCCGGCTCCCGGCAGGGCCACGCCGGCACCGGTGGCCTCCATCACCCGCAAGGCGGCCGCGTGCGTCGGGCGCATCCACGCGTCCATCACGCAGCCGGTGAAGAGCCACGCGTCGGTGCCGCTGGTCCGCAGCGGCGGCCGCCGCAACGGCAGCCTGGGCAGTCCGAGGCGGGCTGGCACCAGGCGAACGCGCTGGGCGAGGGCGAGCACGGTGGACAGCATCAGGAGTAGACGATGGTGGCCGAGCACGCGGTACCCCGCCCGACGCCACCACGGCTGGTACGCGGTGCGCTCGACCAGCGCCTCGCGTGCGCCCTCCATCAGGTGGCCGAACGGGACGCTCGACGGGCACGCCACCTCGCACGCCCGGCACTGCACGCACAGGTCCATGAACTCGGTGAACGTCTCGTCCATGGGCTGGCCGCCCCACTGCACGGCGCGCATGGCGGTGATGCGGCCCCGCGGCGACGCGGACTCCTCCCCCGTCACCCGGTACGTCGGGCAGTGGGGCAGGCACAGTCCGCACGCGACACAGGACGCCAGCTCATCCTCGTCGAGGTGAAGCCGATGAAGCGTGGGCTTCACCTCGACTCCATGCTCATTGCGCCGCTCGCAGGCTCGCCGGCGCGGAACCCGAGCGTCATGCCACTCGACCCGGGTTGAGCCGTCCCGTCGGGTCGAACAGCGCCTTGATGCGACGGTTGAGCTCGACCGCCGAGGGGTGGGGCGCTGCCGCCTCGACGGGATGGGGCCGGTGCACGACCCCGACGCCGACCTCGGCCACGAACTCCCCCGTGAGCCCCGCCACCTCGGACGGCCGCACCGACTGGCGGCCGGCGGTCGGCAGCGGGGGCGGTCGCTCAACCTCGCTGAACGCGCCGCCCGCGACCGCGGCCTGGGCGTCGACGTCGGCCGGGTGGCCCTCGAGCAGCAGCCAGGTGGTGGTGCCGTTCCAGAGGATCGACGACGGCCGGTGGAGTCGCCGGCGCAGGGCGAAGGGGTCGTCCTCGCCCCGGAGCCAGCGGCTCGCCAACGGACGAGGCCGCACCCGCAGCACCACCTCGGCGATGAGCCCGATGGTGCCGAGCGACCCGACCAGGAGCCGGCACAGGTCGAACCCGGTGACGTTCTTGACGACGGGCCCGCCCGCTTTCACCATCCGCCCCTCTGCCGAGATGTAGCGCGCCTCGAGCAGCGTGTCGCGCACCGGGCCCCAACCCAGCCGACGCAGGCCGCTGTGACCGACGGCGAGGACTCCGCCCACCGTCGCTCCGGGCCAGTCGGGCAGGGCGACGGCCTGGCCCCGCTCGCCGACTGCGGCGTCGACCTCGGCGACGGGCGTGCCCGCACTGACGCGCACGATCATCTCCTCGGGCTGGTGGCTGACGATGCCGGCCGGTGGACGTACTTCGCGTGCGGCCGCCTCGACGGATCCGCCCACCTCCCACTGGGTGCGGCCGCCGACGGCCACGACCGGGCCGTGGTTGCCGACCTCCTCCGCGAAGCCGGTCAGATCCACGCGCCCGCCGGGATCTGCTGCAGGTCGCCACACCGCGAGCCGGCCGGGAGCACCTTCTGCGGGTTGCACCGGCCTCCCGGATCGAACGCCTCCCGCAGCCGGGCCTGGGCGTCGAGGTCATCGGCGCTGAACACCTTGTCCATGTGGTCGCGCTTCTCGAGGCCGATGCCGTGCTCGCCCGACAGGACGCCGCCCGCAGCGACGCACGCGTCGATGATCTCCGTGCCCGCCGCCATCACCCGCTCCATGGTCCCCGGCACCCGCCGGTCGAAGACGATGAGGGGGTGCAGGTTGCCGTCGCCCGCATGGAAGACGTTCATCATCACCAGCTGGTGGCGGGCGCCGATCTCGTAGACCTGACGCAGCACCTCGACCAGCTTGGTGCGGGGCACGACCGTGTCGTGCAGGTAGTAGTTGGGAGCGATGCGGGCGATGGCGCCGAAGGCCGACTTCCGCCCCTTCCACAGCAGGGCACGCTCGGCCTCGTCCTGCGCGACGCGGACCGAGCGGGCGCCATGGGCGAGGGCGATGTCGGTGACGGCCGCGGCGGCCGCCTCCACCCCGTCGGGCAGGCCGTCCACCTCGACCAGCAGGATGGCGGCCGCGTCGGTGGGGAACCCGGCGTGCACGTAGGCCTCGACCGCCCGGGTGATCTCGGCGTCCATCATCTCGAGGGCCGCGGGAACGATGCCCGCGCCGATGATGGCGCTGACGGTCGCACCGGCTGCGTCGACGGTCGTGAAGTCGGCGAGGAGCGTGCGCACCGCGGGCGGCACGGGCGTGAGCCGCACCGCGATGCGGGCCGCGATGCCCATCGTCCCCTCGCTGCCCACGAACGCACCGCGGAGGTCGTAGCCCGCGGGTTCGGGGTCGAGCCCGCCGACGAGGGCGAGGGAGCCGTCGGGCAGCACGACCTCGACCGCGAGCACGTGGGCGCTGGTGACCCCGTAGAGCAGGCAGTGGGGCCCGCCCGAGTTGGTGGCCACGTTGCCGCCGATCGAGCACGACTGCTGGCTGGAGGGGTCAGGCGCGAAATGCAGACCCAGGGGGGCGACAGCACGGGAGAGGTCGAGGTTGAGCACGCCGGGCTCGACCCACGCCACCCGCTCGTCCTCGTCGACCTGCAAGATGCGAGTCATCTTGGTGGTGACCACCACGACGGGCTCGAGGTCAGCGACGGGAACGGCCCCGCCCGCCAGCCCTGTCCCCGATCCGCGCGGCACGACGGCGCGCTCGTGCCGCGCGGCGATGCGCACGCAGTCCTGAATCTCTTCGGTGGTCGTCGGAAAGCACACGACGGCCGCCGCGCCCTCCATCACCGATGCGTCGCGCGCGTACAGGGCGAGCTCCAGGGGCTGGGTGAGGACGCGGTCGTCGGTCAGCGCGCCGCGAAGCTCGTCGACCAGTCCCATGCCCATGGAGACCAGTCTGCCTCGCTGTAGCCTCGACCTGATGCGCGGCGTGACACGGCTGTCCGACTACATCGACGCGGAACGGGCGCGCATCGAGTCCACCCTGTTCGAGTGGCTTCGCATCCCGTCGATATCGGCCCAGCCCGAGCACGCCGTCGAGGTCCGGCACTCGGCCGAGTTCACCGCCGGTCTGCTCACCGAGGCGGGCTTCGAGCACGTCGACGTGCTCGAGACGGGCGGGGCGCCAGCGGTCTACGGCGACTGGCTGCATGCCGGTCCCGACGCGCCGACCGTCGTCGTGTACGGCCACCACGACGTGCAGCCCGTCGACCCCCTCGACCTGTGGACGTCACCGCCGTTCGAGCCCGTCATCGTCGACGGCGAGTGCCGCGCCCGCGGCGCGATCGACGACAAGGGCCAGGTGCTCTACGAGATCGAGGCGGTGCGGGGACTGCTCCGCCAGGACGGCCGCCTGCCGGTCAACATCAAGTTTCTGATCGAGGGCGA
>JBEEFQ010000204.1:0-5440 GCA_041166245.1 Actinomycetota bacterium | reverse complement strand
GTGTCCTCGAAGGCCAGCTGGATGCGAGCGGCCGCGGCCCGGGCCGCCGTCTCGTCGCCCTCGGGCAGGAGGACCGCGAACTCGTCGCCGCCGAGCCGGGCGACGGTGTCGATGCCGCGCAGCGTGCCGCGGAGCCGCTCGGCCGCCTGCATGAGCAGGGCGTCCCCACTGTGATGGCCGAGCGTGTCGTTGACCTCCTTGAAGCGGTCGAGGTCCATGAGCAGGATCGCGGCCCGCTCGGACTTCCGCTCCGCCGTACGCAGGGCCTGGGACGTGCGGTCGGCGAACAGGGCCCGGTTGGCGAGGCCGGTGAGGGGGTCGTGCTGCGCCAGGTGCTTGTTCTCGTCGCGCTGGCGGGTCAGCGTGCGCGAGGCCCGGGACACGACTCGGAAGAGGGCGAGCCACAGCATGGCGAGGCCGACGACGAGCAGCCCCGTCAAGCGACGGATGTCGGCGTTGGCCGCCTTCTCGTACGGCGCGAACGGCAGGTAGAGCTCGAGCACGCCGGCCGGTCTGGCCTGACCCGCGAGGGTGACGGGCACGTAGGCCTCGAGCAGGCGCTCCGACCCCTCGTCCACTCCCACGTGGGCGTGAGTGGTGATCTCGGCCTGTATCCGTCCTTCGATGGCCTCGCCGAGATGGCCTTCCGGAGCGACGACGTGCCCGATCTCATCGTGCTCGTTGGCGTAGAGCACCCGGCCCCTCGCGTCGTAGAGCACGAGCTCCTCGACGCCGAGCCGGCGCAGGCCGCCGTTGAAGTCCCGATCGATGATGCCGATCTCGGCCGCGTTCAAAGGCCGTTGCAGCTGCGCGGCCGAGAGCTCCGGGTCGACCGTCGTCGCCGCCACCAGCTCCGCGGCCCGGCTGGCGCTGGCGAGCGACCGTGATCTGACCTGGTCTCGCACCTCGTGGACGAGGAGCGCGCCGATCAGTGCCATCAGCACGGCGCTGGCAGCCGCGAACTTCATGGTGAGTGTGAGTCGAGACAGGCGCATGGGGTTCCCCGTGCCTGATTCGACCGACTGGGCGCCGGACTTGACCCGGATGACCTATTCAGGTGTGGCGCGGCGATGTCGATGCACAAGCAATCCCTGAGGGACGCTTGGTTTGGGCACGACGATCGATCGAAATCGTCTCCCGTGCAAGCTCGACGCCGCCTCTTCCACGCCAAAGAGGAGCGTCATGTCCCCGATTCGCGCGATCCGCCTGCCCCGTGCCGTGGCCGCACTGGTCATCACTGTGCTGGCATCAGCCGTCGTCTTCTCCGGCTCGCCCGCCGCCGCAGCGACCGCACCGGGCCTCGGGACGGCGGGGAGCTTCAGCGTCCTCGCTGGTGCCGGCGTGACGAACACCGGACCCAGCGTCATCGGCGGCGATCTCGGCACCTCGCCGACCGCAGCGGTGACGGGCTTCCCGCCGGGGATCGTCCTCGGCACGATCCACGCCGCGGACGCGGTCGCGTTGCAGGCGAAGGCCGACTTGGTGACCGCCTACAACGGCGCCGCGGGGCAGGCGCCGACGACCACTTTCGCAGGACCGACAGACCTGGGTGGCCTCACCCTGGTGCCGGGCGTCTACAACACGCCGACGTCATTCGCGATCACCGGCACCCTCACCCTGAACGCCCAGGGCGACCCCAACGCCGTCTTCGTCTTCCAGGCCGGGTCCACGCTGATCACCGCGGTGAACAGCAGCGTGAGCTTCATCAACGGTGCCCAGGCCTGCAACGTCTTCTGGCAGGTGGGCAGCTCGGCGACGCTGGGCGTCGGCTCGAGCTTCGCCGGCACCGTCATGGCCCTCACGTCGATCGCGGCCAACACCAACGCGACGGTGAACGGGCGATTGCTGGCGCGGAACGGCTCCACCACCTTGGACTCGAACGTGATCACGACGTCCGCGTGCGCCACTCCCACGACCACCACGACCGCGGCCGGAGCCACGACCACGACCCCCGGCGCGACGACGACCGCCGCTCCTGGACCGACGACAACGGCGGCGCCGGGCGGAACGACGTCCACGACCACTGTGACCGGGCCGGCGACCACCATCGCGCCAGGCGCCATCGCCTCCACGACGACCGCGCCCGCTGTGCTCGTCCCGGCGGCCCTCGAGTCCGGCCCAGGGCCCATCGCCCCAGCCCCGGCGCCCGTCACCCCTGGTGCGCCCGCGACGCCCGCGACGCCAGGTGCGCCTGCCGCACCCGCCACCCCCGGGGCCCCCGCGGCCCCTGCCACTCCCGGAGCCCCGGCGACTCCGGGCGCCCCAGCAACCCCCAGTTCGCCCGGTGCTCCGACGATCCCGGGGCTCCCCACCACCGGCGCGAACGTGTTCTCCATCGCCGTGCTCGGCCTCACCCTCGTGGCGCTGGGCAGCCTCGCCGTCAGGCTCGGGCCCGGGCTGCGCAAGCCCAAGGCGCGCTGACGCCGCTGATCAGCCTCTGGGGAGGCCCAGGATGCGCTCACCGATGATCGTGCGCTGTATCTCGGAGGTACCCCCGGCGATGGTGGCCGCCTTGGACCACAGCCACTGCCGCTGCCACTTCCCCTGCAAGGGCGCGTCCTCACCGAGCACGGACAGCGCTGCATCAGAGAGTCGCTGCGTCATGTCGCTCCAGGTGAGCTTCACGTAGCTCGACTCCGGGCCCGGCTCCTCACCGCGCGCGAGGCGGGAGAGCGTGCGCCAGTTGTGCAGACGCAGGACGCGTAGTTCGACGAACGCTTGCACCAGCGCGTCGGAAACCTCGACGTCCTCGAGCGCCCTGCGATCGCGTGCGATGCCGTACAGCTCGTCGAGATAGGTCTCGTGGACGACCTGTTCCTTGAACGGAAACGTCGTGCCCCGCTCGTGGGCAAGGGTGGTTTTGGCCACCGCCCACCCCTGGCCGACGTCACCGATGACCTGGCCCTCGGGTACGAACACCGAATCGAGAAACACCTCGTTGAACTCGGCCTCGCCGGTGATCTGCACGAGGGGTCGGACGTCGACGCCGGGCTGCGCCATGTCGACGGCGAAGCAGGTGATGCGGTCACCGACGCGCGCCAGGCCCATCCCCCACCGCGCGTACTGCGCGTACGACGTCCACACCTTCTGACCCGTCAGCTCCCACCCGCCGTCGACGGGCTCGGCGCGCGTCGACAGCGAGCGCAGGTCGGAACCCGCGCCTGGCTCGCTGAACAGCTGGCACCAGATCTCCTCCGCGGTGAGGATCGACGGAAGCCAGCGGGCCCGCTGCTCGTCGGTGCCGTGGGTCATGACCGTCGGGCCGACCAGGTTGATGCCGACGCGGTTGACCGGCTGCGGCGCGCGTGCCCGGGCGTACTCCATGTTGAACAGCGCGACCTGCACCGGGGTGGCGCCCCGCCCGCCATAGGCCTGGGGCCAGTGGATGCCGACCCACCGGTCCGCCGCCAGCTCGGCCTGCCAGCGCCGCCCGAACGCGACCTCCTCATCCATCGACGCGAAGGCCGGCACGTCGGGCACGTGGGCGGCCAGCCAGCCGCGCGCTTCGGCTGCGAACGCCTCCTCCTCGGGGGTGAACGACAGATCCACGCCCGCAGTCTGGCCCGGACCGCGCCGTCGAGTCAGGCCGCGGGCACCATCGTCGCGGCCAGCAGCTCGTCGAGGTCGTGCTGGCCAGGCAGGGCCGCCTCCGGCAGCGACGGGAGCGTGCGCAGCAGGTCGAGCCCGCGCCTGATCATGGCGCCGTGCAGCGGCGCGCCGTGCGCCGTCCCCACGCTGGTGATGGGCAGGGAGGCGAGCTTGTCCAGGCCCCGGTCCCAGCGGGCCTGGTCGGCGACGGCATGCCACGGCGACACCCAGCGGTTGAGGTCGAGGAACGTCGCTTCCCACATGCCGGGGTCGACGTCGGCCGCGTCGTGGACCGGTCCGGGCACCAGAGCGCCGAAGGCATCGACCGCCCAGTAGAAGCCGGTGACGGTGTCGAACAGGCCACGGGTCGTCGGCGAGTCGAAGATGGGCGGGCGTACGGCCACGAACCTGCCCTCGGACCCGAAACGCTCGCCGTTGTTGACCCAGCGGGCCCGCTCGAGCGGGAGGCGCAGGTCGCCGCTGAGCCGCTCGCCCTGGAACCACGTGGTGATGAGAGTCGCCTGGGGGCAGGCGTCGAGGACCTCGGTCAGATTGCCGACGTGGTCGTGGTCGTCGTGGGACAGGAAGATCCAACGCACGTCGGCCGGATCGACGAGCGACCACACGGCATCGAGCCACCGGTCCCGGTTGAGGAAGGTGCCGGTGTCGACGATCACGGGCTCGTCGCCAAGGATGACGGCGGAGTTGACGGCGATGAAGGCGTCGGGCCCGGCTGGGGCGAGCTCGGAGACGATGTACGTGTCGGGCGCGACCTCGTACGGCGGCACCGCCTGGGTCAGGTGTTCGGTCATCTCGTTCCCCTCCGGTCTGCGCTCGCATATTTTGCGTGCACGTCTGCATGCACTGTATTGCACGCCGTCGTGCATGTAAAGTAGGAACATGCCGAGGCAGTACTCCATGGACACCCGAGCGGCCGTCACCGAGGCGACGCGGCTGCGCTTGGTGGAGGCCGGCATACGCGTGCTCGCCGACCGCGGGGCCGAGGGGCTCACCATGCAGGCCGTCGCCGACGAGGCCGGCTGCGCGCTGCGCACCCTCTACAACCACTTCGCCAGCCGCGACGAGGTGCTGACCGCGTCGTTCCAGCACCACCTCGACGAGTACCGCCGTCTGGTCGAGCTGCGGGCTGCGTCGGATGGCAGACCGCGTGAGCGGCTGCACGCATTCGTCGAGGCCTACCTCGACACCTACGACGAGCAGAGCGCGGTGGCGGGCCTGGTGATCAGGGTCCAAGGCGTCCCCCACCTCCACCAGGCGATCGAGGACATCAGGGCGTGGCGCAAGCGTCAGATCACCGCGATCCTGCGGGACGCGGGCGACGAGTTGCGGGTTCCGCTGCGCCAGGCCGTGGCCGTGGTCTTCCAGCTCACCGCCTACGCGAGTTGGGACGCCCTCACCGTCGGGGCCGGGCTCACGCCCAGCGCGGGCAAGGCCGCGGCTCACGACGTGCTCGACGCCACCCTGTTCGGCGTGACCTGACTCCTACAGGTCCCAGAACCGCTCGCGGCCCGTCACCGCCATGCCGTCGCGCACGCCGGCCTCGTCATCCGCAGTGAACGGACGATAGGCAGTGTCGCCCCGCTCGCGCACGTAGACGGCATCGTCGCCGATGAGGTCACGCCGGAACTTCTGCTGCGCCAGTGTGCGCTTCACGATCTTGTTGGTGCCCGTCGTCGGCATCTCGGCCGTCAGCCGCACGTAGCGGGGCCGCCACTTGGGGCCGAGGTCCTCCTGGCTGTCGAGCCACGACGCGAAATCGACGGGGTCGAAGGCGGCGCCGTCACGCAGCACGAGGGTCGCCATGGCCTGGTCGCCGGCCTGGGTGTCGGGC
>JBEEFQ010000203.1:0-40743 GCA_041166245.1 Actinomycetota bacterium | reverse complement strand
CACCTCCTCGAGGGCGGCGTAGAACCTGGTCGCCGCGTGACGCGGGTCGAGGATCTGCTCGGACGTGCCCCAACCCTGCGACGGCCGCTGCTGGAAGAGGCCCACCGAGTCGAGGTGACCACCCTCGAGGTTGCGCAGCCCCGTCTCCTGCAGCACCGTCGCGAGCGCGATCGTCACCGCGTGGTTGGGCAGGCCCCTCCGCTTGCCGATCGCACTGATGGTCGACGCCAATCTGGTCTGCGTCACGTCGAGCGTGTACTTCCCGCCGCGCGACGTAATGAGACAGCGGTCGAGCGCGGCCGGTGGGTCCTCGGTCCGCAGCACGAGGGCGATCCCGACCCCGCCGAGCACGAGAACGAGGAGCACACCCGCAGTCGCGACCCGCCGGCGGCGCCGCTTAACGCTCATCCGGGCTGATCCACCGCTCGGCCTGCACCGGCTCCGCGGTTGCCAGATGCTCGAGCGCGTCGGCGACGCCGTCGCACCGCTCGATGAGCAGCCGGTTGGCCGGCTGCAGGAAGCCGGCGTCCACCATGTGGTCGAGCTGGGTGACGAGCCCCTGCCAGAACCCGTCCACGTCGACCAGCGCCACCGGCTTGGCGTGCAGGCCGAGCTGGGCCCACGTGGTGACCTCCGCCACCTCTTCGAGGGTGCCGAGCCCGCCCGGCAACCCGAGGAAGCCGTCGGCCAGCTCGTACATGAGCTGCTTGCGTTGGTGCATCGACCCGACCTCGTGCAGCTCGGTCACGCCGCGGTGGCCGACCTCCCGCGCGAAGAGCCCCTCGGGGATCACACCGACCACTCGGCCGCCCTCGGCCAGGCAGGCGTCGGCGAGGACACCCATGAGGCCGACCGCGCCACCTCCGTACACCAGCTCGATGCCGCGTCGGGCCAGGGTCGCCCCGCACTCCCGCGCCACCTCCGCGTAGCGCTCGCGGTCGCCGCTCGACGAGGCGCAGAACACGGCGACGGAGCGCAAGGTGGCCACGACGGCGACGGTACCTGCCAAGGGTGCGACTTCTGCGCGCACGCGTGAGGTTGTGAGCGCCCGACTCGGGTAGCAAGGGGGCATGACAATCACCGTGACCGCCGCCGCAGCCGGCACCATCGACATCGGGGGCGACCTCGCTGTCAACCGTCTCGGTTTGGGCGCCATGCGCATCACCGGAAAGGGGATCTGGGGCGATCCGCCCGACCGCGAGCAGGCCAAGGCCGTGCTGCGCCGCGCCCTCGAGCTCCAGGTCAACTTCATCGACACCGCGGACTCGTACGGGCCGGAGGTGAGCGAGATCCTCATCGCCGAGGCGCTGCATCCCTATCCGGAGGACCCCGTCATCGCCACCAAGGGCGGCCTGCTCCGACCCGGGCCGGGTCAATGGGAGCCCGACGGCCGGCCCGAGCACCTGAAGGCGGCGTGCGAGGCCAGCCTTCGCCGACTCAAGGTCGACCAGATCCTGCTCTACCAGCTGCACCGCCCCGATCCGAACGTCCCCTACGGGGAGTCGATCGGCGCCCTGGTCGAGCTCAAGGACGAAGGCAAGATCCGCCACATCGGCGTGTCGAACGTGAGCGACGAGCAGCTGAACGTGGCCGAGGCCATCACGCCGATCGACTCGGTGCAGAACCGCTACAACCTGCTGGACCGTTCATCGGAGGCACTGGTCGACCGGTGCGAGATCGAGGAAGTCGCGTTCCTGCCCTGGGCACCGGTGGAGAACGTCCAGTCGGTGCCCGCCGTCCAGGAGATCGCTGAGCGCCACGGGGCCACGCCGACCCAGGTCGTCCTCGCGTGGCTGCTGGCCCGGTCCCCCGCCGTGCTGCCCATTCCCGGCACGGGGTCGGTCGCCCACCTCGAGGAGAACGTGGCCGCCGCCGGCCTCCGCCTCACGTCGGACGAGGTCAAGGTCCTCAGCGGCGCCTGAGCGGCTCGCCCACCATCCACCACCGTGGCCCGACCGCCTCTCTACGATTTTTTCCGATGGCACAGATGATCCATTCGGACACGGAGCTGACGCGCTGGCGCGACCGCTTCCGTGAGGACACCCCGCCGATCGTCGGCACCGCATCGTTCACCGCCGCCCTCGTCGCGGTGGGCGTGGCGTCGATCTTCGTGCCCGTCGTCGGGCTGCTCGCCATTGCGGTCGTGGTCGCGATCCTCGTGCACGCCGCCATCACCGCAGCGGTGCGGCGCTAGCCAACGCCTCGCGCTACTCCGAGGTCGGGCCCGAGAACTCGGGCGAGCGCTTCTCGCGATGCGACGCCAGGCCTTCGGCTGCGTCGGGGCCGCCGAAGCCGAGGAACTCGTAGGCCAGCGATGCATCGAAGGCGGCGACCTGGGCGCGGTACCAGTGGTTGAGCGTGTGCTTGGTCCATCGGATGGCGCTCTGGGCCCCGCCGGCGAGCGTCGTCGCCACCTCGAGGGCCTTGGCGTGGACCTCATCGTCGTCCACGCACAGCGACACCAGCCCGATCCGCTCGGCCTCCTCGCCGGTGAGCGTCTCGCACGTCAGGAGGTAGTACTTGGCCTTGGCCATCCCGCACAGCAGGGGCCAGCAAATGGCAGCGTGGTCGCCGGCCGCGACCCCGAGACGTGTATGGCCGTCGATGATGCGGGCCGTGCGCGACACCACTGAGACGTCGGCCAGCAGTCCGGCCACCAGCCCGGCGCCGACGGCGGGCCCGTGGATGGCCGAGACCACGGGCTTCGAGCACTCGATGACGTTGCGCACGAGATCACGCGCCTCGCGCATCACCCGTACCCGGCCCTCGTAGCTGCCGATGACCTCGTCGAGCAGCTCGAAGCTCCCGCCCGCGGAGAATGCCTTGCCGGCCCCCTGCAACAGAGCGACGCGCGTCTCGGGGTCGCGGTCGACGGTCAGCCACACGTCGGCCAGCTCGCGATGCACGTCCCGGTCGACAGCGTTGAGCCCGGGCCCGTCGAGCACGATACGAAGCACCCCGTCGGTCGGGCGCTCGAAGGTCAGGTGGGGGAAGGCGTCGCCATAGGGCTGCATGCGCCCGTCTTAGCGCAGCGAGTCGAGAATCTCCCCGATGTGCGCGACGGGGCCGAGGTGGCCGGCGTCGGGCCAGATCACGAGCTCGGAGTTCGGGACCAGCGCGTGCAGGGCCTCGGCGTGACGCACAGGGACCATGGTGTCCTCCGCTCCATGCCAGATGGTGACGGGGACCGCGATGGTGCCGACGTCCACTCCCCACGTCTGCGCGATCGCGGCGTAGTCGTCGAGCACGCCTCGCGTGCCCGACCGGCCGAAGGCCTCGGTGAACAGGGCGATGACCTCCTTCGGCGACCCGAGCGTAGGCACGAGCGCGCGGTCGGCGGGCGAGAGCTCCTTCTCGAAGCTCTTCACTGCCGACTTCGGACTGAGCCGGGCCAGTCGTACCGAGACACCGAGCATGAGACGGGCGAGCCAGGGTCGCTTCTGCACCATGTCGAGGAGCTGGCGGTCGGTCTTCTCGAAGTCCCCGATCGTGGCCCAGGCCCCGACCTGGCCCATGCCCGACGCGACGGCCACGGCCGTCACCCGGTCGGACAGCATCGCTGCGCAGGCGGCGGCGTAGGGGCCTCCACCCGAGTAGCCGAGCACCGCGAATCGTCCGACGCCGAGGACGTCCGCGAGCTCCGTCACCTGACGCGGATAGTCGGCGACTCGCCCAGCGGGGCGCGGTGTCGAGCGCCCCACGCCGGGCCGATCGGGGGCGATGAGACGGAGCCCGCGCCCGCGGGCAGCGTCGTCCGCCCACGCGAAGCCTGCGCCGCAGGCCGGTGTGCCGTGCAGCACGAAGACGGGCGACCCCCCAGGATCGCCGTACTCGTAGGTGCCGACGATGCGCTGGTCGCCGACCTCGACGTCTCTGGCCTTGGGGATCGCCACCGTTGGCAACGCTACCGACAGCACGGCGTCAGGGGGCGGTGGGCGGCTCGGTCGCTTCCGGCACCTCGGGCACGGTGCGGGAGGTTCGGAGCACGACGATCGACAGCGAGGCGATGACCAGCGCCATGCCACCTGCCTGGGCGAGGGTGAGCGGCTCGTCGATGAAGACGGCGGCCGCGGCCGCGGCGAAGACGGGGATGGCCAGCGTCATGATGGAGACAACGACGATGGGCACGTGGGCGTGCGACCAGTTCATGAGGAAATGGCCGAGGGCGCCGTTGATCACGGCGATGGCCACGATGATGAGCCAGTCCGATGACTGGGGCACCGCGAGCTTCTCGCCCATGAGCAGCACCACCGGCGTGACCGCCGTCGCGGCCACGACCGACAGGCCGGCCAGGTACTCGAAGCTCCCGAGCTCCACTCGAGCCTGCTTCGACGCGACGAAGTACCAGGTCCACGCGAAGAGGGCAGCGACCGCCAGCAGGTCACCCTCGCGGCCGGCCCGGCCGGCGTCGGTGGCGTTGACGACCACGATCACCGCGCCCGCGATCGCGACGCACGCCCAGAACGCGTCAGTGAGGCGCGGGCTCTCGCCGAAGAGCCGGCGGGCGATGGCCAGCACCAGCACGGGCTGCAGCGCGCCGATGATGGTGGCGTTGGCCACCGTCGTCTTCTGCAGCGCACTGAAGAACAGCACGATGTCCAGCCCGAAGGCGAGACCGCCGGGAAGCGCCAGCCGCAACAGCCGCCGACTGAACCGGCCGCCCGTGAGCAGGAATCCCGCGGAGGTGAGCACTGCGCCGATCCAGAGCCGGTGGAAGCTGATGACGATGCCGCTCACCCCGTCGACCTGCTTGATCATCACCGAGCTCATGCCCCAGACGACCACCGACGCCGCGGCCGCGATGACGCCCGCGACCGGATGACGACCCTCGCTCCGCACGCCGCCGATCCGCTCCCGCAGTGCCACCATCGCAGGCTACGTGGTGCCCTCCAGCACCAGGATCAGCGGGGACGCAGACCGTTGAGCAGCAGCGAGACGACCACTTCGGCCGTCTCGTCAGGGTCGAATCCGGGCTCGGACGAGAGTTGCCCCGCCAGGGTGCTGATGAGCCCGGCGACGCTGCGAGCGAGCACCGGTGACGGCCCGTCGACGATGACCCCACGGCGCTGGGCGTCGACGATGAGGCGCTCGATGTCGGCCGTGAAGCGTTCGAAGGACAGCAGCCGCGCCGCGGCGGGGTCGGCCGCGAAGAACTCGAAGGTGGCGCGCACGCCCCGGCTGAGGATCCGCTCCGGGTCCTCGTCGCCGGACACCTCGAGCGCGGCGCCCACGTGCCGCCACAGGGCCTGCTCCTCGCGCTCGCTCAGCGCCTGGAACAGCGACTCCTTCGAGTCGAAGTACCAGTAGACGGAGCCGTAGGAGAGCTTGGCGGTACGAGCGATGTCGGCGATCGCCGTCTGGTGGAAGCCCTTGTCCGCGAAGACCCGCTTGGCCGCGTCGAGGATCTCCTCGCGGCGGATCCCCTTGTCCTCGTCGCTCACCGCCCGGCGCATGGCCCTCACCGCGTCCCGATCTCGGCGTGCGCCGTTCCGCGCAGCGACCAGCTCCGCTCCGTCTCCCATCGTCTCCTCCATCGTTCGATGACGATCTCCGCGTCGGCCCGCTCGCTGTTGGTGCAGGTGGCGGGGGCACCGTCGGGGTCCGCGTACGCCATGGCCACCGCCCGGGCCGCCGGGATCTCCACGTCGACCCGCAGACGCCGGCGCCCGACGGTCCCGCGCACCCGCCAGTGCGGCAGCCCGAGGCGGGCGCGGAACATCGGCGCGGCCGCCATCGGGTCGCGTGGCCAGTCCTGTCCTCCGACCCGGAGCTGCACCATCGGCACCGGCGGCAGCCACGACAGCGCGCGCCGGCGCGGCACGCCGGCGACGATCTCGAGCACGTCACCGCCGCCGAGGTCGGCGTGCAGCCAGCCCCAGCGCTCGGCGTTGCCGTGCCCGTAGATCCGGGCCAGATTGCCGCGCGCCTCGCGCAGCACGAGCCGCTCGCCACCGAGTTCCACCGTGCCCTCAACCGGCGCCGACGGCACGGGCACGACCTGCGCACCGGGCAGCACCTCCCGCTCCCACGCCCATTTCGGGAACGTGTACAGCGGCGATCCCCCGTCACCCCAGGTCAACCCCCACAAACCTTCTCCTCTCGAGGAAATGGCGTACCGATCCGGTACGCCATTTTCTCGAGACGCAGGGTCGGGGCCGTAGCGGGCGTACGAGGGGGCGCCGTCGGTGGGGAAGCGGGCGATCCAGCCGTGGGTGAAGGCGGGGCTGCCGTCAGCCGGGGCGACGAGCTCGTGGTGGAACCAGAGGCCGGTTCCGGTGGCGCCGTCGGTGACGGTTGCGTACCAGACCTCGAGCCGGTGGGGCTGGCCCCTCCATCTCGACGCGAGCAGGTCGTCGGTCACCGCTCCCCCATCCCGTCGGCGATGGCGAGGGCCATGGCCATGATCGAGATCTGCGGGTTCACCTCGGGGCACGTCGGGAGCACGGAGCCGTCGGCCACCCACACGCCGTCGATGCCCCGAAGCCGCCCGTCGGTGTCCACCGGCGACCGCTGGTCGTCGGCGCCCATGCGCGCCGTGCCCGTCGGGTGGAAGGCGGCCACGTGCAGGTGCCGGGCCCGCCCGCCAGCGACGGCCGCGGCCAGCTCGTCGGTGTCGCGCACCACGGGTGCAGTCGGGAGGCCAGTGAGGACCTCCGTTGCGCCCGCTGCGAACAGCACCCGTCCCATGATCTCGACGCTGCGCATGAGCCGGTCGCCGTCACGACGCGAGAGGTCGTATCGCAGGACGGCGCGCCGGCTGCCGTACACCCGTCCCGACGGGCCGTCGGCCACCATGGCGCCGAGGGTCGCGAGGTGGTCGGCACCCGCCAGCTCCCGCAGCAGCGCCCGGCCATGGCCGGGAAGGATCATCGAGCCCATGCCCGGTGGCGTGGAGGTGGCCTCGACGAGGATCCCGTCGCTGCCGTGGAACTGCTCGACCGCCGCGCTCTGCAACACGCCCTTCCACGCGACAACGGGCTCGTCGAAGCGACCGGCGGTGCCGACGGCCGGGTGCAGCGCCATGTTGCGCCCGAGCGCCGGGTGACGGCCGAGGCCGCTCCGGCGGAGCAGGGGCGGGGTCTCGGTCGTGCCCGCGGCGACGACGACGGCGGGGGCGCCGATCACGCATGTCGATCCGTCGGGACGGCGCAGCTCCACGCCGATGGTGCGACCTTCTTCCACGAGGACGCGCGTGACGTGGGCCTCGCTCACGATCCGGGCGCCTGCCGCGCACGCCTCTGGGAGTGCGTTGAGATGGACGCCGAGCTTGGCGTTGCGGGGACAGCCGATGGCGCACTGGCAACAGCCGCCGCACCCCGGCGCGTTGCGCAGCAACGGCCCCGACGTCCAGCCCAACCGGGCCGCACCCGCCAGCAGCAGCTCACCGTTGCGGCCCATGACCTCGGGGGGCACGGGCGCGACCTGCAGCGTGCGCTCGACGTCGTCCAGATAGGGCGCCAGCGCCGCGGGGTCGGCCTGCTTCACGCCCCAGTCGTCGCGCCACCGGTCGAGCACGGCGTCAGGCGGCCGGTAGCACGTGCCCGAGTTGACGAGCGTGCTGCCGCCGACGCCGCGGCCGATGGGCATGGCCACCGGCGGGCTGCCGAGCGCGAACGTGGCGCCCGCGTCGCGATACAGCCGGGCGAAGCGGTCGAGCGGGTGGCCGGTGCGGAACTCCTGCACCGACCAGCGTCGGCCCTCCTCGACGACGATCACCCGCCGGCCCGCCCGAGCGAGGGTGCGGGCGGCCATGGCGCCACCAGCACCCGACCCGACGACGACGACGTCGGCCGTGCTGTAGGCGGGCCAGTCGCTCGACGGCGTGACGTCCATCGCGCCGTCGGGCCGGGCGGGCTCGGACGCGCCGGCCGCCGCCAGCATCTCCACGGCGCGCCCGTTGGCGCCGGCGACGAGCACGACCATGGCCTTCAGTCCTTCCACCGCCAGCCCGGTGCTCGGCCTCGCGGTCAGCCGGTCGAGGACCGCGTCCCGCCGATCGAGGGACAGCCGCTCGAGGCGCCGACCCGTGGTCGCGAGCGACAACGCCTGCAGCCCTAGGAGGCCGGCGCGCAGCCCGTGACGGGCGGGCGCGGGGAGCCCGGCCGCGTAGGACTCGACCTGGCGCGCCAGCTCGTCGCTCGCAGGACCGCCCGCCTCGGGCGGCAGCAGGGCCGCACACACCCCGCGCGCGCCGGGGAGTCGGGCCCGCCCGCTCACGGCGCCCCCGTCAGGAAGACGGCGCGGAGCAGGTCGGTGCGGCCGTGCAGGTCGGCGGCCGGCCCCTCGAAGCGCACCTGGCCGCGCTCGAGGAAGTAGGCGCGGTCGGCGAAGGCCAGCGCCATGTCCACGTGCTGCTCCACGACGACGATGGAGACCCCCGCCTGTCGCAGTCCCTCGACGACCTCGAGCAGCTGCTCGACGACGACGGGGGCCAGCCCCAGCGACAGCTCGTCGATCATCAGCAGACGGGGCCGGCCCATCAGGGCACGTGCCAATGCGAGTTGCTGCTGCTGCCCGCCCGAGAGGCTGCCGGCCAACTGGCTGCGCCGCTCCGCCAGCCACGGGAACAGCTCGAGCACCTCGCCAACGCGCGTCGACCGCTCGCTGCGCGGCGCGGTGATCCCGCCGACGCGGAGGTTCTCCTCCACGCTGAGGCCGGGGAAGGTCGCCCGTCCGCCCGGCATCTGCACCAGGCCGCGGCGCACCAGGTCGACGGGACGGTGACCGGTCACGTCCGCGCCGTCGAATCGCACCCGGCCTGCGGCGGGGCGGATGAGACCCGATACGGCCCGCAGGAGCGTGGACTTGCCCGCGCCGTTGGTGCCGAGCAGCGCGACCACCTCGCCCGCTTCGACGCGGAAGTCGACCGACTCGAGCACCCGCACCTTGCCGAACGCGACGGAGAGGCCCTCGACCTCGAGGAGGATCACGGGCCCGGCACCTCCAACAAGACGGCGCCGTCGTCGCCGAGGACCAGGACCTGCGACGACCGGACGAGCCCCGTCCGAGCCACCAGGTACGTGCCGTCGGACTCGGGAGTCGTCTCGACTGTCTGGCCGTCACGCCACCGCACGCGGACCCGCGTGCCCGTGGCCCTGCCGTACACCGCGGAGAGCGACGGCACCTCGCCGCCGCCGCGCGTGGCCGCCCACGCTGCAACGGTGCCCGGTGGCGCGGGGTCGACCTCGACGCCGTGCCACCCCTTCTCGCCGTGATAGGCGACGAGCATGTTGAGTCGGGAGCGCGACGAGAGCACCATCACCCGCACATCCCCCACGCGGCTCGACGCCGCGACCCGACTTCCGTCGGGAACCGTGCCCTGCGGGGTGTCGGATCCCGTGGGCAGGCTGGCCAGGCCCACGAGAGCGACGGCGAGCAGCACGGCCGCGGCAGCGAGGACGGCCCCGGGCGTGCGCGGGTGGTCGAGCACGCGCCTCATCCCCGCAGGTACCGATCGGCGTTGGCCGCCCACCACCCGAACAGGCGGCGGCGGGCGAGCCAGCCCCCCACCAGCGCGCCGGCTCCGATGGCGACGAGCGCAGGCCAGCCCTGCCACGGCGCAGGCAGGTCGTAGGTGCGCTGTCCGGAGGTGAGGACGGGACGGCCAGGCACTGCGGCGGCCGGTGCCCCGGTTCCGGTCACGGAAGGCGCCACCGAAGTGCCGCGGCTTGCGCCGAGCACCCCGTTATCGCTCACGGCGCCGGCCGTCGGCGGCACCGCTGCCGCGCCGTCACCCGTGGCGGCGACGAGCGGCGCGCCGACGTCGACAGCCAGGTCCACGCCGGCAAAGGTGATGCGCACGAAGTAGTTCTGGGCGGAGTCGTTGCGGTTGAAGAACAGCATGACGCCGCCACCCCGCACGCTCGCGGCGCTGCCGTCGGCGCGCGCCTCGGTCGCGGGCTGGACGATGCGTACGTCGGCGTACCCACCCTGTCCGAGGGCCTCGCGCATCGCGGCAGTGGCGGACGCGACCAGGTCGAGCGGCACCCGCTGGCGGTCGACCTCGATGCCGTCGGCGCCGATGACGACGGGCGTGCCGTTGACGGTGGCGCCCGACGCCACCACCCTGCCGGTCGCGGCGGCCGTGCCGGGCGCGCCGCCGGCGCGGGCGCTGGCCCGCATCGTCACGCTGTCGATGACGAGCGGGCCCATGCTCACACCGTGCACGTCGGCGCTCGCCTCGCTCACCACCACATCACCGCTCCCGTCGGCCGAGGCCGTCGAGTGCACCGATGAAGCCGTCAGTCCCGCCGAGGAGTAGGAGCTCCCAGCCGCCGACGCCTTCACGCCTGGGCGCTCGTCGCACGTGACTTCCAGCTGCATGCCGGCCGGCGCGGCCGAGGCTTTATCGGGAATGTTCGCGCTGCCTGTGTCGCACTCGGCCACCGACTCCGGCGGAGGCGGCCCGGTGTAGAGCTCGATGGTGCCGACGTCATAGGCCGCGGCCCGTCCGTAGGCGGTGCCCGGCGGGTTGGCCAGGGCGGCCCGTGACGCGGCCGGCCTGATGCCGAGCGATGTCTTGTTGAGGCCGGGCGCGGGCTCCACGGGGAAGGCGGCAGCCGCGACCGTGAAGGAGCGGGCGGGCGTCGCGGCACGCGCCGGCACGCCGCCCACGACCAGCAGCGCGGCCGAAGCCGCGAGCACACCGAAGCGCGATCTCACGTCTTCGTCCCCAGGTAGGACTGCAGCACGGCCGGGTGGGCCAGCACCTCGTCGGGCGGCCCTTCGGCGACGACCTTGCCGAGGTCCATGGCCACCAGGCGGTGGGCGAGGCCGCTGACGAAGGGCACGTCGTGGTCGATGATGACGACGGCGGCCTCGTCGCGGACCCGATCGATGAGTCCGCCGAGGGCGCGGACCTCCGACTGCTGCAGGCCGGACGCGGGCTCGTCGAGCAGGAGCAGCGCAGGGCGGCGGGCCGCCAGCCACACCAGCTCGACAGCGCGGGTGGTCCCGAACGAGAGCTGGCTCACCTGGTGGTCCAGGTAGCGATGCAGGTCGACGAGCCCGAGCAGCTCATCGACCTGCCGGCGCGCGGCGCGCTCCTCGGCGCGGGCCCACGGCAGGTGCAGTGCCTCGGCCATGAACCCGCTGGAGAACGACGGGTGCAGGGCCCCGAGCAGCACCTCGCCCACGGTCATGGAGGGGAAGAGGCGGGCGTCCTGGAACGAGCGCCCGATGCCGAGGCGGGCCCGCTTGTACGGGAGCATGGCGTCGACCCGCCGCCCGTCGAAGTGCACCTCGCCACCCGTCAGCGGGGCGTGACCGCAGATGGCGTCGAGCAATGTGGTCTTGCCCGCCCCGTTCGGGCCGATGACGCCGACCACCTCACCGGGCGCGACCGCGAGGTCGACGCCGTCGACGGCGCGCACGCCGCCGAAGTGCACGCGCACGTCCCGGACGTCGAGGACGTCACCCACTGGTGGCCTCCATGAGCACCTCGGTCGGCGCCGCGGGTTCGGGCTCGGTGTCCGTCCTCGACCGCCGGAGGAAGCGCTGACCGAGCCCGACCAGCCCGTCGGGGCTCAGGGCGAGGACGGCGATCATGCCCGCGCCCACGAGCACCGACGTCCAGTCCGACACCGTCCCGCTGCTGCGAAACACCTCGGTGAGGTAGACGAAGGCGAAGGCGCCGGCCGCGGCTCCGATCGGCGACCGGATGCCGCCGACGATGGCCAGCCCGAACACCGACAGGGACAACACGAGGAAGCTGAACGCGGCGGTGGAGAAGCTGCCGAGCAGGAAGGCGAGCAGGGCACCGGCCAGACCGGCGTACGCGGCGGAGATGGCGAAGGCGAGCAGCCGGTACTTGACGGGGTTGGCTCCCCCGGCGCTGGCCGCCAGGTCGTTGTCCCGCACCATGCGCAGGGCGCGCCCGGTACGCGCCCGGCCGAGGGCGGCGGTCGCGGCGAAGACCACGCCGGCGATCGCGACAACGAGGAGCGCGTAGGCATGGTCACCCGCGACGAAGTCGGGCCGGGCCACGCGCATGGCCCGGCCGCCGTTGGCGAACCACTCCTGCCGGAAGAGCGTCTCCTCGAAGAGCCCGGCCATGGCCACCGTGCCGATGGCGAGGTAGAGGGGCCGCAGGCGCAGGGCGGCGTAGCCCACCAGCGCGCAGACGGGAACGGTGCCGAGTGCGGCGAGGGGAACGGTGAGGGCGAACGGGTACCCGAGCTTGGTGCCGAGGACCCACGCCAGGCAGGCGCCGACGCCGGCGAACGTCCCCGGCATGAGTGAGACCTGGCCCGACCAACCGGTGAGCACCACCAGCGACAGCCCGAGGATGGCGAACACGAGGGTGTTGGTCGCGACGAACGCCCAGAAGTCCGAGAGCACCAGCGTGGCCACGCCCGCGACGGCGAAGGCGACGCCCCATCTCCTCGGCGTGCCGAGGGCGGGCGGCAGGCCCGTGACCGGTGCGAGGCGCTCGTCGCCCTCGACGGCACGCGCCTCGAGCGCCGAGACGAAGAAGCGCTCGACGCGCACGAGGAGCAGGACGAGCACGAGGACGCTGGCCAGCACAGCGCGCATCCCGTTGAACGGAGCCGGCGCGCCGACGAGAAGCTCTTGCACCACGCCGAGGCCGAGGCCGCCGACCAACACCGCGGGCACGCTCGCGAACCCGCCGACGAGGGCGGCGGCCAGGGCCTTGAGCTGGAAGCCGGACAATGCGAGGGGGTTGAGGGCGCCGAAGGGCACGACCAGCACCCCGGCGACGGCGGCGGTGGCGCCGGCCAGGGCCCACGTCCGCATCTCGATGCGGCGATCGTCGATGCCGGCCAGGCGCGCGGCCATGCGGTTCTGGGCCAGGGCCCGCACCTGTACCCCGTGCTCGGTGCGACCGAGCAAGAGGGCGAGCCCCACCGACATCGCGGTCCCGACCACCACGAGAGCGACGCGCTGCCACGCCACCACCGCGCCACCGATGTGCAGTCCTCGGTCCACCGCGAAGAGGCTGTGGCCGAACATCGTCGGCGTGCCCCAACTCGTCCAGACGAGGCCGACGAGTCCCTGGATGACACCGGCCAGACCGAACGACGCCAGCAGCTTGACCACTTGTGACGCGGCGGCCAGGGGCACGAACACGCAGCGGTGGACGACCACGCCGAGGACAGCGCCGAACACCACTGCGAGGGCGAAGGCGAAGCCGACCGGGAGGTCGTACCGCTCGATCAGCTCGAAGTTGACGTACGCCGCGGCCATGCCCATCGACGCGTGGGCGAAGTTGAGGACGCCGCTGGCCCGGTACACCAGGACCACGCCCGCGCCGAGCAGCGCGAACACCGCCCCGACACCGAGGCCGTAGATCCCGTACTGCACCCAGGTCACGACACATCCGCCTCACCGAAGTTGAGCGGGTCGCTGGCCCGCACGTACTTGCCGCCCTTGAGCCGCAGCAGGATGGAGGCGGACCCGCCGAGGTGGCGATCGGGGCTGAACGAGAGGGGTGAGGTCGTCCCCAGGTCGAGGTTGCGGAACGACTCGACGGTCTGCAGGAACAGCCGGCGATCGGGGCCGGAGCGGGCGACGCCTTCCGACAGCAGCTGCATCCCCACCCACGCCGCCAGGGTGTGCCCGGTCGTGTCCGCTCCCGGGTACCTGCGGGCCATGGTGTCGATGAACTGACGCATCTGGGGCGTGGGCCGGTCGGGGTAGGAGAGCCCGGCGGTGTCGGTCAGGACGAGGTCGTCACACGTCGCACCGCACGAGTCCTCGACCAGGCGGCTCCACGCCGCGGGGCCGACCCATGGCGCGCTCCAGCCCTGGCGCGACGCGGCCAGCCGGCCGTAGATGACGAGCACGGGGTTGGTGGCGACGACGCCGTCGGCGCCGCGCGAGCGCATGCGGGCGACGACGCTGTCCATGCTCGTCACCGCTTCCTCGGCGGCCTCGATCGGCGCCCGGTCCACGACCTCGACGCCCTCCTTCTCGAGCTCGCGGGCGAGGACGTCGATGCCGCCCGCCTCGGCGGGGACGTTGAGGTAGGTGATGCCGACCCTGGTGATGCCGGCGTAGCGCTTGGCCATCACCGGGATGAACCGTCCGTAGAACGCGCCGGTCGGTGCCGTCGCGAAGTTGATGGGCGAGAGGGCGTCCGACGTCTGGCTCTCGGAGCCCCCCTGGATGAGCGGCACGCCCTTCTGCTCGAGGTACGGGATCACGGACTCGAAGGCCACGACCATCACGTAGGTGTTGACGATGGCGAAGACGCGGTCCTGCTCGACCAGGCGCCGCACGGCCGCCAGCGCGTCGCCCTGGCACACCAGGCACGCGTTGTAGGCGACGAGCTCGAACCGCCAGCCGTTGACGCCGCCCCGGGCGTTGACCTCGTCGATGAAGGCCTGCGTCGTCCGCAGGATGGGTTCGCCGAAGTCGCGCTGACCGCCCTGCAGCGGCAGGACGGTGCCGAGGCGGATGACACCGCCGCCGGGGGGCGCGGCTGCGTTCGCGGCGCCGCGGCCCGTCGTGCCGCCGGCCGGCGCCGACGCGGTCCCCGATGGCGCGCCGCCCGCGACGGGTAGCAGCCCGCCCTCCGTTGCGGGGGCATCCGCCGATGCGGCCGCCGCGGTGTTCGCACCCGGCGCGAACTCGCGCTGGACGAAGGTGACCTCTTCCCCTCGAGCGCACCCGGCCGCGAGCACGGCGAGGAGGGCGAGCGCGGCAGCCCTGCGACCCACACAGGAAGGGTGGCGCGCTATTGACTCAGGTGTCAATAAGGTCATACCGTCGGCCATCGTGAGCCTCGTGGAAGACGTCGCCGGGTGGGCGTTTCGCCTGCGAAGCACCGACGTCCCCGCGGACGTGCTGGGCCTGTGCCGGGCCCAGCGAGCAGCCGTCCTCGGGGGCGTGGCCGGGTCGGCCGGCGACGCGGCCACCCGTCGCGTGGTTGACGCGGTGTCGTCGTGGGCCGAGCCCGGGCCCGCGCCCCTGGTCGGCACCCGGCAGCGGGTCGCGGTCGAGAATGCGGTCTACGCCGCGGCGGCCGGCTCCATCGCTCTCGACTTCGACGACTACGTGAGCTTCGGCCACACCGGCCATTCCGCGGTGCTGGTGCCCGCCCTGCTGGCGGCGGAGACGGGGTCGACGGGCGAGCAGCAGCTCGTCGCCCAGGTCGTCGCCAACGAGGTCGAGGCGCGGCTCGGCGGCGCCTGCCTGATCGGCCCGCTCAACGGCCAGCTGTGGTCGTTCATCCACTCGGCCGGCGGCGCGCTCGCCGCCGGGCTGCTGCTCGGGCTCCCCGAGGAGCAGCTGGCCCACGCCCTCGCCATCTCGCTGTACCAGGCACCCCGCCCCACCGTGCCCGGTTTCATGGCACCCGATTCCAAGCTGCTGACCGCGTCGGAGCCGGCGGTGATGGGGCTGCGGGCCGCTCGCTTGGCCGCAGCGGGCGTCACCGGTCCGCTCGACGCGCTCGACCATGCCCAGGGCTTCTTCGGCGCGTTCTCCTACGCGCCCGTGCGCCGCCTCCTCAGCGGGCTGGGCGAGGGCTGGGCGATCAAGACGCTGTGCGTCAAGCCCTACCCGGGGTGCGCGTACGTGGACACGACGCTCGACGCGCTGCTGACCCTCGACGTGTCGTCGGCGGCCGACGTCGACCGCGTCGTCGTCGACGCCAGCATGCTCACGTGCGAGATGGACAAGTGGTCAGCGGAGTACGCGGACCGCGACGTGACGCCGGTGACGGTCAACTTCTCGGTGCGTTGGAACGTGGCCATCGCCCTTCTGGCCGGCGAGGTGACGCCCCGGCAGGTGTCGGCCGAGTGGCTGACCGTCAACCGCGACGCGCTGGCGGCGCTGGCCGGCCGCGTCGAGCTGCGCCACGACTGGGAGCTCACCCGCGCGTCGGCCGAGGCGTTCGGGGGGCTGCTGCCGCCGGGCGCCCTCGCCGGCGCGGCCGGGTTGCGCCAACTCCGGCGGGGCCTGGGCCGGGTGCGGGGCGACCACCCGTCCATCGTGGGCGGCCTCGCCGACCTGCGGGGCGTAGGCGCCATGCTGCGCGGCGGTCGGGCCGGATGGGCCTCGGTCGGCGGCAGGCGCTTCTGGGCGCCCGACGCCCTCGACCGGTTCCGCATGACGTTCCCCGCGCGCGTCTCGGTGCACCTGCGCGACGGTCGCTCTCTCGAGGCGCGGGCCGACGTCCCGCGCGGGGGCGCTGGCCACGGCGTCGAGGGGCCGACCACCGTCGCCAACGCCAAGCTCTCGGCGTGGGGCCCCGCCCTCTGGGGTGACGACGGCACCAAGGCCGTCGCCGACGCCATCGCCACCGACGACGCTGCACTGTTCGCCCTGTTGGGCCAGCCGTGAGCTTCCTCGTCGATCCGCCCCTGCTCGTCCTGAGCGGCGCCGCCATCGAGCGGCTTGCTCCCGACGAGCAGACCAAGGACCGCGCCGGCACCGCCGTGCTCGGCACCTTCTTCGTGACCTCCGGCGCGCTCTACGCCAACGCGAGTTGGATCCGCTGGTTCTGGCGCGCGTGCCGGGCCGAGACCGGCCGCGACTGGATGCTCAACTCCGGCGTGTTCCGCTTCGACCACCGCCGGGCCCGCTGGCCCACCCACCTGCTCGGCCTGGCCATCTTCGCGACCTACCCCTCCTGGCTCCGCCTCGGCCGCCGCCTCGCGCGCAGCAGCTGAAGCGGCGGGGCGGGCAAAAGCAGAGCTCAGGAAACCGGGGCAATACCGAGCGTCCTTGGGTTGGTGCACTACGGCGCAATCTCAGGCACGGCGGTGCACCAACCCACGATGTATCCGGCAACACCGAGCGGGTGCAATCGACCTCGTCGTCGCGAACCTGTGCAGAGAACGACCGGTGATCGCGACGGATCTGTCTGGTTTCGACCGGCCGTTCTCTGCACAGGTTCGGTTGGCATGCCGCAATCGCACGTCTAGTGCCGCCACCGAGTGGGTGAGCCTTACTCGGCGATAGGTCTCCGCGCGCGGCGGTCGTCGGTCGCAAGGAAGAAGAGAATTAGGCAAGGCCAGACTGCTCCGTTGAGCCTCGCCACGGCCGCGGTCCCCACCGCCACGGCGACCGATGCTGCGACAAGAGCGGCCTCGACGACGACGGCCAGCCACCAACCGGCATCGCCGGGCTTCTGCATCCGACTGGCTTGAAATGCGAGGATCGACGCCACCGCCATCGAGATGAGATACAGCCACATCTGACCAGGCGCCCAATCTGTCGCGACGACCAGAACGAGGCTGACCAAGAGGCCGAGAGCCAAGCAGATCGCCTGGAGTCGGAGATGCCACGCCGCCCGCGGCCGTTGGTCCTCCCGTGTCGGGCGGAGCGTGGCTGCCATGGCGTGATGGTACATATCGGACAGGTGTTCTGCATGGAGGCCAGGTCCAGGTCCGGCATTGCTCGACGAAGGGAAGCTGTCGAATCGTGACGCGCTCCGACAATCTCAATCGGGGCGCGAAGGTCGCCCTGAGTGCTGCGCTGGCTCTGACATGGCCTCGTGCGATGCAGGGGAGGTAACTGCTACTCGTCGATACCTGGGCGCAGCACCACCAGCGGGAGCCGGACCGGGACGTCAGCATCTTCCGGGATCTTGTGGAAGATTCCGTACGCGTGCACCGCGAGCAGCGGCGTCCAAATGGCGAGGGGAATCACCGGGAAGAAGAAGTCAGGGCCGTCCCCGAGCAGCGTGGTCACCACCCAACCCAGCAGCGCTAGGGCATTGGTGATCAAGAAGGCCGTCGAGTGAACGGTGAATCCGCCGATAGCGAGCTGACGCCGTGTCAGCGCCTCGTCTTCCACCCAACCCTCAGTGGCCAGCTGCTCGCCCACCCTCAGATTGTCGCGCCCGAAATGTCCGATGCCAAGGTGTCCGCGGTCACACGCGCTCGGCGGATCAGCATCGCCGCGCCCACGGCCGCCACGCCGGGCCACGCGCCGCGCCCGCCCGTCGCCGGGAGGGCCGCCTGTGCCACGCGTGTGGCATCCGGCGACGGGGCCGCGGCAGCGACCCGACGCAGCTCGACCATGGCCACTCCTTGCGCCGGGAGCTCGAGCCGCACCCCGCCGTCCTCGAGCTGCATCGGCTCCGCGACGTCTGCCGACGCGTGGTTCGCGTCGATGCGACGCAGGGTGGCCGACGCCGGCGTCCAGCCCAGGCCGGTCACGTCCACGTCGAGCACACGGGAGGTGGGCTGCGACGCGGAGAACGACGCGACGAACAGGGTGAGCCGGTCGGCGTCCTTCGACGCAACGGCCCAGAGGCCCTCCGACGTGCCGGTGACCGGGACCTGGCGCGCCGCGAGCTGTTGCCACAGCCAGAACGTCCACCACGCAGCCTTTCTGGTGCCGTCCGTGCGCACCAGCCCGTGATCGCCTCCGGTGGTGCGGGTGTCGTTAGCCCGGAAGAACGACGATGCATCGAGGCCCGCGTCCTGCAGCTCGGCCAGCACGCCTGCATCGAAGGCGGCGCCCACGTTCGTGTCGTGGCGGAGGTCGAACCCGCCTGACGACAGGTTCCACTCGTCGAGCAGCAGCGCGGGTGCGGGACGACCGGAGCCGGCGAGGGCGGCGGCGGTCCAGGTCCGCATCAGCTCGACCTGGGGGCCAAAGGCAGACGGCGAGGTGAGCGGGTTGGGCCGCCCGATCACTGGCTGCACTGCCTCGGTCTCGCCGAACTCCGTGCCGTCGGGCCCGAGAAACGGCAAGTTCCCGTAGTAGTGCCACGACACGAAGTCGAGCGGCAGTGACGGATCCCGGAACACGGCGAGGAACGGGGCCAGGTACACCGGGTCCGGGACTGCCAGCGCCGGCCCGCCGAAGACGAGGTCGAGTCCGGTCTCTCGCTCCACGCGCGCGACGGCGCGGGCGCTGCGCACCATCGTGTCGGCGAAGGCGATCGGGGTGTCCTGCCAGAACAGGGGGATGTCTGGCTCGTTCCACGCCTCGAACCGCCGCACCGGCGTCGGTGCGGTGGCGAGGGCGAGCACGACGTCGTGCACCACCGCCTCCCACGCGTCCGGGTCGGCGGGCGGCACTCTCGTTGGATCCCGGCCGAAGGCCTGCGGCGCACCCAGCCAGGCCGGCATGTACGACAGGATCACCAGCGGTTCGGCGCCGATGCCGCGCACCTCGGCGACGCGAGCCAGGAGGCGGTCCAGATCGAGCACCCCCGGCGCGGGGCTGACGTCCTGCAGCGAGCCGTCGATGCGCACCAGGTACGGGTGCAGTTCGGCGACGGTCGCCAGCGGCGCCCCTCCGGTATGGGCACCGAGCCCTCCAAGCTCGAGGTTGATCGGGCCGAGCTCCGTGGCCGCGTCGATGGTCACCGGAACCGTCGTCTGCGCGGAGGCGGGAAGCAGCCCGAGGCCGGCCAGCAGCACCGCCACCGCACAGACCCTCCGCACACACACCTCCCGTTGTTGACTCATGAGTCAGTTCCGACCCAGTATTGACTGATGAGTCAGTCAACTGTTCTGCGTACCCGCCTCACGGACCTGCTCCAGGTCGATCACCCGGTGATGCTGGCGGGAATGGGTGGCGTGGCATACCACCGGCTGGTCGCCGCCGTCTCCGAGGCGGGCGGGTTCGGATGCCTGGGCGCGTCGGTGATGACCACCGAGCAGATGGTGGAGGAGATCCGCCTGGTGCGGAAGGCGACCGACAAGCCGTTCGGCGTCGACCTGCTGACCGCCATGCCGGGCGACATGGCGATCCAGGTCGAGCGCCTCATCGAAGAGGGCGCCAGCGTGTTCGTCGCCGGCCTCGGCGTTCCCGCCGACGTGGTGGAGCTGTGCCACCGCAACAATGTGCTCGTCGTCAACATGTGCGGCAAGGTTGCCCACGCGCGCGCGGCCGTCGACGTCGGCTGCGACATCGTCGTGGCCCAGGGCACGGAGGCGGGCGGTCACACCGGCCAGGTCGCGACCATGCCGCTGGTGCCGCTCATCGTCGACGCGGTCGGCGACCAGGTGCCGGTGGTCGCGGCCGGCGGCATCTTCGACGGGCGGGGCCTGGCCGCCGCCCTCGCCCTCGGCGCCGATGGCGTGTGGCTCGGCACTCGTTTCATCGCGACCGTCGAGGCCCGCGCCGTCACCGGCTACAAGGACGCCCTCCTGCGCGGCGGCGAGGACGGCACCGTCGTCAGCCGCGCTTACTCGGGCAAGACCATGCGCGTCATGCGCAACGCCTACACCGCCGACTGGGAAAATCGGACCGACGAGCTCCAGCGCTTCCCGATGCAGGCGGTCGCCTCCATGCAGGCCGGCGCCTTTCACCTCGGCGGCGACGAGTCGACCGAGGGCGTCGACCCCGAGGTCGAGTGCTATCCCGCGGGCCAGGGCGTCGGGGGCATCAGCGCCGTGGAGCCCGCGGGGGATGTCGTCCGCGCCATCGTCACCGAGGCCCAGGCGGCATTGGCGCGCCTGGGCACCGTCCTGACGCCGGCGTGACGCGAGCCCGGGCCCTCGTCCTCGAGGAACCGAGGAAGCTGGTCGGCCACGAGCTCGACGTGCCGGAGGTCGGCGACGACGACGGGCTCCTGCGCATCGAGGCGTGCGGCCTGTGCGGCACCGACCACGAGCAGTACACGGGCGCCCTGCCAGCCGGCTTCGCCTTCGTCCCCGGCCACGAGGCCGTCGGCGTCATCGAGGAGGTCGGCCCGAAAGCAGCGGAGCGATGGGGTGTCAGCGCCGGGGACCGCGTCGCCGTCGAGGTCTTCCAACGGTGCGGCGCGTGCGACGCGTGCACCTCCGGCCTCTACCGGCGCTGCATGCGCCACGGCATGGCCGACATGTACGGCTTCATCCCCGTCGACAAGGAGCCCGGGCTCTGGGGCGGGTACGCCACCCATCAGTACCTCGGCCCCGACAGCATGCTCCTGCCCGTCCCCTCGAACCTCGATCCGGTCGTGGCGACGCTGTTCAACCCCCTCGGCGCCGGCATTCGTTGGGGCGTGACGGTGCCGGGCACGGGCCCGGGCGACGTGGTGGCGGTGCTCGGTCCCGGTGTCCGCGGCCTGTCCGCGTGCGCGGCGGCCAAGGAGGCGGGCGCATCGTTCGTGATGGTCACCGGCGTGTCGCCCCATGACGACGAGCGGCTGGCGCTGGCCAAGGACTTCGGCGCCGACCTGTCCGTGGACGTGTCGAACATGGACCCGGCAAAGGCGCTGCGGCAGGCCACGGGTGGTGGAGCCGACGTGGTCGTCGACGTCACGGCCAAGGCCCCCGCCGCGCTGGGCCAGGCCATCAACGTGGCGCGAGTGGGCGGCACCATCGTGATGGCGGGCACACGCGGGTCGGCCGAGACCCCCGGCTTCTGGCCCGACCTCATCGTGTTCAAGGAGCTGCGCATCCTCGGCGCCCTCGGCGTCGACGCGCCGGCCTATCGCGACGCCCTCGACCTGCTCGCCACCGGCCGCTATCCCTTCGCCGACCTCCCCCGCCGTACCGCGTCGCTCGACGACGCCGAGGACCTGGTGCGGACAATGGCGGGCGAGGGCGACGGCCCCCCGCCCGTGCACGGAGTGCTGACGCCGTGACCGTCGAACCCCGCATTCCCCTGCTCCCGCTCGACGAAGCCAAGGCGGCAGCGACGGCGGCCGGTGTCTCCGAGCTGGCGGCCGAGCTCAGCGTCTTCCGCGTCTGGCTCCATCACCCCAAGCTGGCCCGCTGGCTGTCGGACTTGCTCATGGGCCTGCTGTGGGACGGGCGCCTCGATGTCCGGCTGCGCGAGCTCGTCATCATGCGGCTCGGGTGGGCGACGGCGTCGGACTACGAGTGGACCCAGCACTGGCGCATCGCCACCGGCCTGCAGATCCCCGAAGCCGACCTGCTCGGCGTGCAGGACTGGCGCAACCACGACGGATTCGGCCCGGCCGAACGCGCCGTGCTGGCCGCGGTCGACGAGACGCTGGCCGACGGCGCCATCAGCCGGGCCACGTGGGACGCGTGCACCGAGCACGTGAGCGACGACCCCCAGGTCCTGCTCGAGCTGGTCACCGCCATCGGATTGTGGCGCATGGTCTCGGCCCAGCTTCGTTCCCTCGAGGTGCCGCTCGAAGAGGGCATCGCGTCATGGCCACCCGACGGTCGAGGTCCAACGACGTGAGCGCAGCGCGGGTGCGGGCGGTCAGCGACGAGGACAAGGAGCGTCGGCGCGAGGTCATCCTCACCGCCGCCAAGCGCGTCTTCGCCAAGAAGGGGTACCACGCCACGACCATGGGCGACGTGGCCAAGGCGGCCCGCATCTCCTATGGCTCGGTCTACTGGTACTTCGACACCAAGGACGCGCTGTTCCACGCGCTGATGGACGACCAGGAGCTGGCGCTGCGCAGCCACATCGACGGCGCGCTCATCGACCTGGCGGGCGCCGACGGTGAAGCGGTGTTCCGCGCGTCGGTACGGGCGACGTTCGAGTTCTTCGAGCAGGACCGGGACGTGGTCAAGCTCCTGTTCCGCGACGCCGTCGTCCTGGGCGACCGGTTCGACCGCCACCTGGCCGGCATCTACGAGGGGTTCATCGGCGACATCGAGGAGACGATCGCTGCCGCCCAGTCGGCGGGCCATGTCGTCGAGGCGCCCGCCCGCATGATCGCCTTCTCGGTCGCCGCCCTCATCAGTCAGCTGGCAGTGCGGCGCCTCACCACCGACGACGGCGTTCCCGCGTCGGTCGTCGCCGACTTCGTCGTCACCCTGCTGCTCGACGGGCTGCGCCCGCGAAAGGAGAAGCCGTGAACAAGGCACTCGTCCAGGTGCTCGGGGCTGTCGCCTATGGCGAGCTCAAGGCCTACGAGGGCGCCAAGGCCGAGGCCGAGGGCGCGTCCGACGAGGAGACGCGGCGGCGCTTCCGCAAGGTGGCGGCCGAGGAGCTGCGCCACCACAAGGGCTTCGTCGGCCGGCTCGACGCGATGGGGGCCGACCCAGAGCGGGCCATGCGCCCCTACCGTGTCGCCCTCGACCGCTACCACGCCCGGCCACCGAGCGACCCCGTCGAAGATGCGGTGTTCGCCTACCTCGGAGAGGGCGTTGCCGACGACCTGCTCACATGGCTGCGGCGGGTCGCTGACGCCGAGACCGCGGCCTTCATCGACACCGTCATCGAGGACGAGGTCGAGCACGAGGCCGCCGCCGCGTCGGATCTTCGAGCGGTGCTCGAGAGTGCGCCGGACGCACGCGTCCGGGCGGCGCGCGCCTCGCGCCGCATGCTGCTGCACATGCTCTGGAGCGGACGAGACAAGGGCGCGCCGATGGCCGCCTTCCTGCGACTGGGCCGGCCCGCGGAGCTTCTCGGCGCGTTGACCGCTGGCCACGCCCGGCGCATGCGGGCGGTCGGCCTCGGGCCCCTCGGCCTCCCCGTCCTGTGATCGACGAAGACCGCATCCCTGTCGTCGTCGCGACGGCTCAGCGGGTCGAACGGGTCGAGCTGATCGGCGCTCTCGACCTGGCCGAGCGCGTCGCAGTCGAAGCGCTCGACCAGGCGCCCGGGCTGCGGCCGGCCATCGGACGGCTGTCGGTGGTCGGCATCCTCTCCCCCACCGGGCCGGCGCCGGCGACGGCACTGGCCAAGCGCCTCGGCCTCACGCCCGGGGTGTGCGAGACGACGAGCATCGGCGGCAACACGCCGCAGTTGCTCGTCACGCGCGCCGCGGCCGACATCGCCGCGGGACGACTCGATGCGACCCTCATCGCGGGCGCCGAGGCCATGCGCTCAGCCAAGGCCGGCCACCGCGGCCTGGCCAAGGACGCGTTCGGCGATCCCGACCCCGCCATCGGGGACGACCGTCTGGGAACCGGCGACGCCGAGAACGCCGTCGGCCTCATCCTCCCCGTGCACATCTACGCCATGATCGAGAGCGCGATCGCGGCACGCGCAGGGAACACCTTCGAGGAGCACCGCGCCCGGATGGGCCGGCTGCTGGCGCCGTTCAGCGAGGTTGCCGCAACCCATCCGGTGGCGTGGTTCCCCGAGCGGCGCACGGCCGACGAGATCGCCACGCCGTCCCCCGACAACCGCATCGTGGCCGAGCCCTACACCAAGCGCATGACCGCGATCCTCAACGTCGACCAGGGTGCCGCAGTCGTCGTGTGCTCGCTGGCCGCGGCCCGGGCCGCCGGTGTCGCCGACCGCGCCGTGTTCGTGTGGTCGGGGGCGGACTGCCACGACGTGTGGGAGCCGGTCGCCCGGCCCGACCTCACCACCTCGCCCGCCATCGCGGCCGCGGCGGACGCAACCCTGGGCGCGCACGGTCTCGGCGTCGACGACGTGGCCGCCTTCGATCTCTATTCGTGCTTCCCCGCTGCCGTCGAGGCGGCCACCGAGGCCATCGGGCTGGCACCCGAGGATCCGAGGGGGCTCACCGTCACCGGCGGGCTCCCGTACTTCGGCGGGCCGGGCAACAACTACTCCACGCACGGCATCGCCACCATGGTCGACCGGCTCCGAACTGGCGACGAGGGCGCCTGCGGGCTCGTCAGTGCGCTCGGGTGGTACACAACCAAGCATTCCTACGGTCTCTACGGCACCTCCCCGCCCCCGAGCGGCTTCGTGAACGCGGACCTCTCGGCCCGCCAGCGCGACATCGACGCGACCGCTCTTCCCGTCGCGATGACGGCCGACGGCGAGGGCACCGTGGTCGCGTCGACAGTGGTCTACGACGGCGAGTCGGCCGCGATGGCACCGATCATCGCGACCCTCGACGACGGCCGCCGGGTTGTGGCTGCGGCCGCGCCCGGGCAACTGCCGTCGCTCAGCGGACGGAACGTCGTCGGTGAGCGCGTGCGCGTGACGGGCCAGCCGCTCTCCTACGAGGTCATCGCATGACCGGCCGTCCGCCGCGCATCGTCGTCATCGGCGCGGGGATGGCCGGCATCCTCAGCGCGGTCAAGCTGCAGGAGGCGGGCCTCACCGACTTCACCGTCTACGAGAAGGCCGAGTCGCTCGGGGGCACGTGGCGGGAGAACACCTACCCGGGCATCGCCTGCGACGTGCCGTCCCACCTCTACAGCTTCTCGTTCGCACCCAACCCGGATTGGAGCCACGTCTTCTCCCCCGGGCCGGAGATCCGCGCCTACCTCGAGGACGTCGCTCGTCGCTTTGACGTCATGGGTCGCATCCGGTTCAGGACCGAGGTGTGCCGGATGGCGTTCGACGACGGGCGCTGGCAGATCGAGACGAGCGACGGAGGACGCGACGTCGCCGACGTGGTCATCGCCGCCACGGGCGTGCTGCATCATCCGAAGTACCCCGACATCGAGGGTGTGGAGGACTTCGACGGTGCGGTGTTCCACAGTGCCCGTTGGGATCACAGCGTGGCGCTGGAGGGCGCACGCGTCGGCGTGATCGGCACCGGCTCGACCGCCGTGCAGATCGTCGGGTCGATCGCCGACCGGGTGGGGGCATTGCATCTCTTCCAGCGCACGCCGCAGTGGGTGCTGCCCGTGCCCAACGACCCCGTCACCGACGAGGAGCGGGAGCGGTATCGCGCCGACGGCTCGTTGATCCAGGCGCGGCGTGACGAGCTGTCGAAGGCGTTCAGCGACAACTTCGCCAACGCGGTCGTGGACGCCGACTCGATCCAGTTGCAGATGCTGCAGCAGCTGTGCGAGGCCAACCTCGAGCACAACGTCGCCGATCCCGACCTCCGGGAGCGGCTGCGCCCGTCCTACCGGGCCGCGTGCAAGCGGCTGGTGATCTCCCCCAACTTCTACGAGGCCATCCAGCACCCCAACGCCCGGCTGGTCACCGAGGGCATCGAGCGGGTGGAAGCGGGAGGCGTGCGTACGCGCGACGGGCAGCTGCACGAGCTCGACGTGCTGGTGCTCGCCACCGGCTTTCGCGTCGACCAGTTCCTGCGACCCATCGAGGTGAAGGGCCGGGACGGCGTGGCGTTGGACGAGGTGTGGGACAAGCGGCCGTCGGCCTACCTGGCGGTGGCCATCCCCGACTTCCCCAACCTGTTCATGCTCAACGGCCCCAACGGCCCAGTGGGCAACTTCTCGCTCATCGACGTGGCCGAGATGCAGTTCGACTACGTCATGCAGCTCGTCGACCGCATCGCCCGCGGTGAGTGCCAGGCCATAAGCGCCCGCCACGACGCCGCCGAGCGCTTCGAGGCCGAGCGCATCGAGGCGGCCAAGCACACCGTCTGGGTGACGGGCTGTCGCAGCTGGTACCTCGACGACCGCGGCATCCCCATGGCCTGGCCCTTCAGCTTCGACCGCTTCCGCGAAGAGATGGCCGCCCCCCGCTTGGACGACTACGAGCTCGCCTAACCGGCCAACGGCCGGCGCCCCACAACGAACCGGGCCGTAAATCCGACCGGATTCCGGCCGGATTTACGGCCCGGTTCGAAAAGGGTGGGCAAAACGGGTCAGCCATCAGGCGAAGGCGGCCTCGAGCCAGGACTCCCAGCCGCGCGTCGTCGCCGCGACGTCCACGCCATCGCCGTAGGAGTGGTGGCTCACCGCGACCACCATCCCGATGGGGGCGCGGCCGTGGAAGCGGACGAGGGCGTCGGCGGTGCGCAGTCCGATGAAGTTGGACGTGACGTAGTCGACAGCGCCGTCGATGGTGGCCACGCCGGGGAGCTCGACATGGACGGGCGCACCGACCTCCACCCGGTCGCCGAGCGCACCTGCCAGTCGCGGCCACCCGCCCTCCTTGGCCGACGACGGCGGGCCCTCGGCCTCGACGTAGGTCGCAGCGCGCCCGGCGAAATGCGTGAGGTACTGCGACAGCGTGAACAGGTACATGTCCCAGCCCCGGCCGGTCATGGCTTCGTACTCGTCGCCCCAGTCGTCGCCGAGAAAGCCACTGTGCACGAAGCGCAGCACCGTGCTGCCCTGGTCGCGCCCCTCGATCAGGTACTCGAAGGCCTGGGCCGAGCCGTCGTCCCCCTCGGGCGTCCGGATGGCGAGGCGCCGGCCGGGCTCCCACGCGACGACCATGCCGCTGTCGGGGTCCAGCTCCATCGGCATGAACCACGCCGCCAGACCGCCCGCGGTGGAGATCGCCTCCCAGACCTGCTCGGGTGTGGCGTCGAGCTCGACCTCCCTGCGGACCTCGAAGGGCTTCGCCATCTCAAGCCTCCTTGGTGCCGACCGCCGGGTGGACGGCGATCACGATGCGATGGGCCCGGCCCTTCGGCGCGTGCTCGTCGTGGTATCGAGCGACGAGCGACGTCACGGCGGCAGCCAGCTCCTCGGTGAACGCAGCGCGGTCCGCCGCCGACGCGAACCGAATATCGCCATCGGCCGCGAACGTGGCCAACCGATGCCGTGTCTGAGCCGCGCCGCTCACGAGCTCGCCAACGTCGCGCACGAGCTGGCCGGCGAGGGCGAGGAGCCATCGGGCCGAAAGCTGGTCCGGCGCACGCTCGGGGTCGGGCGCCACGGGCGCGAAGGCGGCGGGCGAGATGAGATATGACGCGGCGCTGGCCTGCACGATGCGCTCGGTGCAGTTGCCCTTGCGCCGCTCCTCTACCAGCTCCACCAGGCCGTGCCGTTCGAGGGCCCGGAGGTGGTAGTTCACCTTCTGGCGCGGGAGCCCGACGCGCTGGGCCAGCCCCGCGGCCGAGCTCGGCTCTGACAACTCAGCCAGCAGGCGGGCCCGCACCGGGTCGAGCGACACCTCGGCCGCAGCCGGGTCGGCGATCACTGCCACGTCGTGCACGTGCCCACCATGTCACCGACGACTTTTGTTGTCAAGAATGAGAAGATCGTCGGTCTAGTTCGCCGATGCCCTGCTCAGGCGGGCCGCCAGCTCGGCCACGCGGACGGCCACCTCGGAGGGCTCCTCGACCTCGATGTCGCGGACGACGGCGAGCATGGCGACGGTCGATACCAGCCAGTCCATGTTGTCGGCGCGGAACCGCACGCTGCACCTGTTCGCGTCGACGACCTCGACGTCGGCGTCGGTCCAGCGGATGGCGGCGCGCACCTCGTCAGCCGTCCCGTGGACGAGCACCGTGGCCTCGTACGCCATGGGCATGGAGCTGATCGACTGGGCGACGAACTCGGCGGCGTCGCCGGCCGGCAACACGTGGGGCTCGAAGCGCAGGCCCGCGAGCTGCGGCGTCTGCAGCCGGTCGACGCGGAACGTGCGCCAGTCGGTGCGCCGCACATCCCACGCGACCAGATACCAGCGCCGGCCGGCGGACACGAGCTGATGGGGCTCCACCAGCCGACGCGTTTCCTCACCGTCGCGGCGCTGGTACTCGAAGCGCACCTGCTCGTGGTCGCGGCAGGCCTGGGCCAGCACGGCCAGCGCCTCGGCGTCGACCGTGGGCCCGCCCGCGCCCCACCGCATGGCGACGACGTTGGAGTGCACGGCGTTGACCCGTCGGCGCAGCCGGTCGGGCAGCACCTGCTCGAGCTTGGCCAGCGCCCGCAGCGACGTGTCCTCGATGCCGTCGACGGCCGCGCCCGCGGCCGCACGCAGGCCAACGGCAATGGCGACCGCCTCGTCGTCGTCGAGCAGGAGCGGTGGCATGTGGGCGCCTGCGCCGAGGCGGTAGCCACCCGCGACCCCCGGCGTGGCGTCCACGGGGTAGCCGAGCTCGCGCAGCCGATCGACGTCGCGGCGGACGGTGCGGGGACTGACGCTGAGGCGCTCGGCCAGCTCGTCGCCTGGCCAGAACTTGTGCGTCTGCAGCAAGGAGAGGAGCTGGAGGACTCGGGAGGTGGGATCGCTCACAATTCGAAGTGTCGCAGACATTGCGGCCAGGATCTGGCCGTAATGGCATTTACCTTGGTTCGGGCGCCAGGAGCGATGAAGTCGAGGTCGCCGCACCGTCCAAAGCATCGACGCCAACCGCAAGCCGCGTACGTCCTGAGGAGGAACCCCGTGTTCGCACGACTTGGCCCTTGGTGCCACGACCGCCGCAAGCTCGTCGTCGTCCTGTGGATCGCGGCGCTCGTAGCCGTCGGCGTCGTGTCCGGCATGGTCGGCGGCGGGTTCCGCGACGAGTTCAACCTGCCCGACGTCGAGTCCAAGGTCGGCTTCGACATCCTCGAGGCCGACTTCGGTGGTCAGGGTACCGGCATGGTCGGCACGATCGTGTTCCGGGCCGACCAGGGCGTCACCGACCCCGAGGTGCGCGACGCGATGCAGACGCTGTTCGACAAGGTCGCCCGCATCGACGACGTCACCCGGGTCGAGAGCCCGTACGCCGAGGGGGGCCAGCAGCAGATCTCCTCGGAGGGCGCCAACGCCGGCAAGATCGCCTTCGCCAACATCGAGATGCCCGAGGACACCTCCTTCCCGCGTGCAGGCGAGATACGCGACGAGATCCTCGCCGCCGCCCCCGACCTCGACGGCGTGCGGATGGAGCTTGGCGGCTTCATCTTCGCCGAGTTCGAACAGCCGTCGTCGGAGGTCCTCGGCCTGGCCTTCGCCATCGTGATCCTCATCCTCGCCTTCGGCTCCGTGCTGGCCATGGGCCTGCCCGTCGGCGTGGCCCTGTTCGGCATCGGCATCGGGGTGACCATCATCACCCTGCTCAGCAACGTCCTGGCCGTCCCCGAGTTCGCCACCTTCCTCGGCATCATGATCGGGCTGGGCGTCGGCATCGACTACGCGCTGCTGATCGTCACCCGTCACCGCGAGCAGCTCCACGCCGGGCACACGGTGCGGGAATCGGTCACGGTCGCCATCGACACCGCGGGCCGGTCGGTGCTGTTCGCCGGCACCACCGTCGTGATCTCCCTGCTCGGGATGCTGCTCATGGGCGTCAACTTCGTGCAGGGCCTGGCGGTCGGCGCGGCCGCGGTCGTCGCCGTCACTGTCGTCGCCTCCCTCACCCTCCTCCCCGCCCTGCTCGGCTTCGCGGGCGAACGCATCGAGTTCACCCGTCGGCGGGGGCTCATCGCCGCCGGTCTGGTCGCCCTCGCCCTGGTGGGCATGGGCCTCAAGATCACGCCGCTCGTCATGGTCGCCCTCCCCGCCGCGATCGTCGTGCTCGTCGCCGGGTTCTTCGTCCCCGCCCTGAAGCAGGAAGTCGCCAGGCCTGCACCCAAGCCCCTGCGGGAGACACCGGCCTACCGCTGGAGTCGCCTCATCCAGCGCCGCCCGTGGACGGCGGCGATCGCCGGGACGGTGGCGCTGGCGGTGCTCGCCATCCCGGTGCTGGGCCTGCGGCTCGGCTTCTCCGACGAGAGCAACTTCGCCCAGGAGACCACCACCAAGCAGGCCTACGACCTGCTGGTCGACGGCTTCGGCCCCGGCTTCAACGGGCCGATGCTCCTCGTGGCCGAGCTGGCCGACGGCACCGACCTGGCCGGGCTCGAGCGGATCACCGAGGCGGCCGCCGCCGATCGGGGCGTCGCCTTCGTGTCCCCTGCTCGGCCGAACAACCCCCAGAACCCGACGGCCGCGATGTGGAACCTCGTCCCGTCGACAGGACCGCAGGAGGAAGCCACGACCGACCTCGTCACCCGCCTCCGCGACGTCGTGCTCCCGCCCGCGGAGGCGGCCGCCGGCGTCGATGTCAAAGTGACCGGCGTCGTCGCGGTGAACGTCGACTTCTCCGACCTGCTCTCCTCACGCCTGCCCTACTTCTTCGGCGCGGTGCTGGCCCTGTCGTTCCTGCTCCTGATGGTGGTCTTCCGGTCGGTGCTGGTGCCGTTGAAGGCCGTGGTCATGAACCTGCTGTCGATCGGCGCCGCCTACGGCATCGTCGTTGCCCTGTTCCAGTGGGGCTGGCTGAGCGACCTCACCGGCGTGCAGCCCGCGCCCATCGAGCCGTGGATGCCGATGATGCTGTTCGCCGTCGTCTTCGGCCTGTCCATGGATTACGAGGTCTTCCTGCTCTCGAGGGTGCGCGAGGAGTGGCACCGCAGCGGTGACAGCCGCACGTCGGTGGCCGACGGTCTGGCCGCCACTGCCAAGGTCATCACCGCGGCCGCCGCGATCATGGTCGTCGTCTTCGGCAGCTTCCTGCTCGAGAACGACCGGACCCTCAAGCTCATGGGTACCGGGCTGGCCACCGCGATCCTGCTCGACGCCACCATCGTCCGCATGCTCCTCGTGCCCGCGACGATGGAACTGCTCGGCGACAAGAACTGGTGGCTGCCCCGCTGGCTCGACCGGCTCCTGCCCAACATCGACGTCGAGGGTCACGCAGAGGCGACTCCTGACGAGGGACGGGAGCCCGTCCTCACCGGCGCGGGCTGAGCTCGACTAGGGCGCGGGCCGGGCGTTGTCGGGTGCGTCGACGGTGACGGGACGGTTGACGTCTCCGACATCGAGCTGGAAGGCGAGCCGGGCGCCCGCCAGTCCCTTCAGCGCACGGCGCACCTCGGACGATTCTCCCTGCACGCTCAGGTCGATGACGAGCTCGAGCTTGCGCAGGAGGTCGTCCTCGGCACCGACGAGCAGGTCGACCTTTGCCGACTCGACGGCTCGTCGAACGGCATCGGCGCCCTCCCCCTCGAGCCGCGTCGGCGCGTCCTCGTCGGCCGCGCCGAAACCCCCTGCCAGCTCGAGAAGGTCGTTGATGGCGGGCACGGCGTCCACCGCGCCGGTGATACGGCGGGTGGCTACGCCGCCGACCCGCGGGCCGGTGCTCACCGTGGGCTCGGCCACCCACTCGTCGAGGGACAGGCCATCGAGCCCACCGCCCTTGGCGTCGCCCGTGACGCGCAGCTCCTCGACCTGGGCGTTGTCGAGCTGGGTGTAGATGCCGTCGAGCTCGACGAACGCCTTCTCGCCGGTGCTCACGAACCCGGTCGTGCGGCGCTCGCCCCCGGTGATCCGCGTGAACTCGAGGTCGGCGACGGGAAGGTCGCCCTTCTTCTCGCCCACCTGGAACGGACCTTCGAGTCGGAATCCCACGCCCCGCCCGTCGCCGCTGCCGGCGGGTGAAGCCAACAGCTCCATGGTCAGCTCACCGCTCTCGATCCGCTCGAGTCCGGCCTCGGCGTCAGCCAGGGCCTGCTCTGCCGGCGACCTGTCCTCGCCGCAGCCCGCCGCGACCAGCACGAACGCCACTGCCAGGGCAGCCAGGCGGCTCACGGCGCCGTCGTGGTCGTGGGCTCGTCGGCCGTCGTCGTCGGACCGGACGAGGAATCGTCAGCGGTCGTCGACGTGGTCGACGCGGGGGTCGATGTCGACGTGCTTGTCGCGTCGCTCCCCTTCTCCTTGGTCACCAGTTCGGTGTCCACGACCTCGGCCACCTCGCCGGCTATCAACGCGATCTCATTCGACAGCTGCTGCAGGGTCAGGTCGTCGCGATGCTTCAGCTGCTTGAACTGCTGCTTGAGCTCGTTGAGCCGGCGTTTGCCCTCGGGGGTGAATTTGACGTCCTCACCGTTGCCGAACACGAACTGATACGCGACGGCCATGGTCTCGCACTCGGTGCACTGGTAGTTGATCGCCAACGCCTGATTCTCGATGTCGGCGGACGTCGGCTCGCCAGACACGAGCACGATCTGGATGGCAGCAGCGACCGTCTTGCAGTCCGTGCACGAGGCGAACGCGGTCGCTGTGTTCGTCGCGACGACGTCGCTGTCCATCGTCTTCTTCACCTGGAAGGCGAGCTTGAAGACGGACTTGCCGTCCTTGGTGTTCACCGCCGTCGCGTCGTTCTCCTGCGCGCTCGCCGGCGCCATCGGCAGCACCATCCCCAACGAGATGAGGACGGCCATGCACAGTCCCAGCAGTCTGCGGCTCACCGTCTGCTGGTTCCCAACCGTCGCGGCGGTGAAACGGTCGCTCACGGCGTCGTGCCGTCGGAGCCGCCCGTGCCAGGCCCGTCGCTGCTGGTCGGACTGGTGGTCGTGGTCGCCCGAACCTCGTCTGTCGTCCTCGTCGTCGCTCTCGCGGTCGTGGTCGGCGACTGGCCCGACGCGGGCGTGGTGGTGGACGACTGCTGCGGCACCGTCGCCCCGGTCGACTCGTCGGCGCGCGCCGGGGCACCCCCCAGCTCTTTCACCCGCTCTTCGGTGAGCCCGGGGCGTCCGGTCGGGACCTCGGCGATGGTGCGGAAGGCGTCGGCAACGGTCCCCCGCTCGCCGGGCTGGATGGGCCGGTACTCGCCGTTCGGCCACCACAGCACGGCCAGCCCGGCGACGAGCGCGGCCCCGGCCACGAGCGCCAAGGGCCGTCCTGCGGGGAACGCCGACGCCCGGGACCAAATCCCCCGGCTCGTCTTGCGGGTCAGACGCGAGACCATGAACACGCTGCCGAGGACCGGCAGCGACGTCGCAGCCGTGCCGATGAGCCCGACGACCACACCGGCCCACTCGCCGTTGTCGAACCGTTTGCCGACGCCCTGCCACTGCAGCGCCGAGGAGTCCCACGCGGTGGCCACGATCCGCGGGAAGGAGATCGCAGTGAAGAGCACCGCTATCAAGAGGAGCGGGACCACGAACAGGACCCACAGGGTCACCACGACCTGCACCCACGGCTTGAGGGCCTTGACCTCGGGCCCCGCCTTCCTGCCGGGCACCAGCCTGAGCAGGGTCGGCTTGATGCGCGCGAAGAGGTCCGGTACCCCGCAGAGGTCGGCCAGGATGTGATAGCCGTCCAAGCGCACCACAGGCAGCAGCTGGTGGATCATCTGCAGCAACTGCAGGGGCACCAGCACGAGCACGGCCTCAGCCCCTGTCAGCCGCCAGACAGCGATGGTCGCCAGCACGATCAGCGCGTTGAAGTAGAGCCCGCCGAGATCAGTGCGCAGCCGGCCTGAGCGGGGCAGCCGGTAGGCGTCGGTGACGTCGGTGAAGAACGCGGGCCAGACGATGTACACGCCGACCCCCATGCCGCCCGACCGGCCGCCCGAGTAACGGAGGCCGGCGGCGTGGCCGAACTCGTGGAAGCCGGCGGAGAGGATCGTCACCCCGAACACGGCGAGGAGCAGCGACGGCGAATACAGGAGCTCCCGCGTGCCGCCGGCGATGCCGCGGACGAAGAGCAGCCATCCCGCGGCGGCGAAGAAGGCGACCACCGCCGGCAGCAGGATGAGCGGGTGGAAGAGGAAGCCGAACGGCGCGGCGAGTGCGTTGGCCAGGCGCTCCCCCAGCACCGTTGCCCGCAGCCGGAGCCCCAGCAACGGGTCCGATCGCTTCAACTCGGCTTCGCTCCCGTCCCGCTGGAGGATCACACCCAGGGGGGCGAGCTTCTCCTCGGCCAGGACGCGGACGTTCTCCACCGAGACGCGCCGTTCGATCGTCGCCGAGAGGTGCTCGGCCAGTTCGCCGAGGGTTCGCTGCCCGTCGATCGCATCGAGGGTGGCGTAGAGCACCGGCGTCAGCTGCAGGATCTGCCCGTCGCCCCGGCGGACGAGGGCGGGCGCTCGGCGGTAGCCGGAGGCGTCGTACTCGCCGATGAGCTCGACGCCGTCCCCCCGCCGCGGGACCCAGGCGGCGTCCTCGGTGTCTGTGGGTTGAGGTTCGGCCGCCCCACCACCGACGGCAGGACCGCCGGTGGTGGCGACGGGCTTCATACCAAGGTCAGGTGGTGCTGTCGCCCTGCGAGATGTCGGACGCCTGGGTGGCGTCGGCCTCGGCCACACCGTCGAGGTCCTGCACGATCGACGAGGTCTGCACCGCGTTGGCCACCGATGCCGAACCCGGCGACAGGACGTTGGCGGACACGGCAGCGTCGATCGGGGCCGCCACGTTGGCGTTGGCCGCGATGGCTGCGTCGATGGGTGCCGCGACGTCTGCGTCGAGATCCACGTTGACGTCGAGGTCCAGCAGCGAATCAGGCAGGAGGCCTGTCGGCAGGTCCCCCAACGTGGTCATGGCCTGACGATCGGGCAGCTTGCCCGCCGACTCGGCCTCGAGCTCTTCGGTCGTCAGTTCCGGTTGCCTGTCGCTCATGGCTGCTCCTCTAGTCCTGGTCGGCCTGGGTGATGATGACGATCTGGTCGGCGTCCGCCACTGCGACGGAATCCGTCGAGGCCAGGTTCATGGCGCTGGCCTCATTGAGGACCATGGCGAAGTTGTCGACGCCGTCGACGTTGAGCCCGATCTTGGACATGGCCTGTCGGTCAGGCAGGGCCTGCGCCGTTTCGGCGTCGATGTCGTCCGGGCTCAGCTCCGGTTGTGCCGCGTCTGCGTCCCGCTTCATGGGGGCCGCCTCCTCCATGTTGTCCGTTCCTCCGCGGCGTACCCGCGCAGGAACGGCACGAAACGGCACCCGCCGACTCCGTGTCGCGCCGCTGGTGATGTCATCCGCGTGCGCGCGCCGGGGCGGCGACGTCCATGCAGCCCCGCCGATGGCGGCGTCGCAGCGACGACGATCACACGCCCGCGCTCCCCGGGCACAGACAGAATTTGTCAGTACTATACCGCCTCAGATATTTAGATCAAGATCCTTGCGCAGCTACCGGAGCGCTGTTACAACGGACACCGTGCGCGAACAACGGGCGGACGGCGCGAAGGCGCTCGGCCTGCGAGTGACGGACCTCGGGCGGCCGCCCGACGAGTCCGCCGACCGCCTCCACCAGCGCCATGTCCCCCAGCGCTGCCACGCCTCCCTCGCTCCCTGAACCACGGCGAGGGAGGCGTGGTTGGCGGACACGAGGGCGAGGTCGATCGTGATGACGATGAAGGCACGATCGCGGGCATGGCCGAGTCGCTCCTCACCTTTGAGAACGCGGCCCTTCCCCTGAGCGTCGTCTGCCCGAAGGGCAGGATCGTGATGGTCAACCGGGCCATGCGCGAGCTGCTCCGCTACGAGTTCAGCGCGCTGGTGGGCCGGTCGATGCACGAGGTCGTGCTCAGTGACCACGACGAGCTCAATCGCATCTGGGACGACCGCCTCCAGGGAGGCCAGCGCGTCAGCAACGAGCGACGGTGGCGCCTGCTCCGCGGCGACGGCACCGAGCTCACGGTGTCGGGATCGAGTGTGCTCGTCAGAGACGGCCAGGGGGCGGTGCGCTACCTCGTGGCGAGGGTGGTCCCCGTCCCGGACTAACGCCCGAGGGCGCGGCCCTGCACGAGGGCGTTGCCGAGGGCGGTGGCCTCGGCCGGGCCCACGACGACCTCCACGCCACACGCGTCCTCGAGGAGGCGGACGAGCACGTCGATGCGCCCGCCACCCCCGACGATGTCCAACCGCTCGACGGGTCGGCCGAGGAAGGTGCCGAGCTCGTTCACCACGCCGGCAGTGGCGGCGGCCAGCGAATCGAAGATGCAGCGCACGACCGCATCCCGGCCCGATCGCCGGCCCAGCCGGGCCGCCGATCGGATCTCCGCCTCCATGTTCGACGGGTTGGCGAAGCGGGCGTCGTTGGGGTCGACGGTCGGCCCACCGACGGGCTCGGCCGCGGCCTGGTCCACCAGCGCCTCCACCGACGGGTCTCCCCACTGCTCCCGGCACCGCTCGAGCAGCCACAGCCCGGTGACGTTCTTGAGGAAGCGCACGCCACCGAGGGCACCGGGCTCGTTGGAGAAGTTTCCGAGTCGGGCCGCCTCCGACGTGTCGGGCGCGGGCCGCTCCGCCCCGACCAGCAGCCACGTCCCGGCCGACACGAACGCACTCGCCTCCGGGGCGCCGGCCGGTCGGGCCGCGACCGCCGACGCGGTGTCGTGGCCACCCACCAGGTGCACGGGGACGCCCCGCCACTCGCCCACCCGCGTGCCGGCCGTGCCGATGGCGGGGAAGAGCCCGGGGTCGACGTCGAGGTCGCCCAGCAGCTCTGTCGACCACGTGCCGCTCGTCACGTCGACCAGCGCGGTGGTGCCCGCGCTCGTCACCTCGCCCGTGACTGCACCCGTGAGGTGGTGCACCAGCAGCTCGGGCAGCATGAGCAGCGTCGAGGCGGCGGCGAGCTCGTCGCGCGGATGGGCGGCCAGCTGGAACACGGTGTTGACGGCCATGAGCTGGATGCCAGTGGTGCGGTAGAGGCGCTCGCGACCCAACCGATCGGCCACCTCAGCCCAACCGTCGGTGCGGGCGTCGCGATAGGAGAACGGTGGCGACAGCAGCACGCCGTCCGCGCCGAGCAGCCCGTAGTCCACGCCCCATGTGTCGATGCCGATCGACGCCAGCGGGCCGCCGTCCAGCGCCTGGCCCAGCCCACGTTGCACCTCGGCCACCAGCCGTCCCCAGTCCCAACGCAGCGAGCCGTCGGACCACACGACCGGCTGGTGGGCGTGGCGGTGGACGACCTCGGGCTGCGGATCCTCGTCGTCGAGGTCGACGACGGCGACGCGCGCGGAAGTCGCGCCGAGGTCGACCGCCGCGACCCGGAGCAAGACCGCTAGAGGCCGGTCGCGGTGCCCGCCGAGCCCCGCGCGGCGACGGTGGCGGCGCGGTACCCCGACGCCCGGTAGGCGCCCAGCGGATCGACGGCGGCGCCGTTGCGCCGGCGGGCCTCGGCCACCAGTGGGCGCACGTCGGTGCGGAAGGCGCGGTGCAGCACCTCGGCGGCCCGGGCCGGGTCGTTGGCCTGCTGGGCGTCGGCCAGGTCGTCGCGCGAGACGCACAACGCCAGGGCCAGGGTGTGCTGGATGGCGTCGGTGGCCTGGATGAGGTCCTCCAGCGGGTCCTTGAGGTTGTGGCTCTCGTCGATCATGTAGGCGAGGTCGGGCATCGAGCCGGCACCCGCGTCGAGCAGCTCGAGGAAGATCAGGAACAGCTGGTACGGCGTGATGGAGCCGACGGTCAGGTCGTCGTCGCCGTACTTCGAGTCGTTGAAGTGGAAGCCGCCCAGGCGCCCGGCCATGGCCAGGCGGCTCACCACCTGCTCGATGTTGGTGTTGGGCAGGTGGTGGCCGAGGTCGACCAAGCACCGGCACCGGTCGCCCGTGCCCTGGGCCAGCAGCAGCGAGCTGCCCCAGTCGTTGTTCACCGACGAGTAGAACGCGGGCTCGTACGGCTTGTGCTCGGTGAACATGAGCCAGTCGTCGGGAAGGTGGGCATGGATCTGGCGCAGGCCGTCGAGCACCCGCTCGAACTGGCCGCGGAAGTTGGCCTGGCCCGGGTGGTTCATGCCGTCGGCCAGCCACACGGTGATGGCCTTGGATCCCAGGCGGACGCCGAGGTCGACCACGGCCAGGTTGTGCTCGACCGCGGCCTTGCGGGCGCCTTCGTCGATGTTGGCCAGGCTGCCGAACTTGAACGACACTGCTCCGTTGGCGGTCGTCGACGGATTGTCCTGGAACGTGTTCGAGTTCATGGCGTCGAATCCGATGCCGCGCGCCGCCGCGTGCTCGCGCAGCCCGTCCGGGTCGTCGGGGTCGTCCCACGGCACGTGCAGGCTGACGGTGCGGTTGCCGCCCGTCACCGCGTTGAGCGCCGCGACGTCGTCGATCTTCTCGAAGGTGGTGCGGGGCTCGCCGCCGATCGGGAACCGACCGAAGCGGGTGCCGCCCGTGCCGACGGCCCACGACGGTGCCGCCACCGAGAAGGCCGCGACCGCGTCGATGACGGCATTCGCATCGATGCCCGAGCGCGCGACGACGTCGGCGGTATGAGCCACGTCGCCGTCGAGGTGACGACCGGCTTCTCCATTGTGCTCGGCGATGCGCTCGGCAGGGATCATCGGACTCCTCTTCATCGCAGGAAGGCGGCAGCCACGCCGCCGTCGACCGGAATGAGTGTTCCCGTGGTGACCCCGAGGTCGCCACCGACCAGCGCGAAGACGGCCGCCGCGACGTGCTCGGGCACGATCTCGGTCTTGAGCAGGGTGCGGGATGCGTAGAACTGTCCGAGGTCGGCTTCGGCCACGCCGTACACCTTGGCCCGCTCCGCACCCCACCCGTTGGCGAAGATGCCCGACCCCTTCACCACGCCGTCCGGGTTCACCCCGTTGACGCGGATGCCGTGCTCGCCGAGCTCGGCGGCCAGCAGCCGCACCTGGTGGGCCTGGTCGGCCTTGGCCGACGAGTAGGCGACGTTGTTGGGCCCGGCGACGATGGCGTTCTTGGAGACGACGTAGATGATGTCGCCGCCCCGACCCTGGGCCATCATCACCCTGGCCGCAGCCTGGCTCACGAGGAACGAGCCGCGCGCCATGACGTCGTGCTGGCGGTCCCAGACCTCGACCGTCGTGTCGAGCAGCGGCTCGGAGATCGACAGGCCCGCGTTGTTGACCACGATGTCGACGCCACCGAACGCGAGCACCGCGTCGTCGAATCCGGCACCGACGGCGGCCGCGTCGGAGACGTCCATGGCGACCGCGACCGCGACGTCGGGACCGCCGAGCTCGACCGCCACCTCGGCTGCGGCTGACCCGTCGAGGTCGGCGATGACCACGGCCGCGCCCTCGGCCGCCAGCCGTTGAGCCACCGCACGGCCGATGCCGGACCCGCCGCCGGTCACGAGGGCGACCCGCCCAGTGAGCGGCTTCGGCGCGGGCCGCCGCCGCAGCTTGGCCTCCTCGAGGGCCCAGTACTCGATGCGGAACTTCTCGGCCTCGGGCACGGGGGCGTACGTCGACAGCGCCTCCGCTCCCCGCATGACGTTGATGGCGTTGACGTAGAACTCGCCCGCGACGCGTGCCGTCTGCTTGTCGGACCCGAAGCTGAACATGCCGACGCCGGGCACGAGCACGATGGCGGGGTCGGCACCCCGCATGGGCGGGTCGTCGGGCCGGGCGTGGCGTCGGTAATAGGCGGCGTACTCGTCCCGATACTCGGCATGCAGCTGCTGCAGGCGCTCGATGCGATCGGCGAGCGGCGCGGCGGGGGCCAGGTCGAGGAGCAACGGACGTATACGCGTGCGGATGAAGTGGTCGGGGCACGACGTGCCCATGGGCACGAGCCGGGCCGCGGCCTCGCGGGCGAGGAAGTCCAACACCACGTCGCCGTCGTCGAAGTGGCCCACGACCTGGTTGTCGGTACCGGCGACGGCACGGATGGCCGGCGCCAGCTCGGCTGCCACCCGGCGCCGCTCCTCGGGCGGAAGCGGCGCGAATCCATCGACGACGGCGCCGAACGGTTCGGCCCGACCCCGCTCGGCGATGAACGCCTCGGCCCGCGCGATGAGGTCGAGCGAAGCCCGCTCGCACTCCTCCGAGGTGTCGGCCCACGTGGTGAGCCCGTGGCCGCCGAGCACGACGCCGCGCAGCTGGGGATGCTCGCCGTGCAGCCCCTCGAGCTGCAGCGCGAGCTCGAAGCCGGGGCGGCGCCACGGCACCCACGCCACCGACTCGCCGTAGCACTCCTTCACCAGCACCTCGCCGTCGGCCGCGGCCGCGAGCGCGATCACTGCGTCGGGGTGCAGGTGGTCGACGTGGCACGGTGGCAACAGACCGTGCATGGACGTGTCGATCGACGGCACCGCGCCCGACAGGCGGCAGTGCTCGAGCAGCTCGACCATCTCGTCCTCGGTGTCCTCGCCCCGGTAGCGGCCCTTGAGGGCGCGCACCCGGTCGAGATCGAGGGTGGCCAGCCCGTCGGCCGTCAGCGTGCCGAGATCGCCGCCCGAGCCCTTCACGTTGAGGACGTGACACGCGTCGCCAGTGACGGGGTCGGGCTGCACCCGTTTGCACGACGTGTTGCCCCCGCCGTAGTTGGTGACCCGCTTGTCAGCGCCGAGCCGCCGAGAGCGCTGAAGCAGCGCGTCGACCTCGGACGACGTGGGATCGGTACCTGGCACGACGAGCGGCTCCCGACTGGCGATGTTCGATTACGAGAAATGCTACAAGAAATGTCGCGGATGCGACATTGGGCTCGGTACAGTCGTCATCGTGAGCGTGAGCGGGAACCTGGCCACCGAGCACCGGCTGGAGTGGATCCGCCGCCAACTCGACGACGACGGCCAGGTGCGCATCGCCGAGGCCGCCGTCGAGCTCGACGTGAGCGAGATGACCATCCGCCGCGACCTCCA
>JBEEFQ010000202.1:0-12282 GCA_041166245.1 Actinomycetota bacterium | reverse complement strand
ATGTCCGACATCCGCGGCTACTCCGGCATCGCCGAACACGCCGACCCCAGCGCGCTCGCCACCCAGCTCAACGCCCACCGAGCCGAGATGAACCGGGCCATCCTCGACAACAACGGAACGGTCATGCAGTTCGTCGGTGACGCGGTCATGGCCAGCTTCGGCGCACCTCTCCCGCTCGACAACCACCCCGACCACGCCCTCGCCGCGGCCATCGCCATGCACGAGTACCAGGCCAAGGTGAACGCCCAATGGGAGGCGGACGGCCTCGCGCCGTTCCACCTGGGCATCGGCATCTCCACGGGCGACGTGGCCGCGGCCATGCTCGGCTCGGAGGAGCGCCTCGAGTACACCCTCGTGGGCGACGTGGTGAACCTGTCGGCCCGTCTGCAGCAGTGGGCCGAAGGCGGCCAGATCGTGCTGAGCGAGGCCGCGTACAAGGCACTTGGCACCCCGGTCGAGGTCACGCCCCTCGATCCCGCACTCGTGAAGGGCCGGGAGACTCCGGTGAACGCCTACCTGGTCACATCCATAGGAGGGAACTGATGGCGGACGGCCGCGTTGTGGAGACCCACGACCTGCGCAAGAACTTCGAGTCCGAGGGAGCGCCGGTGCGCGCCCTGCGGGGCGTCGACATCAACATCGAGGCGGGCGAGTTCGTCGCGGTGATGGGACCGTCGGGTTGCGGGAAGTCCACGCTCCTCAACCTCATCGCGGGGCTCGACACGCCGAGCGAGGGCGAGATCATCCTTGCCGGCGACTCGCTGGACGGGAAGGACGAGAACGACCTGGCGCGGATGCGACGCAAGCACATCGGCATCGTGTTCCAGTTCTTCAACCTGCTCGAGGGCATGAGCGTGCTCGAGAACGTCACCCTGCCGGCCATCATCGCCGGCAGCTCGCGCAAGCAGGCCGAGTCGCGTGCCCGTGACCTGCTCGACCTGCTCGGCCTCGGCGACAAGGCCAAGAACGCACCGGGCGTGTTGTCGGGCGGGCAGCGCCAGCGTCTCGCCATCGCGCGCGCCCTCGCCAACCAGCCCACCCTGCTCCTCGCCGACGAGCCCACCGGCGCCCTCGACTCGGCTGGTGGCCACGAGGTGCTCGAGCTGTTCCGCCGCCTCCACAACGACGGGCAGACGATCATGATGGTCACCCACGACCAAGAGGTGGCCTCGGCCGCGGACCGCATCGTCCGCATGCGCGACGGCCGGGTCGAGGACCCGGCGGCGGAACCGGCAGCGTCCATGGCGGGCGTGGCGCCGGACAGCCCCGTGACCTAGTCCAGTGGCGACCGAGAACGCAGCCATGGAGGCGGTCGTCGATCTCACGCCGGAACAGCGCGTCGTGCCCGTCGCCGATGCGGGGCGGACGGGTCTGGTGACGGCCGTCGGTGTCGTCGCCATCGCCGTCGCGGCGTGGGCGGCGTTGGCCGGCGGCACGTGGCGGTTCTGGGTGCTGGCGTTCGTAGCCGCGGCGTGGGGAGCCTCGGCCGTCTCCATCGGCCGCCGCCATCCCGAGGAGCGGCTCGGCTTCCTCGCCGCGGCGACCGCTGCGGTGATCGCCGGCGGTGCGCTGGCGGCCGCCCTCGAGACGAGCTGGGGCAACCTCGCCCTCGCCCTCGTGCCCGCACTCGCCCTCGACCTGCTGCTCGCACTGCCGGACGGCACCCTCGGCTCGCGCAATCGTCAGGTCACGGCCGCCGTCGGCTACGCGGTCGCGGTTTCCGTCGGCCTCTCGATGGTCGGGGCCGGCACCGACTCCCCGCACTGGCCCGTGGCTCTGGAGACGGTCCTCGCCGCCGCCGTCGGGCTCGGCCTGTCCAACGCTCGCTATCGCAAGACGCGTGGTCCCGAGCGCCAACGCATGCAGTGGTTCGGTTGGGCCATCGCCGTCACGACCGAGGCCACGCTCATCTTCCTCGGCCTGCGCCTACTGGTCGGCTCGCCCGCTCCCGCGCTGGCCGTGATCGCCACCGTTCCCATTCCCATCGCGCTGGCGCTGGGCAGCTCGCCCCGCCTCGTCGGGCGCATCGACCGCCTGCTCGCCCACACCGTCGCCGTCGCAGGGCTGACCGGTGTGGTGACGGCGTGTTACGTCGTCATCGTCATCGGCCTCGGCCGAGTGCCTGATGACAACGAGCGAGGCCTGCTCACCTTGAGCATGGCGGCGGCCGGCGTCGCCGCCCTTCTCTACCTGCCGGCGCGGGAGCGGCTGGGCCAGTTCGCCAACCGCCTCGTCTACGGCGAGCGCGACGCACCGGACGAGGCGCTGCGCACCTGGGGCTCACGCCTGTCGCGCGCGATCCCGATGGACGAGCTGATGCTGCAGCTGGCCGAGTCGCTCAGAAAGACGCTCGTGCTCGACCGGGCCGAGGTGTGGACGGGTTCCCCTGAACGACTGGAGATCGCCGTCTCGGTGCCCGAGCGCAAGGCCGCCCCGCTGGTGCTGTCGGCCACCGAGGCGCCCGTCGTCGCGCGCGCCGGCGTATCGGGCCCGGCATGGCTCAAGGTCTGGCTCTCGGGTCTGCTCGTGGGGCGCGAGGACCACGTGATGCGCGTCGCGCCCATCACCCACTCGGGCGAGGTGCTCGGTCTCATCGTGGCCGACCGCGGCGACGGTGGTGACGCCTTCGGCGAAGAGGAGGAGCGGGTGCTGGCCGAGCTGGCCCGTCAGGTCGGATTGGCGCTGCACAACGTGCAGCTCGACTCGGCCCTGCAGCAGTCGCTCGACCAGCTGCGCCACCAGGCGGCCGAGCTGCAGGCCTCCCGCGCCCGCATCGTCGCCGCGGGCGACGCCGAGCGGCGCAAGATCGAACGCAACCTGCACGACGGCGCCCAGCAGCACCTCGTCGCCCTGGCCGTGAACCTGCGCCTCACCAAGACGCTGGCCGAACGCGATCCGTCAAAGGCCGCGCAGATGCTCGACCAGCTCACCACCGACGTGCAGGAGACCCTGCAGGAGCTGCGGGCCCTGGCCCATGGCATCTACCCGCCCCTGCTCATGGACCGCGGGCTGGGCGAGGCCCTCAACGCCGCCGGCGGACGGGCGGCGCTGCCGACGCGCGTCGACGCGGAGGACGTGGGCCGATACCACCCCGACGTCGAGGCCGCGGTGTACTTCTTCTCGCTTGAGGCCCTGCAGAACGCGGGCAAGCACGCGGGCGAGGGCGCCGAGGCGATGGTCAAGGTCTGGCGGGACGACGAGGCGGGCATGCTGCGGTTCTCGGTGTCCGACGACGGCGCCGGCTTCGATCCCAAGGACTTCACGGGCGGGGCCGGCTTCACCAACCTCTCCGACCGTCTGGGCGCCATCGGCGGCTCCTTCCGCCTCGACACTGCCCCGGGCCAGGGCACCACCCTCGAGGGCTGGATCCCCGCCGAACGCCTGCCGGCGCCGACCGCCAACTGACCCACGCGCGCTGCGCGACCATGGACGTCTGGTGACCGACGACCCGAGGGCCCACCTGCAGCTCGGGGAGAAGGCGATGGCGAACTTCGACATCGACGGCGCCATCGGACATCTGTCGACCGCGGTCCGGGAGCTCACCGCCGCCGGCGAGCTGCGGAGCGCTGCCCTCGCGTCCGGTCATCTGGGCTTCGTGTTCGCCGGGATCCTCGGGAACAAGGTCGCAGCGCGGCCGTGGTTCACCCGCGCCTTCCGGCTCCTCGAGGGCGACGAGGAGAGCATCGAGCTGGGATGGGTCGCCGTCGCATCGATGGGCTGCCAGGTCGACGACCCCGAGGTTCTGACGGAACGCGCCGACCTTGCGCTCTCCATCGCCCGCCGCTTCGGCGACGTCGATCTCGAGACCAAGGCACTGGCCGATGGCGGCCTGGCGCGGGTCCACGCCGGCGCCGTCGCCGAAGGCATGGCGATGCTCGACGAGGCCATGGCGCTGACGTGCGGCGGCGGCGCGGTCGACGACATCGTCAAGGGCCAGTCCGTGTGCTCCTTCTTCACCGCCTGCTGGTACGCCGCTGACGTGCAGCGCTTCGACGCCTGGACGCCTGTCCTGCGCCAACACGGCCTCATCGGTCACCCGCACGCCCCGTTCCTCAACGGCCATTGCGACAGCGTGCACGGGACGCTGCTCTGTCACGCCGGGCAGTGGCAAGAGGCTGACGACGTCCTGTCGCACGCGCTGGTGACGATCGAGGCGCAGATGCCCGGTGCGGGCCTGCACCCGGCGTCGGCCCTCGCCGACCTCCGCATCCTCCAGGGCCGGCTGGCCGAGGCCGAAGCGCTCCTACTCGGCAAGGACCACCTGATGGAGGCGCTGCTGCCGACCGCCCGGCTGCTCCTCGCCCAGGGCCACTTCGAACTTGCCTGCGCCACTGCGCGGCGAGGCCTTGGGCTGCTCGGCGACGACCGGCTGCGCGGTCCCGCGCTCTTGGGCGTGGTGGCGGAGGCCGAGCTCGAGCGTGGTGATGTCGGACGGGCGCTGGAGGCCGCCGATGCGCTGCACGGCCTCGTGGCTGGGCTCGACCGCCCCACCGTCACGGCCGAGGCCGCTCGGGTCCGGGCCCGCGTGCAGTCGGCACGTGGCGATCGAGGCGGCGCCGTGGTCACGCTGCAGCATGCGCTGGCGGACCTTGGCGCGACCGACGTGCCGCTCGTGCGGGCGTCGCTCCATCTGGAGCTGGCCAGGCAGCACGAGGGCTCGGGCGACACGGCCGCGGCCGTGGTCGAGGCCCGAGCCGCGGGTTCGATTGTGACGCAGCTCGATGTGGTGTTGCGGGCCCACGACGCCAGCGTGCTACGACGGCTCGGCGTCGAGGTCGCAGTGCCCCGTCCCGGCCCCGGCTGTCGCGTCGCCGGCCTGACGTGCGACGGTCCGTGGTGGACGGTGGGATGCGGCGAGACAAGCGTGCGCCTCCGGCACACCAAGGGCCTCGGCTACCTCGCCGAGCTGGTGTCACACCCCGGCGTCGAACGCCACGTCATCGACCTGGTGGACCGGGTGGAGGGACTGGCCACCGACCGGCTCGACCGCCGACACCTGGGTGACGCCGGCGAGCTGCTCGACAGCGCCAGCCGCACCGCCTACCGACGGCGAATCGAGGACCTCCGAAGTGAGATCGAACGGGCGCTGGTGCTCGAGGAGGACGACGCGGCGATGCGCATGCAGGCCGAGCTCGACGCGCTCGTGAGCGAGCTGGCGCGCGCGTTCGGCATGGGCGGCGATGCCCGCAGGCCGTCGTCTGTCGCCGAGAAGGCGAGGCTCAACGTCACCCGCGCCCTGCGGGCTGCCGTCGCGAGGATCACCGAGGCGCTCCCCGAGCCCGGCGCCGTCCTCGACCGCCGCCTCCGGACCGGGCTGTTCTGTGCCTACGAGCCTCATCAGGACGACGAGGTGCTCTGGAGTGTTCAGTCCTGATTGAACGGATTGGTCCGGCACTGAACGCCTTCAGAGCATGGAGACCAAAGTTGATGAGATTGCCGACGGGATCTACCGACTCTCGACGTTCCTGCCCGACTTCGCGCCACCGGCGGGGTTCACGCTCAACCAGTTCCTGATCGCGGCCGACGAGCCTCTGCTCTTCCACACGGGACCTCGGGGAATGTTCCCGCTGGTAGCCGAAGCGGTCGCGACCGTGCTGCCCGTCGAGCGACTGCGGTGGATCACCTTCGGGCATGTCGAATCGGACGAGTGCGGGTCGATGAACCTCTGGCTCAACGCCGCGCCGCAGTCCCAGGTCGCCCACGGTGGACTCGGGTGTGAGGTCTCGCTCGACGACATGTGCGACCGTCCGCCGCGGCCGATGACCGACGGTGAGGTGCTCGACCTGGGCGGCAAGCGGGTGCGCCACATCGACACGCCGCACGTGCCCCACGGCTGGGAGGCGCGCGTCCTCTTCGAGGAGACGACGGGCACGCTTCTCTGCGGTGACCTCATGAGCCAGCTCGGCGGCCGGCAGGCCTTGACCAGCGACGACGTCGTCGAACCGGCCATCGCGGCCGAGGTCATGTTCCGGTCCAGCTCGCTCGCCCCGGACACCGGCGACGTCATGCGTCGCCTTGGCGACCTGGCGCCGACGACGCTGGCGATCATGCACGGCACGTCGTACAGCGGCGACGGGAGCAAGGCTCTTTACGACCTGGCCGCGGCCTACGAGTCGCAGCTGATGGCCCGGGCCTGAGCCTCACGGTCTCGACGTGAGATCAGATGCTGACCCAGCCGCCGTCGGAGCGGTGGGCCCAGATGTCCTCGAGGAGGAAGGGGGAGAACTCCTCTTTGTGGACGTAGGCAATGGCGCCCGACTCGCGGGCGTCGGCTGGCAGGTCGTCGGCGTTGTAGGTCGAGAGCAGGATCACGAACGTGCCGGGATTGGCGGCCACGATGCGCCGCGTCGCCTCGATGCCGTTGATGCCGCCCAGGTTGATGTCCATGAGCACCAGGTCGGGGTGCAGGCGTCCCGCCACATCCACCGCGTCCTCGCCGGACTCGGCCTCGGCGATGCTCTCGAAGCCGTCGGTCATCATCAGCACAGCCAGGGCGGCGCGCCGGAAGGGCGCCTGGTCGTCGACGACCAGCACCTTCACGCCGCCGTTCTCGGTTTGGCGGGCTTCCGAGATCTCCTGGGACACGACCATTGCTCCAAAAACCATGGTGCCAGCCGCCGGCTTCGGGGCGAATGGTACGGACAGGTAAAAGCGAGGGGGTGCTAGCACCCCCAATCAAGGGACTAGGACGCAGAAAGGAAGAGCAGCACAGCCTTGACCCGGCGGTGTACGGCCGGCTCCTCTGACAGCCCCAGCTTGGAGAAGATCGAGTTGATGTGCTTCTCGACGGCCCGCTCCGTGAGCACGAGGGCGCCGGCGATGCCCGCGTTGTTCTTGCCCGACGCCATCTCGGCCAGGATCTCCTTCTCGCGCGGCGTCAGCCGGCCGATGGGCGACTCCCTGGCGCGCGACCGGGCCGACACGAGCACCTCGACGACTTTGGGGTCGATCACCGAACCGCCACCAGCCACCTCGCGGATGGCCCGAAGGAGCTCCCCCACGTCGGACACCCGCTCCTTGAGCAGGTAGGCCCGTCCCTCCGAGCCCTTCTCGAGCAGCGCGAGGGCGTAGGCGGGGTCGGCGTACTGACTGAGCACGACCACGCCGGTGGACGGGTGGCTCTCCCGCAACAACTCGGCCGCCCGCACGCCCTCGTCTGTGCCCGTGGGTGGCATGCGGATATCGGTGAGCACGACGTCGGGCTTCTCCCGCTCGACGGCGGCGAGCAACGAGTCGAGGTCCTCGCACACGCCCACCAGTTCGAGCTCGTCCTCGGACTCGATGAGCATGCGGATGCCCTCGCGCACGAGGTAGTTGTCCTCGGCGAGGACCACCCTGATCGACACGCGGTCAGGCTAGTTCTGCTCCTTCCGACAACCGGGAATGGCCTACTTGCGGCGGTCGCTCAGGTAGATCGTGATGAGGAGGGCAGCGCCGCCGACGGCCGCAGCCAGGAAGCACACGATGGCCAAGGCCGGATAACCGAAGATCTGCTGGCTCGTCTCGACCCGCATCAGCATCGCCGCGCCGATGATGAGGGCAGCGAGGATGAGGCCGGTGGTCAGCCGGTTGGCCACCTTCTGCACGCCCTTCATGAGCTCGGTCTCGTCTACGCCCTGCACGTTGAGCGTGAGCTGGCCCTCGGCGAGCGCGTCCATCACCTTGTTCACCCGCCCCGGCAGCTTCTCGGCGAACTCCTTGGCGTCCAGCGCGGCCGAGAACAGATTGGCGGGTGACGCGCTCTTGAGCATGCGGTTGCGCAGGAGGCGAGCAGCCTGCTCCTGGATAGCGGCATTGGGATCGAAGTCGGGGTCGAGCCGCCGGGCGACCTCGTCCAGGTTGAGCAGCGCCTTGCCCAACATCGTCAGCTCCGGGGCGGGGCGCAGCCCGCACTCGCCGGAGATGCGCGTGAGCTCGGCGACGATGGCCCCGGCGTTGAGCTGGTCGATCGACAGTCCGTGGTGCTCGGCGACGAGCACACCGACCTCGCGACGGAACCGGGCCTCGTCGAAGATGTCGCGCTTCTCACCGATCTGCATGGCCACCGCCGCCGCCTCGTCGCCCTTGCCCTCGCTGACGGCGAGAAGGAGGCGGATGAGGTCGTCCTGGGTGCCGGGCTGCACGCGGGCGACCATGCCGAGGTCGATGAGCGCAAGCTTCCCGTCGTCGGTGATGAACACGTTGCCGGGGTGGGGGTCGGCGTGGAAGAAGCCGTCCTCGAGGATCTGCTTGAGGTAGGCGCCGAAGAGGGCGCCGGCCAGCGCGGCCCCGTCGATCTCCATGAGCGCCAGCGGGCCCAGGGACGTGATCTTTCGCCCGCCGACGAAGTCCATGGTGAGGACGCGTGCGCTGGTGAAGTCGCCGACGGGCTGGGGGACCTCGATGAGCTCGACATCGGCCAGGTTGGCGCCAAGCGTGACGAGATTCTGGGCTTCGATGCGGTAGTCGAGCTCGCGCTGCAGGCTCTGGCGGAACTCGGCGAGCATCTGCGCGAACCCGAACCGCCGCCCCCACTCGGTGCGCCGGTCCAGGAACTCGGCGATGTCGGTGAGGGCGGCCATGTCGTCCTCGATCGTCTGTCGCACGTCGGGCCGCTGCACCTTCACCGCGACGGGTCGCCCGTCGCGGAGCGCGGCGCGGTGCACCTGCCCCAGTGACGCCGACGCGAGGGGCACGTGGTCGAAGAAGGAGAAGGCGTCGGACATGCGTACGCCCAGCTCGCGCTCGACCGTCTCCTCGACCACGGCGAACGACAGCGGCTCCACGTCGTCCTGCAGACGGGTGAGGGCGTGCAGGTACGGGGCGGGCAGGAGATCGGCACGCGTCGACAGGAGCTGGCCCAGCTTGATGACCGTCGGGCCCATGGCCTCGAGGTCTGCGGCGAGTTGCGCGGCCTCGGGCGGCGTCTCCGGATCGTTGGCGTCGCCGGGCTCGAGGGCGTCGTCGAGGCCCGCTTCGCGAACGAGGTCGCTGCGGCCGTACTTGGCGAGCAGGCGCGCCAAGTCCCGGTACCGCTTCAGGCTCTGGGGCTTGAGGGAGATGGCCACTGGCCTAATGTCCCCCGATATGGCCTCCGCCACGCCTGGTCCCAGCCCGAACCCGAACGCGCTGCGGTTCGCACTCGACACCACGCTTCCCGACACCATCAACTTCGGCAGTGCCGACGAGGCCGCCGGGCACCCGTTCGGCGCGGCCGTCTTCGCGGTCGACGGTGTCGTGTCCATCTTCGGGGTGAATGACTTCGTCACCGTCAACCGCCGCCCCGACGCACCGTGGGATCCCATCGTGGAAGCGGTGCAGGCGGCCGCGGCCGCGCACCTCTGAGGCGGTACGGGCGGGCGGTGGTCGCTGCCGGCCTGCTGAGCGGTGGGCCGTCGACCGTCATCACCCTGGCCCGCGGGCAGAACCTGCTCGACTCCACACGCGCCGCGGGCATTCTGCTGGGGAAGCGGTCGCTGATCCGGGGCGGGATGGCCCACGTGATCATCACGCTGTTCTGGACGGCGGTGCTGGCCGCCCTCCTGCCCCGGCGTCGCCCCGTCGTCGAGGGGCTCGTGGCCGGTGCCGCGATTGCCGCCCTTGACCTCGGCGTGGTCGGCCGCCGCTTCCCGGAGATCGGCGCCCTCGACGCAGGACCGCAGGTGCTGGACCACCTGGCCTTCGGCGTCGTCGCCAGCGTCGCCCTAACGTCCGCGTGATGGAGCAGATCGCCTGGGAACACACCGTCGTCGCCCACAACCCCGCGACCGCGTCCGAGAACAAGATCCACGAGGACACCGTGGCGCGCGACTACGGGTTCCGTGGCGGGCTCGTGCCCGGCGTCGTCGTCTACGCGTACATGACGCATGCGCCGCTCGAGCGCTGGGGCCGCGACTGGCTCGAGCGGGGGACGATGGCAGCCCGCTTCCACGTCCCGGTGTACGAGGGCCAGGAGGTCACCGTCACCCTCGACGACGACGGTGAGCTCGAGGCCTACACCGAGGACGGATTGGTCGCGTCGGGCGCAGCGTCGCTACCCGATGCGGTTGCATCCCCGCCCGACGCCGACGGCTATCCGGTCGCACCCCTCCCAGAGGAGCGGCCGCCCGCCTCGGTGGAGGCGCTCACGGTCGACGCCCTCGGCACGCTCGAGTACGGCTTCCACGCCCGCCAGGCCGGCGCGTACCTGGACGAGGTCCGCGAGACGTCGCCGTTCTACGCCAAGGCGGGCGTCGCCCACCCGGGCTGGCTCATCGCAATGGCCAACTACGCCCTGAGCCGCAACGTGCGCCTCGGTCCCTGGATCCACGTGGAGACGCAGGCCACCCACTTCTCGGCCGTGGCCGACGGCGAGCGCGTCGCAGTGCGGGGCAAGGTCGCAGACCTGTTCGAGAAGAAAGGCCACAAGTTCGTCGATCTCGACCTGCTGTGGCTGGCCCAGGACGACCGCCCCGTGCTGCACGCCCGCCACACGGCGATCTACGAGCCCCGCCGTGGACGAGGCTGAGGCCCGGCGCCGGTTCGCCGACGGCCGTGTGGCGCGGCTCGCCACCGTCGCGCAGGACGGCCGCCCCCGCGTGGTGCCGTGCTGCTTCGTGCTGGCGGGCGACGTCGTGTACTCGGCGGTCGACGAGAAGCCCAAGGCCTCGCCCGACCTGGCCAGGCTGAAGGACATTGCCGTCCATCCCGACGTGACCCTCGTCGTCGACCACTACACCGAGGACTGGGACGACGTCTGGTGGGCGCGCGTGCGAGGGACCGCACGCATGGCCGAGGGCGACGAGGAGGCGCGGGCGGTGACGCTGCTCCGCGAGAAGTACCCGCAGTACCAGGCCCACCAGCTGGCGCGGGTGGTCGCGGTCGACGTGACCGAGGTGCGGGGATGGTCGGGGTCGTGACCCGTTACGCGGCGATGCTGCGCGGCATCAACCTCGGGTCGCGCAACCGGGTCGCGATGCCCGCCCTCAGGGAGTTGTTCGAGGCCCTGCGGTTCACCGACGTCGAGACGTACGTGCAGAGCGGCAACGTCGTCTTCTCCGCGTCGTCGAAGCCCGACGCCGCCGGCATCGCCACGCGCATCGCCAAGGACCTCGGCGTGGAGTCACCGGTGATCATCCGCACCGCCAGCGAGCTCGGCAAGCTCGTCCGCGGCAACCCGTTCACGGGCGACACGGGGGCGTTCCACGTGACCCTCCTCGGGGACAAACCCAAGGCAGCGGACGTCGCGGCCATCGACGGCGCGCGGTTCGCGCCCGACGAGTTCGCCGTCGTCGGCCGCGACGTCTATCTGCGGTGCCCCAAGGGCTACGGCGTCAGCAAGCTCGGCAACGCGTTCTGGGAGAAGAAGCTCAAGACGGTCGCAACCACGCGCAACTGGAAGACCATCACCGCCCTGCGGGACCGAACCGCCTCGGCCTAGCCCGTTCGGGCACGCGGGAAATGGCGCGATCGCGCCATGGACTGTCAACGGTCATCGGACGATCCTCACCCTCGGTGGTGGGGGGCGACGAAAGGTGGCCGTGCGAGCAGTGAAGCGGTGGGCGATGGTCCCGGTGACGGCATTCCTGGCCCTGTGCCTGACGGCGGGCTCGGCCGCGGCCGAGGACCCGCTCTACCTCAACTGGAGCGCCCTGCTGCCCGGGTTGACGTCGGGCTATGACCCTTCCTCCGCCAACGACTGCACGCGCGGTTCGTTGCGCTGCGTCGACAGCGCCATCCGGGAGATGACGCGACGCTTCGACGACCTCGCCGAAGACTGTGACCACGACGCGATGTTCGCCCTTGCCTACCTGCGGACGACCGAGCAATACCGGGTGGCGACGACGACGGCCGGCTTCTTCGAGGACCCGTCGTTCGTCAATCACGAAGACGCGGTGTTCGCCCGCTACTACTTCGAGGCCTACGACGCGTGGGAGCGGGGCGACGTGGCCGCCACCCCGCCGGCGTGGCGCATCGCCTTCGCCGCGGCCGACCAGCGCAAGCTGACGGGCAACGGCAACGTCCTCCTCGGCATCAGTGCCCACATCAACCGTGACCTGCCGTTCGTCCTCTGGGAGATCGGTCTCGTGAAGCCCGATGGGTCGAGCCGCAAGCCCGACCACGACCGGGTCAACGGCTTCCTGAACGAGGTGTCGTTCTACCCGGAGGCCTACGCCCGCTTCGACCCGAGCATGAGCGCGACCCAGCCGCCCGGCATGATCCACTCGATCATCGCCTGGCGGGAGCAGGCGTGGCGCAACGCCGAACTGCTCCGCGCGGCCGAGAACAACCCGACGCAGCTGGCGCTGGTCAAGGCGAGCATCG
>JBEEFQ010000201.1:0-14445 GCA_041166245.1 Actinomycetota bacterium | reverse complement strand
ATCGTGTGGGTCGTGTCGCCGGAGTGGAACGAGGTGGACGGGTTGGTCACCGTCCCGCACATGGGGGCGAGCGGCAAGCAGTTCATCGGCGGCCCGAGCAACGCGGGTGGGCTGTTCCTCAACTGGGCCACCGGTTTGGCCGGCAAGACCACCAAGCCGCCGTCGGACCCGGGGCGGGTGCCGGTGTGGGCGCCGTACCCGCGCGGCGAGCGGGCGCTGTTGGCCGACCCCGACCGCCGGGCCGAGCTGCACGGGCTCGACCTCACCGTCGACGCGGCTGGGCTGCGACGATCGGCGTTCGAGGCGTCGGCCTTCGTGACCCGGCGCATCATCGAGCGCAGCGGCGTCGCCCCGCGGCGCATCGTCGCGACGGGCGGTGGCGTGCGGGTACCGGAGTGGACCCAGGCCCTGGCTGACGCCACCGGCCTCCCCGTCGACGTGGTCGCCGTTCCCGAGGGCGCGGCCCTCGGCGCGGCGTGGATGGCGCGCATGGCGGCCGGGCTCGAGTCGTCGATGGGCGACGCGGCCCGCTGGGCGCGGGTCGGCCAGCGCATCGAGCCCGACCCCCGCTGGCAGGCGGCGTGCGACGACCGCTACCGGCGCTTCCTGGAGGTGGCGGGCTAACTTCTGACGCTGTGTCAGGAAATCTGAAGCCGGACGTCACCGGCCGGCCGACCCAGCTCCGCGACCTGGACCTGAGTCACTTCTTCCGTCCCCGATCGGTGGCCGTCATCGGCGCCTCGGACACCGAGCGCAAGCCCAACACCGCCATGTGGCGCAAGGTCCGCGCCTGGGGCGAGACGTTCGGCGCCACCGTGTATCCAGTGAACCCCAACCGGGAGACGCTCGACGGCGTCACCTGCTACAAGACCATCGCCGACGTGCCCGGCGACATCGACCTGGCCGCGGTGCTGGTGGGCGACGCCGTGCGCGTCCTCGAGGAGGTCATCGACCGCAAGGTCGCCTTCGCCGTCGTGTTCGCGGCCGGCTTCAACGAGGTCGGCGCCGAGGGCGAGGCCCTGCAGGCCGACATGGAGGCGCTCATCGCCGCCAGCGACACCCACGTCCTCGGACCCAACACGAACCTCAACGCCTTCGAGATCTACAACGAGTCGCTGCCGGGCAAGCGCCTGGCGCTCGTCACGCAGTCGGGCCACCAGGGCCGGCCGATCTTCCAGTCCCACGAGGAGCTGGGGATCGCCATGTCGCACTGGGCCCCGGTGGGCAACGAGGCCGACCTCGAGTTCGCCGACTTCGTGAGGTACTTCGCCGACCAGGACGACATCGGCGTGATCGCTGCATACATCGAGGGCTTCAAGGACGGACGCACCCTGCAGCTGGCGGCCGACCACGCCGCCCAGCGGGGCGTGCCCCTCGTCATCGTCAAGGTCGGCCGCACCGACGAGGGCCAGTCCATGGCCAAGGCTCACACCGGCCACCTCACGGGTGCCGACGACGTGGTCTCGGCCGTGTTCCGCCAATACGGCGTCACGCGCGTCGACGGGCTCGACGAGCTGGTTGACACCGGCGCGCTGCTGGCCCGCGCCGGCAAACCCAGCGGCCATGGGGTGTGCATCTACGCCATCAGCGGCGGGACGGGCGCCCACATGGCCGACCTGGCCGCGGCCGAGGGGCTGCGACTGCCCGAACTGACGGTCAAGACCCAGAAGGCGCTGCGTGAGTGGATCCCCGACTACCTGCGGGTTTCCAACCCCGTCGACAACGGCGGCGCGCCCTCCGGGGACGAGCGGGGCCGCAAGATCCTCGACGTCCTCGTAGCGGACAAGAACGTCGACCTCATCATCTGCCCAATCACCGGCGCGCTGGCGTCGATGGCGAACCAGCTCACCATCGACCTGGCCGCGGTGGCCGAGACCACCGACAAGCCCATCTGCGTGATCTGGGGTTCGCCGACCTACGACAACGTCGCCTACAAGACGCTGCGGGCGTCGTCGAAGCTCGCCATCTTCCACTCGTTCGGCAACTGCGTGCGCGGAGTGAAGGCGTACCTCGACTACCACGCCTTCGCCTCCCGGTACTCGTCACCGTTCGCCAAGCCCGTCACCCGCCCGCTGCCCGCTGCGAAGAAGGCGCGCGAGCTGATCACTCCGGGTGCGGCGCTGTCGGAGTACGACTCCAAGCGGTTGCTCGCGGCCTACGGCATCCCCGTCACCGAGGAGCGGATGGTGACGAAGCGGGGCCAGGCGGTGAAGGCGGCCGAGGCCATCGGCCTGCCCGTCGTCATGAAGGTGTCGTCGCCGACGATCCTGCACAAGTCCGACCTCGGGCTGGTCAAGGTCGGCGTGTCGTCGCCCAAGGAGGTCAAGGCCGCCTTCGACGAGCTCATGGCGGCCGACGGCGCCGAGGGCGTGCTCGTGTCGGAGATGGTCAGCGACGGCGTGGAGACGGTGGTGGGTGTGGCCCGAGACGACCTGTTCGGCCCGACGGTCATGTTCGGTCTGGGCGGCGTGTTCGTCGAGGTGCTCAAGGACGTGACGTTCCGCGTGCCGCCCTTCGACCGCGACGAGGCCAGGCGCATGATCGAAGAGGTCAAGGGGTTCCCGCTGCTGACCGGTGCTCGAGGCCGGCCCAAGGCGGACGTCAAGGCGCTGGTCGACGTGATCCTCAAGGTGCAACGGCTCGCGGTGGACCTCGCCGATGACGTGGCCGAGCTCGACATCAACCCCCTCGTGGTCCGGCCCAAGGGCGTCGTCGCCCTCGACGCACTGGTGGTGTGCAAGTGAGCGAGCCTGCGAAGCGAACCAATGTGATGGAGATGGACATCCCTCGAGCTGGCGAGAGGGGTGTCCAGTGAGCGACTTGTTGAAGGAGCTGCACGACGGCGTCCTGCGCGTCACCATCAACCGAGCCGATGCCGGCAACGCCCTGACCCAGTACATGCGCGACGAGATCCCCGTGATCTTCGATGACGCATCTGCTGATCCCAACGTGCGAGTAGTCGTGCTGACCGCCGCGGGCGATCGCCACTTCTGCACGGGCGCCGACCTGCGCAGCGGACGCAAGGAGCCGCCGCCCAAGCCCGAGGGCGCGCCCGACCGCATCATGGGCGACGTGGCCCGCACCATCGCCCGCGGGTGGCAGCGGCTGGTGACGTCGATCCTCGACTGCGAGAAGCCCGTGCTGTGCGGGCTCAACGGCACCGCGGCCGGTGGCGGCATGCACCTCGCGCTGGCATGCGACCTCATCATCGCCGCCGAAGAGGCCAAGTTCGTCGAGGTGTTCATCCGCCGAGGTATCGCTCCCGACGCGGGCGGCGCGTACATGCTCGCTCGCCTCGTCGGCCCCCAGAAGGCCAAGGAGCTGTTCTTCTTCGGCGACGACCTGCCCGCACCGGAGGCGTATCGCATTGGTCTGGTGAACCGCATCGTGCCCCGCTCGGAGCTGCCCAAGGCCGTCGACGAGTGGGCGGCGCGACTGGCGGCGGCGCCGACCAAGGCCATCGGCGTGGCCAAGTGGCTGACCAACAAGGCGCTCGACGTCGACCGGGCCGCCGCTCTCTGGGACGAGGCCTACGGCCAGGAGCTCGTCTCCTCCACCGAGGACTCCAAGGAGGGCCTCAAGGCCTTCGCCGAACGCCGCGACCCCGAGTTCAAGGGCTGGTGAAAGCCCACCCCTGTTCTGACTTTTCTGCGATTCAGGGCGCTATACGCCCTCAATCGCAGAAAAGTCAGCTGGGGGTTCAGGCATGAAGGACAAAGCGGCCATCGTCGGCATCGGGCAGACGGCGTTCGCCAAGCAGTTGCCGGGGACGGAGAAGGAGCTGGCGTGCCGGGCCGTGCTCGCGGCGCTCGACGACGCAGGGCTGACGCCCGACGACGTGGACGGGCTGTGCAGCTACACCATGGAGTCCACCGAGGAGATGGAGCTGGCCCGCTCCGTGGGCTTCGGCGACATCCGATTCTTCTCGCAGGTCGGATATGGCGGCGGAGCGGGGTGCGCCACCATCGGGCACGCAGCCATGGCCGTCGCGACGGGCCAGGCCGACGTGGTCGTGGCGTGGCGGTCGCGCAAGCGGGGCGGCGGCGCGTCGACCCGGCCGTGGGCGACGCGCCTGGGCCGGCTTCCGTCGCCGCTGCAGTTCACCCGGCCGTACGGGCTGCTGCGTCCCGTCGACGAGATCGCCATGCTGGCCCGGCGCTACATGCACGAGTTCGGCGCCACGCGTGAGCACCTCGGCGCGGTCGCGGTGAACTGCCGGGCCCACGCCAATCGCAACCCCGCCGCGGTCATGCACGACAAGCCCATGACCATGGACGACTACATGGCGGCCCGCTGGATCTCCGAACCGCTGTGCCTTTTCGACAACTGCCTGGAGACCGACGGAGCGCTGGCCGCCGTCATCACGTCCGCCGAGCGTGCACGCGACCTGCGCCAGCAGCCGGTGCTCATCCACGCCTTCGGCCAGGCCATCCCTCGCCAGCACCAGACCATGACGAACTACTTCACCGATGACCCGCTCATGGGGCCGTCCTACGCGTGCGCCGAGGCCATGTGGCGCCACGCCGACGTCACGGCCGCGGACGTCGACGTCGCGCAGCTCTACGACGCCTTCACGCCGCTCATCCCCCTGTCGTGGGAGGGCTACGGCTTCTGCAAGCGGGGCGAGGGCAAGGACTTCACCGGCGTGCCGTACAACACGTCGGGCGGCGGCCTGTCCGAGGCCTACGTGCACGGCTTCAACCTCATCACCGAGACGGTCAAGCAGCTACGGGGCACGTCGACATCGCAGGTCGACGGCGCCCAGGTCGGCCTGGTGACGAGCGGCGAGGGTGTCCCCACCAGCGCGTTGCTGCTGAGGACGGCGTGAGCAGCAGCGGCATCCTGCTCCCCGAGCTCACCGAGGAGACGGCCCCGTTCTGGGAGGGCACGGCGCGTGGCGAGCTGCTGGTGCAGAAGTGCGACTCGTGCGGCCGCCTGCGCTTCCCGCCCCGGCCCGTCTGCCCGTGGTGCCGCAGCTTCGACGCCACGTGGACGGCCATGAGCGGGCAGGGCACGTTGTGGTCCTGGGTCATCGCCCATCCGCCCCTGCTGCCGGCCTACGCGGCACAGGCGCCCTACAACGTCATCGTGGTCCAGCTGGACGAGGACGTGTCCCTTCGCATGGTCGGCAACCTGAACGACGACCCGGAGGCGCTCGGGATCGGCGGCACCGTGCAGGTGCTGTTCCCCGACCCCATCGAGGACGTGGTGTTCCCCCATTGGGTCCCCGCGTAGCCCTCACCGTCGCCCAGCACGACGGGGACCTGCACGGTGACGGTCCCCTCCTCCTCGCCGCCTTCGACCGGCTCGGGATCACCACCGAGGTCATGCCGTGGGGCCCCGGGCCGGACTGGTCCTCCTATGACGGCGTGCTCATCCGCGGCACGTGGGACTACGTCCTCGACCGCGGCCGCTTCCTCGCGTGGGCCGCGTCGGTGCCGCGCCTGGCCAATCCTGTCGACGTGCTGCGGTGGAACACGGACAAGGCCTACCTGCGGGACTTCGAAGCGGCGGGCATCCCTACCGTCCCGACCACGTGGGTGGCGCGCGGCGAGGGCGTCCCCGCCATCGAGTGGGACGAGTTCGTCGTGAAGCCCTCAGTGTCCGCCGGCGCCCGCCTCTCGGCCCGCTACCGGCGCGGTGACGACATCAGGGGGCACCTGACGACCATCCACGACGCGGGTTCAATCGCAATGGTGCAGCCCTACCTGGCGTCGGTCGACACGACGGGCGAGACCGGCACCTACGTCTTCGGCGGCCAGGTCAGCCACGCCATCCGCAAGGGCGGCATCCTGGGCCTCGGTCGAGGGCCGAACGAGTCGCTCGACGCCGGCTCCCACCAGCAGGTCGGACCGTCAGCGGTGGATCCGGCGCTCGCGGACTTCGCGGGCCGAGTGCTCGCTGCCTCACCGCCCGTCCTCTACGCCCGCGTCGACACCGTCCCCGGCGCCGACGGCGAGCCCCTCCTCATCGAGCTCGAGGTCACCGAGCCCTACCTCTTCCTCGAGCACGACCCCCCCGCCGCCGACCGCTACGCCGCCGCCGTGGCCGCCTGGCTGGCAACCGCGCAATAACGGCGCTCGGCCAGGTCGAGGATCGGTACCACGTGAGCCCCGAAGCCCGCCGCGACTCCTCGCGAACCTGTGCAGAGAACGGCCGGTAGAAACCGGACAGATCCGTCGCGATCACCGGTCGTTCTCTGCACAGGTTCGAGACGCCGAGGTGAGGAATTTCCGTACGGAAGCATCCGTTCCACTTGGCATGACAGATGTGACCGACTGGAACACCAAGATCATCGACGAGTTCCGGGCCAACGAGGGCCGGGTGGGGGGCCCATTCGTGGGCGCGCCCATGCTGCTCCTCCACCACGCGGGCGCCAAGACGGGCACCGAGCGCGTGAACCCGCTCGTGTATCTGCCGGACGGGGACGACTACGTGGTCTTCGCCTCCAAGGGCGGCGCCCCCACCAACCCGGACTGGTACCACAACCTCCTGGCGAACCCCGAGACCGCGGCCGAGGTCGGCACCGAGACCGTGCCCGTGAAGGCCCGCGAGGCTGACGGCGAGGAGCGGGAGCGCCTCTGGGAGGCCATCAAGCGCGAGCGCCCCGGCTTCGCTGACTACGAGCGGAAGACGAGCAGGCGCATACCCGCCGTCGTGCTCGAACGACGTTGACTGACTAGTCGCGCCGTTCGGCGACAGTCCATACCCCGCCCAGGATGACCCAGCGCTGAGGCGCGAGCAGGCGTACGGTCACTAGGGACGGCGACACGAGGGGGGCGGGATGCCGATCGAGGGGATTGGCGCGCGCCGCGCCCAGTGGGTGGTCGGCCTGGTCGTGCTGACGGTGGGGATTGTCTCCGCAACAGTGGTCGCCTCCGCCGGCGCGAGCACGAGCGCTGCCTTCGTGGAAGGCCCGAATTGCGACGCGCCACCGCCCACGATCCCGCACGCGCCCGCGGGCACCATCGTGTTCTTCAATCCGCCGACCGTCTTCGTCCGCGTCGACGCCGACGGCAGCCCCGCGCAGGTGACCACGAACACGGGCTGCGCACCTCGCACGTCCGACCGCTTCCTCATCGAGATCGGCGGTGGTCCGGAGGCGGTCGGTGCGCCGAGCGAGCTGGTGGACATCGTCATGGCACTGACCTTCAGCGGGGACTGGCGGGAAACGGGTCGTTGGCACGAGGTCTGACCTGCCAGGCTGAGACGCATGGACGGGATCACACCGGAAGCGTGTGACGAGTGCGGGTTCGATGCTCGGGCATGGAAGGTGCGCGACGCCGTCAGCCTGCTGGGCGCGACCGGCGAGTGGTGGGCCAGGGCCACGGCGGGTATCGACCGCCCAACCCTGAACTCCCGACCCGCACCAGAGGTCTGGTCGGCCATGGAGTACGGCGTGCACAGCGCCCTGGTGGTGGCCATGCTGCGGACGGGCATCGAGCTCATCGTCGCCAACGATGGCGTCGTGCTGCCGGCGATCCCCGAGGGCGCCGACGCGTCAGCCGAGGACGCCGCCGCTGATCTCGATCCCGCAGCCGTCATCGTCGACATCGAACGGGAGGGCACCGCGCTGGCGGCCCTGGCCTCCGACACAGGACGCGCCGCGTGGCGCCACGTCGGCGTGATGGCTGATGGCTCGGTGATCCAGGCCGAAGCCGCCCTCATCCACGCGGCCCACGACGTCTCCCACCACTTCATGGACGTGGCGCGCGGGCTGGCGACCTTGCACGCGGGCGCACCGGAGCAGCACGGAACGGTGCGGCGCGTGAACGCCTCGGACGGTGGCGTTCCCAAGCTGTCGATCGGGGGCGCCGACGTTCTGTACGCAGGCCTCACCGTCGACACGCAGGCCAACCGCAAGCACCACGGCCGTCCTTTCCAGGCTCTTTGCCTTTGGTCAACCGAAGTGATCGACGGGCTGGCGTCCGACGGTCACCCCATCGAGGCCGGGTCCGCCGGCGAGAACATCACCGTCGACGGCCTCGACTGGGCGACGCTCCGGCCCGGCACGCTGTTGCGCATCGGCACCGTCCTCGCCGAGGTGTCGTTCCCGGCCACGCCGTGTGCGAAGCAGACCCGCTGGTTCGCCGACGGCGACTTCCAGCGCATCGACCACGGCCGCAACCCGCACCTCGTGCGCTGGTACGCGTGGGTGCGGGAGCCCGGCCGTGTCGACGAGGGCGACGCGGTGGTGGTTCAGGCCTAGGGACGGGTGACCGCGGCGACGAACCCCTCCACGTCGTCGACGGTGAGCGTCAGCCCCGAGTGACGCAGCAGCCCCAACGGCACCAGTGCCGGGATGGGCTCGCGGAGCTGGAGACACACGCCCCGCTTGGTCGTCGTGGCGAAAGTGGCGCCGCCGTCGGCAAAGCTGAAGTGGGCGGGGCCGGCGACCTTGGGGAGCGAGTACGGGCCGGTGATGCTCGCCGACATGACGTTCTCGAGCGGCGTGCGGGCCGACCACGGCCCGAAGCGCACCCGCAGCTCGCGGCCGTCGACCTCGGCCCACGCCGTCACCGGCGTGACCCCGAAGGCGAAGGCGAACGGTGCAACGCGCCGCTCGAACGCAAACCCGAAACGGCGAGTACCCACGGCCTTGGCTGGCACTTCGGCACCATCCTCCGGATCGGGCTCCCGACGGGGGACCCGTGTTGGCCCAGCGCCCTTCTTCTTGGGCTTCCGCTTGCGGACGGCGGGCTTCGGCGGGGGCCCCTCGGGCTTGTCCTGGTCGTGTTCGGGGTGGTGGCCGGGCAGGTTCTCCTCGGGGATCGGCCCGGTGGGCTCGGGCGGGGTTGCGATCTCGGGCGGCTGCGGCATCGACATGACTGCAAGCTTTCCCCGCGACCACTGCGGGCTAATCTGACGACCAGTCAGGTCAGGGAGGCCGCGATGCGCACGGAAGACATGATCCTCGTCAGCGTGGACGACCACGTGGTCGAGCCGCCGGACCTGTTCGAGGGGCACCTGCCCAAGTCCCTCATGGACAAGGCGCCGACGATCAAGCGCAAGGACGACGGCACCGAGGTCTGGGTCTACGAGGGCAACGAGATCCCCAACATCGGCCTCAACGCGGTGTCGGGCCGGCCGCCTGAGGAGTACGGGATCGAGCCCACGTCGTTCTCGGAGATGCGCCGGGGTTGCTACGTGATCGCGGACCGCGTCGACGACATGAACGCCAACGGCGTGCTCGGGTCGATGTGCTTCCCGTCGTTCCCGCAGTTCTGCGGCCAGCTGTTCTCCCGGTCGGAAGACAAGGAAGTGGGCCTCGCCATGCTGCGGGCCTACAACGACTGGCACATCGACGAGTGGTGCGGCACCTACCCGGGCCGCTTCATCCCGCTGTCACTGCCGCCCATCTGGGACCCCAACCTCATGGCCGACGAGGTGCGGCGGGTCGCCAAGAAGGGCTGCCACGCCGTCACCTTCTCCGAGAACCCCGAGAAGCTCGGCCACCCCAGCTTCCACTCCGACTACTGGGACCCCTTCTGGAAGGCGTGCGAGGACGAGGGCACGATCATCTGCCTGCACATCGGCTCGTCTTCCGCCCTCGTCATCACGTCGGTCGAAGCGCCCATCGACGTCATGATCACGCTGCAGCCCATGAACATCGTGCAGGCAGCGGCCGACCTGCTGTGGTCACGCGTGATCAAGAAGTTCCCCACGCTCAAGTTCGCGCTCTCCGAGGGCGGCATCGGCTGGATCCCGTACTTCCTCGAGCGCGTCGATTACGTGTACCAGAACCACAAGGGGTGGACCTACCAGGACTTCGGCGACCAGCTCCCGAGCCAGGTGTTCAACGAGCGGCTCATCACGTGCTTCATCGACGACGCCGCCGGCATCGAGATGCGCCACCACCTCAACCTCGACAACATCACCTGGGAGTGCGACTACCCGCACTCCGACTCGACGTGGCCCCACTCGCCCGAGGTCCTCGCCAAGTCGCTCACCGGCGTTCCCGACGACCACATCAACAAGATGACGCACGAGAACGCCATGCGGCACTTCCAGTTCGATCCGTTCGCGGTGCGCCCCCGCGAGCAGTGCACGGTGGGCGCGCTGCGGGCCGAGGCCAAGGACGTCGACGTGTCACTGCGCAGCTCGGGGCGGCCGGTGGTCAAGCCGGACAAGCCCATCACCGTCATGAGCATCGCCGAGAAGGCAGGCGGCGCCCGCTGAGCAAGCCCGCGCTCGTTCTGGGGAACGAGGCCATCGACCACGACGAGCTCGACCGGCGGGCCACTCGGATGGCGCACGCCTTCATGGAACGCGGCGTGGGTCCGGGCGACCGCGTGGCCGTCATGCTGCCCAGTGGCTTCGAGTTCTTCGTCGCCGGCCTGGCCACGGCCAAGTGCCAGGCGTCGCTCATCCCCGTCAACTGGCACCTGAAGCAGGAGGAGGTCGACTGGATCATCTCCGACTCGGCCGCCAAGGTCCTCGTCACCGCCGGCGACCTGCCCGACAGCGACGACGAGTCGCCGATCACCGACGGCTTCCCCACGCCGGCGCTGATGTTCTACACATCGGGCACCACAGGACGGCCCAAGGGCGTGGTCCACGGCGAGCCGTCGACGGCCCGCCTCCAGTTCGTGCAGGACATGCTGGCCGACCTGTGGGGCTTCACCTCCGACGAGGTGCACCTGCTCAGCGGGCCCGCTTACCACGCGGGGCCGGGCGGATACGCCTTCTCCGCGCTCTACAGCGGCGGCACGGTCGTGATCCTGCCGACGTGGGACGCAGTCGAGTGGCTGCGCCTCGTCACCGAGCACCGGGCCACGTCTACCTTCATGACACCCGCTCACTTCATCCGCATCCTGGAGGTGCCGGAGGACGAGCGGGCCAAGTTCGACATGTCGTCGATGCGCCTCATCCTGCACGGCGGGGCGCCGTGCCCGATCTCGGTCAAGGAACGCATCATCCCCGCCCTGGCGCCGGCCGAGGTCTACGAGCTGTACGGCGCGAGTGAGGGCGGCGCGACGCGCATCTCCTCCACCGAGTGGCGCGAGAAGCCAGGGTCGGTGGGCACGCCGTGGCCCGGCGTGGAGGTGCGCATCCTGTCCAAGGAGGACGGCTCGCCCGTGCCGACCGGTGAGGACGGCCTCATCTACATCGCCCCGCCCGGTGGAGCGAAGTTCCATTACCACAACGATCCGTCGAAGACGGAGGACGCGTGGCGGGACAACGCCTTCACCGTCGGCGACATAGGCCACCTCGACGCCGACGGACACCTCTTCATCACCGACCGCATCTCCGACATGGTCATCCGGGGCGGCGTGAACATCTACCCGCGTGAGATCGAGGAGGTGCTGCACCGCCACCCCGCCGTCGTCGACTGCGCGGTGTTCGGCGTCCCCGATGACCGCTACGGCGAGGCACTCAGGGCCGTCGTCGAGGTGCGCTCGCCCATCGACGTCGGCGACCTGCAGGCCTTCGTCCGCGAGCGCCTGGCCGACTTCAAGTGCCCGACCGTCGTCGAGTTCGTCGACGAGCTCCCCCGCGACCCCAACGGCAAGGTCCTCAAGCGCCTCCTGAAGGCCTGACCCCGCCATCCATCTCCGCTTTCGCGCGCTCACTGGGGTCCTGGCCCCAATGAGCGCGCGAAAGCGAAGAGGCCTTGGGGTGGGAAGCCCCCGGCCCGTCTCGTGGTTGCACCTCAGGTGACCCGCCCGCCCCTGTCCATCCTCGACCTCGCCATCGTCAACGAGGGGGGTACCACTGCGGAGGCGCTCGCTCGCACCACGGCGCTGGCCCAGCGGGCCGAGGCCCTCGGGTACCGGCGCTTCTGGGTGGCCGAGCACCACAACATGCCCTCGGTGGCCAGCACCACCCCGCCCGTGCTCATGGCCCACCTGGCGGCCAGCACGTCGACCATCCGGGTGGGTTCGGGCGGCATCATGCTGCCCAATCACCCGCCCCTCGTCGTCGCCGAGCACATCGCGGCACTGGAGGCGCTGCACCCCGGCCGCATCGACGTCGGCATCGGCCGGGCCCCGGGCACCGATCCCGTCACCGCCGCCGCGCTTCGGCGATCGGTCGACGCCCTCGGCGCCGAGGACTTCCCCCGCGACCTGCTCGACCTCATGGGGCTGCTTGGCGACCGCCGTGATGAGTTCCGTGGTCCGGGTGCGCTGTGGAAGCGCTTCAACGCGACGCCAGCCGCCGCGTCCAGCCCGCAGATCCTCCTCTTGGGCTCGAGCGGCTACAGCGCGCAACTGGCGGGCGTGCTGGGCCTGCCGTTCGCGTTCGCCCACCACTTCGACACGGGCGGCACCCTCGAGGCTGTCGACCTGTACCGGCAGGCGTTCGAGCCGTCGCCGGTGCTCGACCGGCCCCACGTGATGGTCACGGCCAACGTCCTCATCGCGGCGACGATCGAGGAGGCGGACTGGGAGTCGGGCCCGGGCCGGCTCATGGTCCACGGCATCCGCCACGGCTCCTTCGAGCCCATGCGATCGCCGGAGGTGGCCGCCGCCCACCCGGCGTTGCCCGCCGCCCTGGCCATGCGCTCCAGCCGAGTGGTCGGGACACCGGCAGCGGCCGTCGACGCGCTCGACGCGCTGGTCGCGGCCACCGAAGCCGACGAGCTCATGGTCAGCACCGTCGCCCACGGCCTCGACGCGCGCCTGCGCAGCCTGGAGCTCCTGGCGACGGCCTGGGTGAACGCTCGCTAACATCTGCCCCGTCTGCGGCAAAGGGGTGCTGGGGTGCGTCGAGGTCGTGCAGTGCTGGTGGCGATCGCAGTGGTGGCGGCCGTGGCAGGCCCATGGGTCGTCGACCCGGTGCGGGCCGTCGGGCCGGGCGACGAGTGCGTCGGCGTGGCACCCAGCGGCGCGCTGGCCGTCACGGTGGGAACCGTGGACTGCATCCGGCTGCCGAGCGGACACATGGGCGGCGAGGTCCCGATCTCCTACTACGTCCCGCCCGCCTGCGATCCGGCCCTGGGGCGGAGGTGCCCGGTGCTGTACTACCTGCACGGCACCGGCGGCTCCTACCGGGAGGGCACGGGCGCGAAGGGCTCGGCCGGCAACGCCTGGGTCCACGCCCTCACCGCCGGCCCGCCCGCCGACCCCCGGGCGTCCGCCGAGCCCTGGACATTGGGCGAGTCGACCTGGGTGGCCAAGCCCGCACTGGACCTCATCATCGTGTCGCCCCACGGCCGCACCCTGTCCGGCGGGCGAGGGCCAGCGCCCGACCTCGATACCGGATGGTTCGACTGGAACCCGCGCTACGCGAGCGATGGCGACACGCCTCGGTACGCGACCCCGCCGCCCCAGCCGTCGTCGTTCCTCACCGACGAGCTCGTGCCCTATGTCGACGCGCACTTCCCCACCGACGCCACCCGCCAGTGGCGCGCCATCCTCGGCTACTCCCAGGGCGGGTTCGGCTCGTACATCAACGGCCTCACCCGGCCCGACATCTGGTCGAGCATGGGCATGCGGTCGGGCGGGGCGCTTCCGCTGGTCGCGCCGGGCGACCTCGCTGACGACTCAGTTCTGGTCACTGGGGTTGCGCCGCCGGCCGCGCTGCCGTTCCTCCGCCTGCCCGGCCTGGTCATGTCGGCCGCACCCGACGTCGCCTTCCAGACGAACATCGTGGCCGAGGTGACCACTGGCTTCGGCGACCCGGTAGCCGACCAGGCGTGGTGGCGGGCGTCGAACCCGTCAGACCTCATCTCCAACGCCCGGGCCCGCGCCGCCGACGGCACCCAGTCCGTCCATCTGCAGCATTTCGTCAACGACGCCATTCCCCGTCGGCCGGTGGAGGACGCCACCCGCTACGCGGACGGCGGGTACATGGCCCTCGTCTACGAGGCGCTCCTCTTCCCCACCGATCTCTACATGGAACGCCTCTTCGACCGGTACGGCGTGGAGCGCACCTTCCGTGTGGGGCCCGGCGACCACTCCGGCGTGTACGGCGTGCCGTACTTCCGTGAGCAGCTCGAGGGCCAGTACGCCAACCTTCGTCATTGGGACGGCGCCAGCAGTGGCCGGCCGGACCCCGAGCGCTTCGACTACCGCACCGTCCGCACCGACTTCACGATCTGGGGTTGGCGCTTCGACGTCGACCGACAGCCCGTCGAGTTCCTCAACCTCACCAACGTGTCGTGCTCGTCGATCACGCTGCGGGGGACGGGGCGGGTCAATGTCACCGCACCGCCTGCGTGTGGCGTCTCGCCGTTCGTGGTCGATCTCGGTCCGTCGCAGCCCCTCGACGAGCCCGCTGGTCTCGGCACCAGTCGCGGCTACGGCCGCACCGTCACCGTGGCGCTCAGCTCTTGACCGCGGTCATACCGGTGGCGATGAGCGCCTGCGCCGCGGTGTAGGTGAGCATCACCAGCGCGTCGGCGCCGGGCACCGTCGCCCCGCCGAATGTGCGCAGGGCCAGGATGCTGTCCGACACCATGAAGGCGGCGCCGCCGGCAGCCACTGCGGGCTCGTCGGTGTC
>JBEEFQ010000200.1:0-9962 GCA_041166245.1 Actinomycetota bacterium | reverse complement strand
AGTGCCTCAACTGCAGCGCGCCCGACACCGGGAACATGGAGGTGCTCGAGCGGGTCGGCACCCCCGAGCAGAAGAAGCAGTGGCTCGAGCCCCTGCTCAACGGCGAGATCCGCTCCGCATACGCCATGACCGAGCCCGACCTCGCGAGCTCCGACGCGAGGAACATCGCGTGCAAGGCCGAGCTCGACGGCGACGAGTGGCTCATCAATGGCGAGAAGTACTACATCTCCGGCGCCGGCGACCCCCGCTGCAAGATCATGATCGTGATGGTCCGCACCAACCCTGATGCGGCCCAGCACCTGCAGCAGTCACAGATCCTCGTGCCCATGGACACCCCCGGCGTCGACATCCTCGGCCCCATGCACGTCTTCGGCCAGGACGACGCGCCCCACGGTCACATGCACCTGCGCTTCACCGACGTGCGCGTCCCCAAGGCCAACATCCTGCTGGGCGAGGGCCGGGGCTTCGAGATCTCCCAGCTCCGACTCGGCCCGGGTCGCATCCACCACTGCATGCGCTCCATCGGCGCGGCCGAGAAGGCGCTCGAGCTCATGGTGCAGCGCGGCCTGTCGAGAGAGGCGTTCGGCAAGCCCATCATTGCTCTGGGCAAGAACACCGAGCTCGTCGCGCGTGCGCGCATCGACATCGAGGCCATGCGCCTCATGGTGCTCAAGGCGGCCAAGGCCATGGACCTCATGGGCAACGCCGAAGCCCGGGTGTGGGTCTCCGCGGTCAAGGCCATGGTGCCCGAGCGCGTGTGCGAGATCATCGACCAGGCCATCCAGATCCACGGCGCCACCGGCATCTCGCAGTGGACCCCGCTCGCCGACATGTACATGGGCCAGCGCACCCTGCGCCTGGCCGACGGCCCCGACGAGGTGCACCACATGGTCGTCGGCCGGGCCGAGATCGCCCGCCACAAGCCTGCGGACTAACCGCGCCGGGCCGCGACCGCCTCGAGCTTGTCGCGGGCGTGGGCCATCGCGGCCACCGCGTGCACGCCCAGCCACCGGAGTGGCTCGGGCTCCCACGGCTGCCAGCGGTGGCCGACCCACGGCAGTCGCACGAGGTCGCCGTCGACGTCGCCGATGAGATCGGCGAGCGTGCGCCCCGCGGCGTTGGCGGCCGCCACTCCGGCACCGACGTAGCCGCCCGCCCACGCCAGCCCGGTCGTGCGGTCGAGGCCGACGCTGGGCCGGAAGTCGCGGGGCACGCCGAGCACCCCGCCCCAGTGGTGGGTGAACCTGACGCCCGCCAGCACGGGGAACATCTCGACGAGCACTCGCCGCAGGCGCCGGGCCACGCGCTCGTCGCGCATGGGCGAAGCCGGGACGCGTGAGCCCCACCACGACGGGCCGGAGCGGCCGCCCCAGGCGATGCGCCCGTCGGCGGTGCGCTGGCCGTAGCCGAGCATGGTCGCGGCGTCCTCGAAGAGCTCGCGCTTGGCCAGGCCGATCCGCGCCCAGGTGTCATCGTCGAGGGGCTCGGTGACGACCATGTAGTTGCCGAGCGGCAGCAGGTCTCGCTCATGCCCCTCGATGCTCGGCGTGTACGCCTCGGTGGCGCGCACGATGACGTCGGCCCGAACGGTGCCGTGGTCGGTCCGCACCTGGCCGGGCGCGATGGCCGACACCGTCGTCTGCTCGTGGACGACACCGCCGAGGCGCTCGACGGCGACGGCCAGTCCCCGCGCCAGCCGAGCCGGGTGCACCGCTGCAGCGTGAGGGGTGAAGAGGCCGCCGATCACGCCGGTCGCGTCGACGATCGCCGCGGTCTCGCGACCGCTCAGGATGGCCGAGTCGTCGCCCAGCCCGTGTTGTTCGTGGACCGCGTGCTCGTGCTCCAGCCGGCGCAGCTGGGCCCGGTTCGACGCCAGGATGAGCGCCCCGCCCTTGGCGTAGCCGCAGTCGATCCCCTCCCGGACGACGACGGTGCCGACGTCGTCGACACTGTGGAACATCTCCCGCATCATCCGCGCCGCCGCGCCGGCCCCGTGCTCGCGCTCGAGCACCGGAAGCGGCGCGGCCTGGTTGCCCACGCACCAGCCGCCGTTTCGTCCCGACGCGCCGAACCCGGCGGTCTCCCGCTCGAGCACCACGACCCGCAGCGTGGGGTCGCGGCGCAACAGGGAGTACGCCGTCCACAGGCCGGTGAACCCCGCGCCCACGATCGCAACATCGGCGTCGCAGTCGCCCCCCAGCGCCGGACGGGGCACGAGCTCGTCGCCCGGCGCCAGCGAGTCGTGCCAGAACGACAGCCCGGAGCTCATGGGGCGAAGCTGGACCGGCACTGGATGCGCCAGCCCGCGTCCTCCAGCACGACGACGTAGACCGCGAGATAGACGCCGATGACCGAGCCGTCGCCGCGGTAGCGGGTGAACTGCACGTCGAGGTGCACCTTGTCATCGGTTGCGTGGATGACCCGGCGGTGGTCCCACTCGCTGTGGTGCCAACCGGTGCGCTCCTGCAGCAGAGGGATGGCCACGCCCATGGCCGACGTGGCTTCCTCGACGTCGTGCCAGATGCGCACGGTTCCGCTGGCCAGGCGCACGTGCGGAAAGGCCAGCGTCTCGACATGGCCGCGCGCGTCACCGGCGTTGAACCGCTCCAGGAATGCATCGGTGATCGCCATCGCGCCAGCCGACATCGCGCCAGTCTTACTGGAAGAAGGTGAGACCGATGCCGCAGTTGATGGGCTGGGCGTGCGCCGGGTCGAGGGCGTTGAGGATGTTGCGCAGCACGACCGGGTCGACGGCGAGGGCAACGTGCTCGGAGGTGTCGTTCACGCACTGGTCCTGGATGACGATGTTGGTCGCGCCGTCCATGACCCCGCTCGTGTACGGGACGACCAGCTCGTCGTGCGCCGTCATGATCATGGTGTAGGTCACGCCCGGCACGCGCGGGCCGGTGGGACCCTCGCGCATGCGCCGCAGGAAGTCCGAGCCCTTGATGACCTGCGGGCACGCCTCGCAGTTCCAACCGAAGAACGCCTCGTTGAAGGCGTCGGTGGCGCCGTAGGGGCGGCCCAGCTCGGTGAAGGTGCCCGCCTCGAGCAGGTTGGTGCCGTCCCACAATGGCGTCATGCCGATGTAGCGGTCGACGAAGGCGGCGCCGCCGCCGAACTTCACGTAGTAGTTGGGCATGAGGCTGCCCTCGGAGTGGCCCACGATGTCGACCTTGGCCGCGCCGGTCGCTTCGCGCACGGCGTCGACGAACTGGGCCAGCTGCTCCGCGCTCTGCTCCATGGGCAGCATGCCGCCGTTGGTGTCGAACGGCGGGGGGACGTCGGTGCGCCGGCCGTAGGTGAGGGCGAAGACGCAGTAGCCCTCGGCCGCCAGCTTCGGCGAGAACGTCCCCCAGTTCCAGCTGGCCCGGGCGCCCATGCCGTGCACGAGCACGACCGGGTTCGGATGGGCCGCGCTCGGGACGCAGCCCCAGTTGTTGGCCCCGGGCGGGGGCTCGGTGCCGTAGGCCCGGCCCGGATGGTCGGCCGCCGCCGACGCGCTGGCTGCCGGCGCGGCGGGCGCAGGCGCAACCCCGCCGGCGATGACGGGCACCGCCGCGCAGTTGTCGGGCGCGGGCAGGCCGGCGAAGCGCTCGGCCAGGAACGCGAACGCGGTCACGCCGCCGGTGAAGGCGTAGCCGATGTGCTCGCCGGCCGCGTTGCGGTCGTAGAACACCGGCGCGTCGCCCTCGGCGCAGTAGTACTGCGCCAGCTTGTCGGCGCCGGCGACGGGCACGAGCTGATCGACCACCGAGTGGTACAGGTAGAACGGCGCGGTCGGCGCGGCCTTGGCCAGGCTGTTGGCCTCGAGCGTGGAGACGACCTGGGGCAGCGACAGCGGGTCGGCCGCGTCGGTGAGATCCGCGAAGCGCACGTTCGGGTACTGGACGGCGTAGTCGTCGATGCAGCCGTCGCTGACCTCGGCCGCGACCTGGCGACCACGCTCGTTGAAGAGCGCGTCGAGCCCCATGGCGGGGAACTCGCGGTTGATCCCGACGCCCGCGGCGATGCCGATGCCGGCTTCGAGCCTGCCGTCGAGGTGGCGGGCGACCTGGTTGAGGTCGACGGGAACACCGCCGCCCGCGATGCCGACGACGTTGAGCTCGGGCGCGTAGGCCGGCTGCAGCTCGGCCGCCCACGTGGTGGCCTGGCCGCCGCCCGAGTAGCCCATGAGGCCGACGGGCGTGTCGTCACCGCTGAGTCCGGCCGGCGCGAAGTGGGTGGCGGCGCGGATGCCGTCGAGGACGGCATGGCCCGCCATCGGTCCCGCGCCGTAGGCGTGGCGCGGCCCCTCGAAGTCGGTGGTGACGACGGCCCATCCCGCCTGCAGGCCGGGCAGCAGCGTGGGCGCCTCCTTCTGGGTGCCGGTGCGCAACGTGTAGCTCGGCTGGCAGTGGTCGCCCAGCGCGTCGATGGCCATCTGGTAGCTGAGCAGCGGCCGTGCCCCGCCGCCCGCGTACGCGACCGACGGGAGGATGATCGACGTCACCACCGCCACCGGCGCGCCCGCGCTGTCGGTGGAGCGCACGAGCAGCTGCCAGCCACCAACGGGGATGGGGAAGCCGTAGGCGGTGAGCGACAGGGCCCGCACTCTGAGGACCGCGCCCGGCGCGGCCGAGGCCAGATCCTCGGGCGCGGCGTAGAAGGGATCGTCCTTGGGCTCGACGGTGAGCGGCGGCGCAGGCTCGGGCGCCGGCGTCTCGGCTCGCGCCACGGCCACGCCGCCGGCCAGCAGCACCAGCGTGATCAGCATCCCCAGGATCCGCACGAAAGCCCTGTTCATTACTTACGGGACTGTATAGTTCTATCTACGCTGTTGTAAAGTAAGCACCAAGATGCCCACCGCCACCACCCCCCGTCGCCGCCGGCTCACCCCCGAGCAGCGGGCCGCGCAGTTGCTCGACGTGGCCGAGGGCGTCTTCGTCGAGCGGGGCCTCGACGGCGCCTCCATCGAGGCCATCGCTGCGGGCGCGGGCGTCACCCGGCCCGTCGTCTACGAGCACTACGAGTCCAAGGAGCAGATGTTCCTGCTGCTCATCCGCCGGGCCCGGGCCGAGCTCGACGAGACGCTGCTCGCCGCGGTCGTCGACAGCGACGACGCCCTCGCCCAGCTCCGCGCCGGCGTCGACGCCGTGTTCGCGTTCATGGAGGCGGACCGCCGGCGCTGGGCGCTGCTCTTCGACCGGCTGGCCGCGTCGGGCGCGGTCGCCGAGGAGCAGGCCCGCCTGCGGGCCGAGACGGTCGAGCGCATCGCGTTGCTGTTCCGCGCCGCGGCGCCCAACGCGGACGACCTCACCATCACGCTGTCGGCCAACGCCCTGTCCGGCGCGGCCGAGCAGGTCGAGCGCTGGTGGCGTCAGCATCCCGACACGCCCCGGGAAGCCCTGGTCGACCACCTGGTCGCGTTCGCCTGGAACGGCGTCGAACCCCTCACCCGCCGCTAACAACGCGTCAGCTGGGCACCCAGTTGCCGTGGAAGCCGTAGGGCACCCGCGCCGGCAGGTGGACGGTGGCCACTGTGTCGAGCGTCGACGCGTCGAGCACCTCGAGATCGGTGCGTCCGCGATCGTCGCGGTGGACGAGCCCCATGAGCACGCCATCGTCCTCGGCCGCGTTCGGTCCCGAGGGCACGAACACGAACTCGCCCACGAGCGATCCCGGACCGAAGGAGCGGCTCTCGGTGCGACCCGCGGCCAGGTCGTGCTTGAGCAACGTGGAGGTGGCGTCGATGCCCGTCGCCTCGCTGCCCACCGCGGCCGCGTAGCCGTAGCGGTGGCGGCGGCCGTTGAGGCGCTCGTCGATGCGGGGGAACTCCTGGCCCCGATCGTCGAGGCGCTCCTCGATGACCTTGCCGGCCGACAGGTCGACGGTCCAGCGGTCGAGGGTGGGCGGCCCCTCGTTGGGGCCGAGCCGGTCAGTGTCGAACATCTTGGGGTGGCGCGCCACGTCGAGCACGATGCGCTCGGCGCCGTCGTCATACGCGTTGAGCGGGTGGTACACGTAGCACGGTTCGACGTCGAGCCAGCGCACGGCGGAGCCGTCGCTGTCGCGACGCATCACCCCGACGCGAGCCGGGTAGTCGGGGTTCCACCCGTAGGGGAAGCCGGTGCCGCCGCTGCGCAGGGCCAGCGCGGCGAGGCGCTCGGGCATACGGAAGCGCGACGTCATCCTGGTGACCGCGCCCCGCAACGGCTTGGGGACGTTGGCAGGCGCCTCGAAGGTCACCGGCAGGTCGTAGATGATCACGTGGTCGTCGGTGAGGGAGAAGGCGTGCATCATCGGGCTGCCTGACACCTCGACGTCGACCGTGCGCTTCACCCGGCCGTCGGTGCCGATCACCGAGTACTGCACCTTGTTGGCCCACCCGAAGAAGTAGGACACGGCGTGCAGCTCGCCGGTGTCGGGGTCGGCCAGCGGGTGGGCGGTGTAGCCGCCGGGCAGGGTGCCGTCGAAGTCACACGGCCCGACCGTGTCGAGCTCGTCGGTCAGCTCGTAGGGGCGGCCGCCCGCCTCCACGATGGCGAAGGTGCGCCCGGCGTGGCCGATGACGTTGGTGTTGGGCGAGAAGTCGAAGCCGGCGTGGATCGGGCCCGGTCGGGGCTCCTCGCCCAGGGCCTTGGCCACGTCGGCCGAGCGGACGTAGCGGTTGCGGTACCACTCGGCCCGCCCGTCGCGCAGGCGCAGACCGTGCACCATCCCGGTGCCCATGAACCAGTGGTACGTCGCGGGGTCGGGGTCGGTGACGGGGTTGGGCCCGTTGCGCAGGTAGCGGCCGTCGAGGTACTCGGGCAGGGCGCCGGTCACGTCCAGGTCGGTGGCGGTGACCTCCTCGCGCACCGGCGCGAAGTTGCCGGCCAGGTAGGAGTTGGGTGCCGGGGGTGCGGTGGTCGCCATCGTGGTCTCCTTGGTCAGAGCCATAACACTGCTATGTGTTATCCATAGCAGTGCTATGGCACACTGTCAACGTGTCAGTGACCACATGAGCCCCAAGCCCGCCGACCCCAAGGTGCGCATGGCCCTCGTCGAGACGGCCGCCGACCTCATCGCGGCCGAGGGCCCGGCCAGCCTCAGCCTGCGCAAGCTGGCCCACGCGGTGGGGACCTCGACCATGGCCGTCTACACCCACTTCGGCGGGATGGACGAGCTGCGGCGGGAGGTGCGCCGCGAGGGCTTCAACCGCCTGCGGGAGCATCTCTCCGCCGTGCCCCGCACCGACGATCCCGGGGCCGACATCGACAACCTGGGCGCGGCGTACTACGTCAACGCCGTCACCAACCCCAACCTCTACCGGGCCATGTTCATGGAGGGACCGGTCGGCGACGACGACACCGACGTGGGCTTCGACACCTTCGAGCAGCTCGTCGACGCGGTGCAGCGCTGCATCGACGCCGGCCGCTTCGCCCCCGGCGACGCCTACGCCATGGCCCAGCAGCTGTGGGCGGTCTCCCACGGCGTCGTCGCCCTGCAGCTGGCCCACCTGCTCGAGCCCCAGGTCGCCCAGGACTGCCTGCGGGCCGCGGCCGGCAACATCATCCGCGCCTTCGAGGACGCGCGACAGCGAGCCTGATCAGCCGCCCCCCGACTGGACGACGCGCGCCGCGACTTCGGCCACGTCGATGTCGCCCACGTCGAGCTGCAGGGCGTTGATCCACAGCTGGCTCAGCGTGGCCAGCGCGATCTCCTCGTCGTACTGGGCGCCGAGCACGAACCACGTCTGCAGGAAGCTCTCCATCATGAGGCCGAGGGCGCGCGATGCGACGGCGGGATCGAGACGCACGTCCGCGGTGCCGGCCTCGACCTCGCGCGTGACCCAAGCCTCGATGGTGTCGGCCCAGCGCTGGCGCACCTGCAGCCAGAACTCGCGGTACTCGGGCTCGAACATGACGACCTGCCACACGATGGCGAGGAAGTCGGCGTCCTCCCGGAAGGCCTGCATGTAGCGCCAGTTGGCCGACACGATGCGGTGCACGGCGTCGGGCGCGGGGCGCTGGCGGCGGGTGCGCTCGAACATGGCGCCGACCACCTGGTTGGTGAGGGCGCGGAAGACGTCGTCCTTGGACTCGAAGTACTTGTAGAAGGTGCCGTGGGCGACGCCGGCCAGCTTGGCGATGTCGGCCACCGCTGCGCCGTGGTAGCCCCGGCGCTCGAAGATCACCCGGGCCGCGTCGACCAGGCGCTGGCGGGTGCGCGCGCCCCGGTCGGTGGCGGGCGCGCGCTCGCCGGTGCGGGCCAGCTGGGCCGTCTGGGCGGGGGTGGACACGTTCAAGGTGACAGTGATATCACTATCACCTTTCCGGAATCCAGCGGGGGAGAACCCATGGCCTACGCAGCGACCGACGGCGCCAAGCTCTACTGGGAGGACGGCGGCGAGGGCGAGCCCCTGCTGCTCATCCAGGGCCTCGGCTTCAGCTGCGCCCTCTGGTACCGGATCCTCCCCGCCCTCGAGGCCCGCTACCGCGTCATCCGCTACGACGCCCGGGGCATCGGCCGCTCCGACGTGCCAGAAGAGCAGTGGGACATCGCCACCATGGCGGCCGACGCCATGGCCGTGCTCGAGGCCGCGGGCGAAGAGACCGCGCACGTGTTCGGCATCTCCCTCGGCGGCATCGTCGCCCAGGAGGTGGCCATCACCCACGGCGACCGGGCGCGCAGCCTCACCCTGTGCAGCACGCACCCGGCGGGCACCGAGGCGCAGTGGCCCGACGAGGCCGTCATGGACATGCTGCGCAACCGCAACACCCTGCCGCGCGAGGAAGCCATCCGCGCCTCCATCCCTGTCGGCTACGCGGACACCACCGACCGCGACTGGATCGAGCAGGACGTGCAGCTGCGCCTCGAGATCCCGACGCACGAGGCGGGCTACATGGGCCAGCTCATGGCCGGCCTCGGCTACCCCGGCACCGTGCCCCGCCTTCCCGAGGTGACGGTGCCGGCCCTCGTCATCCACGGCGACCTCGACAAGATGGTGCCGGTGGCCAATGCGGCGATCCTCGCCGACGCGCTGCCCGACGCCCGCACCGTCATCGTCGAGGGCGCGGGCCACGTGATCTTCACCGACGCGCCCGACGCCGTCACCGGCGCCGTGCTCGAGTTCCTCGACGGAGCATCTCCTGCTCGATAGCGCCGGCCCTCGGGGCTTCATCTGGTGGGTGCTGCTCGGCCTGACCCTCGGCGGGGTCCTCATCGCCCATGCCGGCCTGCAGATAGCCCGGGCATTTCCGCCCGAGGTGCGGGCCAGCGCGGTCGGCGCCATCAAGCAGCGCCCCCGCATCGCGGCCGTCACCGCCGCCGTCGCGGCGTGGACCCTCGTCTACGCGCTGTACTCCCTCGCGTATCCGAGCGGCGCCGCCTTCCTCGGCGCGGCGCCAGCCGACACCGCCGAGTCCATCGCGGCCAGCGAGTCGACTGCACCTGACGTCGCCGCGCCCGTCGCCGACAACCGCGAGCTGATCCCGCCCTCGCTCGGCGGTGAGCTGGCCCTGTCGCCCGACTCCTTCGCCACCGTCACCCCCGTGCCCACGCCCACGACCACCACCACGCCGCCGGCCGACGCGGCCCCGGCACCCGGCCCCGCACCCCAACCGGAGCCCGAGCCGTGCCCGGCCGAGGCCGTCGCCAACGCCCTCGGCCCCGAAGCCGTCGCCATCCTCTGCCCAGGGAGCACCCCGTGACCCTCGCCCTCGTCCTCGCCCAGGCCTCGGTCGAGACCCGCTCGCGCGGCTGGGTGTGGATCGTGGCCGTCGGCCTGGTGCTGGCCCTCGTCCTCGCCGCCGTCGTCGCCCGGGCCGTCATCGCCTCCCTGCCAGACGACGTGGCCGGTCCCGTGCGCACCGCGGCGCGCGCCAACACCACGCCCCTCGGCGTCGGCGCGCTCATTGTGATCGGCACCACTGTCTTCGCCCTGTGGTCGGCCGGCCTGCCCGTCGTGGAGACGACCGGCGGCGCCGACGTGGCCGCTG
>JBEEFQ010000199.1:0-3198 GCA_041166245.1 Actinomycetota bacterium | reverse complement strand
CGGTTCCCGCCCCGACGACGACGGCTGCGCCAGCGTCCCCGACGACGACCCAGGCGCCCCCGACCACGCGGCGCCCGCGGCCGACGGTGCCAGGGGACAACAGCGGGGGCTAGCCCTCGTCGTCGGTGGCCGGCTCGTGCGGGTACTGCGAGCGGCACGAGAAGCACCACAGCTCGGCCTCGTCGAGGGTGGTCGAGGAGGCGGGCGTGTCCCAGGATTCGGGCACGACGTATTTGCGGTGGACGAGCACGAGGTCGTCGTCGCCCCGGGCGCAGTTCTCGCATATGCGGTCCACGGCGGGGGAACCTACACTGGTCACAACCGCCGGCAGCCGAGTGGCGCTGGACGGGGAAGGAGGCCAGCGATGGCGACGCAGATCACCGTGCCCGAGGTGCGCTCGCGCAAGGGCAAGGACCCGTTGGTGATGGTCACCGCATACGACGCCCCCGGGGCGCGGATAGCGGATGAGGCGGGGGTCGACCTGATCCTCGTGGGCGACTCGCTCGCCATGGTGGTCCTCGGGTACGAGGACACCCTTCAGGTGACCATCGAGGACATGGCCCATCACGTGGGCGCGGTCGCACGGGCCAAGCCCCGCCCGCTCATCGTGGGCGACCTGCCGTGGATGAGCTACCACGTGAGTGTGGAGGACACGGTGCGCAACGCGGCCGTCCTGATCCGCGCCGGCGCCCAGTCGGTGAAGCTCGAGGGCGGGCGCAAGCGACTGCCGATGGTGCACGCCATCGTCGACGCGGAGATCCCGGTCATGGGCCACCTCGGCCTCACGCCCCAGTCGGTGCACGCCTTCGGCGGGTACCGGGTGCAGGGCAAGGACGCGGATACGGCTCACGCGCTGGTGGACGACGCGGTGGCGCTGGCCGAGGCCGGTTGCTTCGCCATCGTGCTCGAGGCCGTGCCTGACACCGTCGCCCGCATGGTCACCGAGGCGGTGCCCGTGCCGACCATCGGCATCGGTGCCGGTCGCTGGTGCGACGGCCAGGTGCTGGTCTTCCACGACCTGCTCGGCATCGAGGACCGCGTGCTCCCGAAGTTCGTGCGCCGCTACGGGTCGCTCAAGGCCGACGCGGTCGCGGCGATGTCCAGCTACGCCGACGACGTGCGCACGCGGCGCTTCCCGTCCGACGCCGAGACCTACCACCTGCCCGACCAGGTGGCCGCCGTCCTCGGCATCGGGGAGGGTGCTAGCAAGACCGCATGAACCTCGACGCCGTGGTTGCCGATCTGGGGACAGATCGGGGGCTGCGGTGGTTGTGGATCGGCGTGTGGGTGCTGTTCGCGCTGGCCATGGGCGCGTGCATGTCCAACGGGGCGGACAGCCCGGCCGACCCGGCGCTGCAGGACGCGTCGCGCGTGCCGGGCTTCGCCGAGGTCGGCTTCCGGGTCGACCCGCCGTCGGGCTCTCCGACCGAGCACTGCGCCCTGCTCGCCGACACCGACCAGACCAAGGCCCTCGGGCTCATGAACCGCAACGACCTGGCCGGTTACGACGGCATGGTCTTCACCTTCGACGAGCCGTCCGAGGCCCAGTTCCACATGACCAACACGCTCATCCCGCTGTCGATCGCCTTCTTCGACGCCGGAGGCGGCTTCGTCTCCGCCCTCGACATGCTCCCGTGCATCCAGGGCACTCAGTGCGAGCGCTACGCCGCCACCGCCCCCTACCGCACCGCCATCGAGGTCGCCCAAGGTGGTTTGCCCAACCTGGGCATCGGCCCTGGAAGTTCGATCACGGTCGGCGGGCCCTGCGGCTGATCGCTTGCCCGAGCCGTCGCCCTAGAGGGCGACGGCATCGGGCCGCTCATCATCCGCAGGGCTGATCACACGGTTCGCTCGCTGACGCTCTCCCTCACTGTCACCCTGCGCCGAAGGCGCCGCGCCTTCGGCGCAACGGGTGACCGGCGGCCCAATCAGGGTGGGTCGGCACGCAGGTTGGGTGCCGCCGCTCCTGCCGGGGCTGCGCAGTGCCTTCGGCACTCGCCGGGCGCGCGGGAAATTCCTGTCACACCTGCTTGGCATGATCTGAGGCGATGAGAGCGATCGCCGACGTCGAGTACGATGACCAGGCTCAATGAGCACCCTGCCCCGGACCGACCGGGGCCCCGAGCGCTCGCGCCGGGTCCAGAGGGAGGTAGCCGCTGATGCGGCCCTACGAAGTCATGGTCATCCTCGACGCCGGCCTGGAGGAGGACGCCATCCGGGCGTCGATCGACCGGGTCACCGAGCTCGTCTCGGCACGCGGTGGCACCCCCGGCAAGATCGACCGCTGGGGCAAGCGCCGGTTCGCGTACGAGCTGCATCACAAGTGGGAGGGCTACTACGTCCTCCTCGACGTGACGGGCGAGCCCGCGGCACTGGCCGAAGTCGACCGGATGCTGTCCCTCGCAGATGAGGTCATCCGCCACAAGGTGATCCGTCTTCCGGAGAAGGTGGCAGGCCGTCAGCGGCCCGCACCCGCCGTTCCGGAGGCGACCCCTGAGGCGACCCCGAATGGGAACGGAGCATAGAGATGGCACCTGGAAACAGCATCACCGTCGTCGGCAACATCACTCGCGACCCCGAGCTGCGCTTCACCGGCAGCGGGCAGGCCATGACCAAGTTCGGCCTGGCCGTGAACCGGCGCTGGCAGAACAAGCAGACCAACGAGTGGGAGGAGCAGGTCTCCTTCTTCAACGTCGTGGCCTGGGGCGAGATGGGTGAGAACGCGAGCGAGTCCCTCCAGAAGGGCTCGCGCGTCATCGTCACCGGCCGCCTCGACCAGCGGTCGTGGGAGACCGAGGACAACGAGAAGCGCTCGGTCGTCGAGATCGTGGCCGACGAGATCGGGCCGAGCCTGCGCTGGGCCACGGCCCAGGTCACCAAGACCGAGCGGCGCGGCCCGGGCGACGGCGGCGGCGGGGGAGGGGGTGGGGGCGGCGGCGCAGCTGCTGCCTCCCGTCCTGTGCCCAACTCCGAGCCCGTCTACGACGAGGAGCCGTTCTAGATGGCACGCGGCAGCGATCGCGACCGGGGCAGTCAGCGCCGGTCGCCCAAGGAACACGCCCGGCGGGGCAAGCCCAAGGTCTGCATCTTCTGCAAGGACCGCACCGACTGGGTCGACTACAAGGACGTCAACCTGCTGCGCCGGTTCATGAGCGACCGGGGCAAGATCCGCGCCCGTCGGGTCACCGGCAACTGCGC
>JBEEFQ010000198.1:0-3333 GCA_041166245.1 Actinomycetota bacterium | reverse complement strand
TTCACCACCAACGTGCGCAACGTGGGTGCGGGCGACTTCAAGGTGCAGATCCCCTGGCTCGTCGCCGAGGGGACCAACCCGCCGGTGAGCGGCTTCGTGCCCGACGGCTGCAACGCGACCCAGCTCGTCCCCACCACCGACGGCAAGGTCGTCACCCGTCCCGCCGGGCCCTGCCTCTTCCACGCCATCCACGCCCACTTCCACTACGGCGATCTCGTCTCCTTCGCCCTCTACAAGGTCACCCCCGACGGTCAGACGGGCGAACAGGTCGGCACCTCCAACAAGGAGTCGTTCTGCCTCGCGGATGACGAGTACTTCGGCTTCGGCACCGCGGGGCCCAACGGCCCCCGCAACTACGTGGGCCAGCCCGGGTGCAACCTCCCCGCCAACCCGCCCCCCGAGGTCACCGTCGAGATGGGCATGACCCCGGGCTGGGGCGACGTGTACACCTGGGACACCCCCGGTCAGTTCGTCGACATCAGTGACGCGCCCGACGGCATCTACGACGTCATCGAGATGACGAATCCCACCGGCAACATCTTGGTGGCCGGCCCACAACAGACGTGCTCGCGCACGCGCCTCGAGCTCACCGCCGACGCGGTGCAGGTGCTGAGCACCGCGGATGTGGTGCCGTGCCCGGGCGCCTCGGCCGAGGTGGCGCGCGTCGCGTCGACCGACGACAGCCGCGTCCTCGCGGCCCGCACCCTGGCCGCGACGGGCGGTCGCGAGTGGCTCGGGCTCGCGGTGGTGCTGCTCGCGCTGGGCCTGCTCGTCCGACGCACCGCCGCTGCCTGAGCCCTATCGTCGCCGCCGATGGACGGCGACCTGCGCTACGCGGCCCACAACGACACCCACCTCGCCTACCGCACGTGGGGACAGGGGCCCGCACTGCTCTGGCTGCCGAGCGAGTTCATCCCCGTCATGTCGATGGACGACGAGCCCGCCTACGAGCGCTTCCTCCTTCGCCTCGCCGCCTTCGGCACCGTCATCGCCTTCGACCGTCTCGGCATCGGGCTGTCCGATCCCATGCCGTCGGGGGAGCGGCCGACCGCCGCGGACTGGGCCGCCCAGTGCCTGAGCGTCCTCGACGCGGCCGGGGTGGAACGCGCCTACCTGGTGGCGCATGGAGGTGGGGGCATGCCGGCGGTGATCCTCGCGGCCAGACACCCGGCGCGAGTGGCAGGACTCGTCTCGGCCATGGCCGTCTCGGACTACGGCCTCGGCGCGCTCGACCGCGCCACCCTGGAGGCGGTGCGGGGCTCGGCTGTCCCCGGCGCCGAGAGCGAGGTCGACTTCCTCGCCGTGTTGGCGCCCTCGCGCGCGGACGACGAGGGCTTCCGGCGCTGGTGGAACCATGCGGGCCAGCGGGGCGCCAGTCCCGCGGTGGCCCAGCTGCTGCTCGAGACGCAGGGCAGCGAGAACGTCAGCGACCTGGTGCCCGAGGTCACCGTCCCGACGCTCGCGCTGTATCGGCCCGACTTCCCGTCGCACTGGCTGAGCGGGAACCCGCAGTTCGCGGCGACCATCCCGGGCGCCCGCGTCGTCGAGGTGGCGGGCATCGACGCCCTGCCGTGGCTTCCCGACAGCGACACCGTCGTCGCCGAGATCGAGGACTTCGTCACCGGGGCGCGGCGCGCCATCACCGGCTCTCGTGCGCTGCTCGCCGTGATGTTCACCGACGTCGTCGGCTCCACCGATACCGCGGCCCGCCTGGGTGATGACCACTGGCGCGACCTGCTCGAGGTGCACGACCGCGCCATGCGTCGCCACCTCGAACGCCACGGCGGCACCGAGATCGACACCGCGGGCGACGGGTTCCTCAGCACCTTCCCCACGCCTTCGCAGGCGGTGCAGTGCGCCGCCCGCCTGCACCGGGCCATGGCCGAAGCGGGGCTGCAGCTGCGCGTCGGCATCCACTGCGGCGAGGTCGAGGTGCGGGGCCACAACATCGCGGGCATGACCGTGCACATCGCAGCGCGTGTGCAGTCGAAGGCCGATGCGGCCACCACCTTGGTCACCAGCACCGTGCGCGACGCCATGGTCGGCTCCGGCCTCGCCTTCACCGACCGCGGCGCGCATGAGCTCAAGGGCGTCCCCGGCGAGTGGCAGGTCTACGCGGTCAACTGAGATGCGGTCAGCAGGTGTCCTCGGGGCGCGATAGACCGGACACCTCAGACGACAAGAGGAGTCCCCCATGGCAGTGAACCCCATCCCCGAGGGCTACCCCCGCCTCATGGCCTACCTGTCGATCGACGGTGCCACTGACGCCATCGCCTTCTACACCGAGGTCTTCGGCTTCAAGGAGAAGATGCGCATGCCCGGCCCCGACGGCGTCATCGGCCATGCCGAGCTCGAGCTCGCCGGCTCGGTGCTGATGCTGGCCGACTCGGCCGCGGCCGAGGACTTCCCGACCCCGAAGAAGCTCGGCGGCACGCCGGTCAACATGACCCTCTACACCGAGGACGTCGACGCCACCCACAAGGCCGCCCTCGCCAAGGGCGCCAACGAGCTGCGGGCCCCCGAGGACCAGTTCTACGGCGACCGATCCGCCACCGTCGAGGACCCGTGGGGTCACCGCTGGACCGTCATGACCCATGTCGAGGACGTCTCCCCCGAGGAGATGGAGAAGCGCATGGCGGCCATGGGCCAGGGCTGACCGCGGGGACCCGAAAGAAAATCGCCGCCGGCTGTCGATTCCGGCCTGCTGTCTTCGTGTAGGGGGCGAAAAGCCACCCACACCCCAAGGAGCATCCGATGGCCACCATCACCGCCAGCCTGTTCGCAGCCCTCGACGGCGTCGTCGACCCCGGCGTCGGCAACTGGCACTTTCCCTACTTCAACGACGAGATGGGTGCCGCCGTCACCCAGACCCATGACGGCCAGGTCATGCTCTTCGGCCGCGTCACCTACGACAGCTTCGCCGGCGCCTGGCCCGACCGCGAGGCCGCGGGCGGCGAGGACGCCCCCTTCGCCAAGACCCTGGGCGACATGCGCAAGATCGTCGCCTCCCGCAGCCCCCTGGAGCTCACCTGGCGCAACTCCGAGCAGCTCGAGGGCGACCTCGTCGAGGCCGTCACCGGCCTGAAGAACGACCCGTCCGTCGGCCGCATCGTCATCAGCGGCTCGGTGTCGGTGGTGCGCCAGCTGCTCGACGCCGACCTGCTCGACGAGCTGCACCTGTTCGTGCACCCGGCCACGGCCGGCTCGGGCCTGCGCCTGTTCGATGACGGCGTGGCGCCGCAAAACCTGAAGCTGCTGTCGGCGACCCCGTTCCAGACCGGCGTCGTGCACCTCGTCTACGGGCCGGACCTCAACCCGCCGACGCGCACCTAC
>JBEEFQ010000197.1:0-2515 GCA_041166245.1 Actinomycetota bacterium | reverse complement strand
ATACGCCTCATCGCGGACCTGGTGATGAACCACACCAGCGACCAGCACCCGTGGTTCCAGGAGTCGCGCCAGGACCGCACGAACCCCAAGGCCGACTGGTACGTCTGGAACGACGACGACCACAGGTGGCCCGAGGCCCGCATCATCTTCGTCGACACCGAGAAGTCGAACTGGACCTGGGACCCCCAGCGAGAGCAGTACTACTGGCACCGCTTCTTCAGCCACCAGCCGGACCTCAACTACGAGAACCCCGAGGTCGCCGAAGCGATGCTCGACGCCGTCCGCTTCTGGCTCGACCTCGGCCTCGACGGGTTCCGGCTCGACGCCGTGCCCTACCTGTTCGAGCGGGACGGGACGAACGGAGAGAACCTCCCTGAGACGCACGAGTACCTGCGTCAGGTGCGCAAGGAGGTCGATGCCGTCTTCCCCGGCCGCGTGCTGCTGGCGGAGGCCAACCAGTGGCCGGCCGACGTCGTCGACTACTTCGGCAACGGCGACGAGTGCCACATGTGCTTCCACTTCCCCCTGATGCCGCGGATGTTCATGGCCATCCGGCGGGAGCAGCGCTTTCCGATCACCGAGATCATGGCCCAGACGCCGGACATCCCCGAGGGTGCGCAGTGGGGCATCTTCCTCCGCAACCACGACGAGCTGACGCTCGAGATGGTGACGGACGAGGAGCGGGACTACATGTACGCGGAGTACGCCAAGGACCCGCGCATGAAGGTCAACATCGGCATCCGCCGCCGCCTGGCACCCCTCGTCGAGAACGACCGCCGAGTCGCCGAGCTGCTGCACGCGCTCCTCTTCAGCATGCCGGGCAGCCCAGTCCTGTATTACGGGGACGAGATCATGATGGGAGACAACATCTATCTCGGTGACCGCGACAGCGTGCGCACGCCGATGCAGTGGTCGCCCGACCGCAACGCCGGCTTCAGTCGGGCCGACTTCGCCCGCCTCTACCTCCCGCCCCTGATGGACCCGGTGTACGGCTACCAGGCGGTCAACGTCGAAGGCGCGCTGCGGGACACGAGCTCGAGCCTGCACTGGATGAAGCGCATGCTCGAGGTGCGCAAGCAGCACCCGCTGTTCGGCACCGGGTCGCTCGAGTTCCTCTCGGCCGAGAACCCCTCCGTGCTCGCCTATGTGCGGGAGCAGGGTGACGACATTGTCCTCTGCGTCAACAACCTGAGCCGCTTCGCCCAGCCGGTGGAGCTGGCCATGCAGCGCTGGGAGGGCAAGACGCCGATCGAGCTGATGGGGCGGGTGCCGTTCCCCCGCATCGGTGAGCTGCCCTACTTCGTGACGCTGGGCCCGTACGCCTTCTACTGGTTCCAGCTCGTCGACCTCGCGGCGGAGAAGCCCTGACCGATGACCACGCCGAAGCCCACGCCCATGCTCGACCGCAAGAGCCTGCAGCCGGTGCTGCCCGCCTACCTGGCGCGCCAGCGGTGGTACGCGGGGGAGGGCGAGCCCGCGAAGGTGAAGATCGTCGACGAGATCGTCGTGCGCGCACCGTTTCCCGGGCTCGTCGACCTGGTGGTCGACGCCGACGGCCGGCTGTACCAGCTGCTGATGGGGCTGCGGCCCGTCGAGGAGGAGGTGCCCGAGTTCCTCCACGGCTCGGACTACGCGGTCGTCGGCCACATCGGCACCGCCGGCGGTCACGCCCTGGCATACGACGCGCTCATCGACAGCGAGCTGTGCCTTGTGCTGCTAGAGGAGGTCTCGGGCGGGGAGGAGCAGGCGGAGTGGGTGCGGCCGGTGACGGCCGAGCAGTCCAACACGTCAGTGGTGTTCGAGGACCGGCTCATCCTCAAGGTGCTGCGCCGGCTGGCGCGCGGCCAGAACCCCGAAACCGAGGTGACGACCGCCCTCGACCGGGTCGGCTTCAACCACATCGCCGCGCCGCTTGCCGTCTGGCAGCGCGACGACTTCGACCTCGCGCTGCTGCAGCCGTTCCTCGCGGGTGGCACCGAGGGGTGGGCCCTGGCTCTCGCGTCGCTGCGGGATCTCTACAGCTCGGGCGGCGACCCCGCCGCGGCGGGCGGGGACTTCGCGTCGGAGTCCGAGCGCCTGGGCGAGATGACGGGGCGCATGCACGTCGCACTGGCCGATGCGTTCGGCGCGGGCGTGGGCGACGCCACGGCGTGGGCCGCGTCCATGTCCGAGCACCTCGACCGGGTGGCGCCCAAGAGCCCGTGGCGGGCGGGCGTGAGGGCCGCATTCTCCGCCCTCGCCCGCTTGTCGGACCCGGGCGCGGCAACGCGGGTCCACGGGGACTACCACCTCGGCCAGGTCATGCGCATCGAGACGGGCTGGTTCGTTCTCGACTTCGAGGGGGAGCCCGCCCGTCCCCTCGAGGAGCGCAGGCAGAAGACGTCGCCCCTCAAGGACGTGGCCGGGATGCTGCGGTCCTTCCACTACGCGTCGCAGGTGGCGCTGTTCGAGCGGGACCAGGGCGAGCGCGAGGCGCTGGCGCCTGTCGCGATGGCGTGGGAAGAGCGGAATCGCC
>JBEEFQ010000196.1:0-13318 GCA_041166245.1 Actinomycetota bacterium | reverse complement strand
GCGTTCTCCGTTGCCGGCGTCGCCACCGAAGGTGAGCTCTACGAGCAGTTCGCCACCGACATCCGCAACGACGTGATCGGCTACGGGCCGATCGAGTCTCTCCTCAACGACGACACCGTCACCGAGGTCATGGTCAACGGCCCGGACATCGTGTTCGTCGAGCGTTTGGGCAAGGTCGAGGAGGTTGCCTCCGGCTTCGTCGACGCCCAGCACGTCCGTCGGGTGATCGACAAGATCGTGTCCCACGTCGGCCGTCGCATCGACGAGTCGTCGCCGATGGTCGACGCCCGGCTCCCCGACGGGTCCCGCGTCAACGCCATCATCCCGCCCCTCGCCATCCACGGGTCGGTGCTGACCATCCGGAAGTTCTCGGCCGACCCCTACACGGTCAAGGACCTCATCAACTTCGGCACCTTCACCCTCGACACCGCGGTCGTGATGGAGGCCTGCGTCCGGGGCAAGCTGAACGTCCTCGTCTCGGGCGGCACCGGCACCGGCAAGACGACCAACCTCAACGTGCTGTCGTCGTTCGTTCCCGAGGGCGAGCGCATCATCACCATCGAGGACTCGGCCGAGCTGCAGCTCCAGCAGCCCCACGTGATCAACCTCGAGTCCCGCCCGCCCAACGCCGAGGGTTCGGGCGAGGTGCGCATCCGCGACCTCGTCAAGAACTCCCTGCGCATGCGGCCCGACCGCATCATCGTCGGCGAGGTCCGCGGCGCCGAGGCCCTCGACATGCTCCAGGCCATGAACACCGGCCATGAGGGCTCGATGACAACCGTGCACTCGAACAGCCCGCGTGACGCACTCAGCCGGCTCGAGACCATGGTGCTCATGGCGGGATTCGACCTGCCGGTGCGGGCCATCCGCGAGCAGGTCAACGCCGCCATCGACGTGATCATGCACCTCGACCGTCTCAGCGACGGCCGCCGCGTCGTGACGTCCATCACCGAGGTCCAGGGCCTCGAGGGCGACACGATCCTCCTCCAGGAGATCTTCCGCTGGCGGCAGTCCCCCGCCACCAACGGCAAGCCCGGCGGCGCCCTCGTGGCCACCGGTCTGCGACCCAAGTTCCTGGACAAGCTCAACGAGAACGGCATCGAAGTGCCGGCCAAGACCTTCCGGTCGACCCCCGCCCCGCGTGCCTCCGAGCGGCCCGCGGCCCGCAATGCCCGTGTCCCTGAAGCCAGCGAGCTGGCGGAGCCGGAGAAGGCCCGATGAGTAACACCGTCGTCCTCGTCCTGTTGTTCGGCGCAGGCATCGCTTGCCTCATCGTCGGACTGCTGCTGCGGGCCAGGGAGCGCGAGCGCAACCTGGCCGACATCCTGGACCTCCCCTTCGGTGAGCGCGACGTGCCCATCGAAGCGGTGACCGAAGGTCGCAACGCTTTCGCCGAGGGTGCCGTCACGATGGCCGGCCGGGTCGTCAAGCAGTTCGACAGCAAGAACTCGCTGGCGCAGACGCTCGAACGGGCTCGTATCCCGCTCAAGTCGGCGGAGTACGTGCTCGTCGTAGCGTGCGGCGCTGTGGTCGCCGGAGCACTGCTCGGCATCGTCACGAGCCAGCCCATCCTGGGCGTCGCCGCCCTGGGCGCCGCCGCCGCCGGTGGGGCCGTGTACCCCCGCATCAAGGTCACGCGGCGCCGCAAGGCGTTCGAGGCCCAACTGCCCGAGGCGCTGTCGCTGATCGCGTCGTCGCTGTCGGCGGGCCACACCTTTCTGCGTGCCATCCAGATGATGACCGAGGAAGCCGAGGCGCCTCTCTCCGAGGAGTTCGCCCGAGTGGTCTACGAGACCCGCCTCGGCGACACCGTCGTCGATGCCCTCGACCGCATGGCCATCCGCCTCGAGGTGCCCGACCTCCGGTGGGTCGTACAGGCGATCCGCATCCAGCAGACCGTCGGCGGCAAGCTGGCCGACCTGCTGCACACCCTCGCCGACTTCATCAGGAGTCGCGAGGAGATCCGTCGTGAGATCAACGTGCTCACCGCCGAAGGTCGCATCTCGGCCTGGGTGCTCGGCGGCATGCCGGTCGCGCTCCTCGTCGCCATCAACGTGATCAACCCCGAGTACTCCGCTCCCCTCTTTCGAGGGTGGGGCTACATGTGGCTCGCCATGACCGGTGCCTCCATCGCCGTGGGCGTCGCCTTCATCGTCCGCATGGTCAAGATCGAAGTCTGAGAGGACACAGCACAATGACCCCCACTGTCATTCTCGCCTTCGTGGTCTGCGCCGCCGGCCTCGCGTTCGTGGTCGCCGGCGTGTCCCGACGCCGACTGGCCGCCGACCCGACGACCTACCTCCATGAGCTGGAGCTGGACGCCAGCGTCGACCCCGACGCCGACCAGTTCACCCAACGCATGCACCAGCCCTTCCTGGCCCGCGTCCTCCGCCCTCTCGGGACGGGCGCGCTGGACAGGGTGAGCTCGCTCACGCCGCGGAACTACGTGCTCAGGATCCACCACCAGCTCCTGCTGGCGGGGATGAGCACCCAGATCCGCGCCGAGGAGTTCATCACCGCGCAGGTCATCGCCACCGGTGTGGGACTGGCGGCCGCCGTCGGCATCGTGGCCCTCGCCGGCCTGGGCGCCAGCAAGGCCACCCTCGTGCTCGTGCTCTTCCCCGGCATCGGCATCATGCTCCCGTCCGCATGGCTGACCAGGAAGGTGCAGGAGCGCAAGGACGCGATCCTGCGGGATCTGCCCGACGTGCTCGACCTCCTTGCCATCTCCGTGGAGGCGGGCGTCGGCTTCGAAGGCGCCCTCGAGGTCGTGTGCACCCACTTCGACTCACCGTTGGCCCAGGAGTTCTCCCGTACGCTGAAGGAGATGGAGCTCGGCCTGCCCCGGCGGGAAGCGCTTCAGAACCTCAAGAGACGAACCGAGGTGCCGGACCTATCGAACTTCGTGCTGGCGCTGACGCAAGCCGACGCCCTGGGAATGCCGATCGGGCGGGTGCTGCACACCCAGGCTCGGGAGATGCGCTCGAAGCGCCGCCAGTGGGCCCGGGAGAAGGCCGGGAAGCTTCCGGTGAAGATCCTGTTCCCGCTCGTCGTCTTCATCTTCCCAGCCGTGCTCGTCGTGATCCTGGGGCCCGCCGCGTCCTCGATCGCCAACGGCCTGAAGTAGGTCAAGGAGGCAGGGGTCGGCCGGCCTCAGGGCCGGCCGACCTGCTGGCCGACTTCGGGCCGCTCGTCACCGCCATCCGGTGGGGCACGGTCACCATCGGCCTGCTGCTGGCGGTCGCCGAGGAGCCCACGCAGTCCCGACTGCTCTACGGCGTGGTGCTGATGGCCTACGCCCTGTGGCGGACGGTCGCACCGATTCGCTACTACGGCGACAGCGTCCGCTCTCTCGTCGCGGTGTACGGCGACGTGGCCCTGTGCCTCGGCATCGTCGTCGTCACCGACTACTGGGACTCGCCCTACATCTTCAGCCTCATCACCTCCGTGATGCTGGCCGGGTTCGCCCGGGGCTTCGCCTTCGCCATCCGGTGCGCCATCGCATCCGTGCTCGCCATCGCCATCCCGCTCGTCGACATCAACGGCTGGCGCGAGTCCCTCAACCAGTCGGCCCAGTGGGGTGGCGAGCTGCTGCTGGTGGGGCTCATCGCCGGGTATGCCCGCCGGATCTACGCGGAGTCGCAGCAGCAGACCACCGACGCGCTCGTCCGGCTGCACCGGCTGAGCGAGGCCAACGAGCTGCTGTCGGAGCTGCACCGGGTGGCGCAGGTGCTCCCGGCGTCCCTCGACCTGTCCGAGACGATCAACGCGACCGCGGCCCGGGTGCGTGAGCTCGTCGAGCCCGACGTCGTGGCCATACTGCTACGGGACCAGGCGACGTCATCGTGGTCGGTGGCGCTCGCCGAGGGCGTGCGCCTGCCACGCGTCGTGCCCGACGCCGACCTGCCCGCGCCGTTGCGCCGCGCCCTGGGTGCCAGCGTGTCCGTGCTGGTCGGCGACCTGGCGGCCAAGGGTCCCGGGCTCTCGTCGAGCAGCCGCACGGGGATCTACGCGGCGCTGCGGGCCCGCGACCGCATCATCGGTGTCATCGCCGCCGAGCGGCGGGCCGCGAGCGGCATGAACCAGCGCGACCTCGGCCTCCTCGACGGGCTGGCCGAACAGGCCGCACTCGCCATTGACAACGCCCGCTGGTTCGGGAGCCTGCGACGGGTGGGCGCCGACGAGGAGCGCACCCGCATCGCGCGCGAGCTGCACGACCGCGTGGGTCAATCCCTCGCCTACCTGGCCTTCGAGCTCGACCGCATCACCAACCGGTCGCGGGAAGGGTCGGTGTCCGACGACCTCGAGACGCTCCAGGGCGAGGTGCGCGAGGTCATCGGCGAGGTGAGAGAGACGCTGTACGACCTGCGCACCGATGTGACGCAGGGCCAGGACCTGGTCAGCACGCTCAACACCTACCTGCACCGAGTGAAGCAGCGCCGCGGGCTCGAGGTCGACTTCGTCAACGACGCGACGGCTCGCCTGCCGTTGGGCGTGGAGCGCGAGCTGTGGCGCATCGCCCAGGAAGCCATCACCAACGTGGAACGCCACGCCCGGGCCTCGCGCGTGCGAGTGTCGTGGGCCAGCGATGGGCGCTTCGGGTTGCTCGAGGTGCAGGACGACGGCCAGGGCCTCGTCGCCACCGGCGCGGGCAGGCCCGACTCGTACGGCATCCTGGGTATGCGCGAGCGGGCCGCGGTGATCGGCGCCTCGCTCGAGATCGAATCCACCCCCGGCACGGGCACCACCGTGCGCTGTCGACTGAAGGAAGTGAGCTCGCTGTGACCGAGGCCGACGCCGACGAGACGACGGGGCCTGTGCGCCTGCTGCTGGCCGACGACCACACCATGCTGCGCCAGAGCCTGCGCCGCACCATGGAGGACGAAGGCATCGAGGTCGTGGGCGAGGCGGGCGACGGCGATGAAGCGGCCCGCCTGGCCGACGAGCTGAAGCCCGACGTGGTGCTCATGGACGTCTCCATGCCCGTGCTCGACGGCGTGGAGGCGACACGGCTCATCACCCAGCACACGCCCGGCGTGGCCGTCGTGATGCTCACCATGCACGCCGACGCAGACGTCGTCGCCGGCGCCATCAAGGCCGGCGCCGTCGGCTACCTGGTGAAGGACTGCACCACCGAAGAGCTGGTGCGAACCGTGCGCCAAGCCGCCAGCGGGGAGACCGTCCTGTCCGCCGACCTGGCCGCGACGATGCTCGAGGAGATGCGCACGCCGTCGGCCGCGCCCGAAGCAGCCAAGCGGGCGGAGTCGGTGCTCTCCAAGCGGGAGGAGGAGGTCCTGCAGCTCATCGCCGAGGGCGCCTCCACCACCGAGGTCGGCCAGCAGCTGTTCATCAGCGTGAAGACGGTGAAGAACCATCTCGCCTCGATCTACGAGAAGCTCGACGCCCGCGACCGCACCCAGGCCGTCCTTCAGGCCGTGCGCATGGGCATCGTCCGTCTCAAGTAGGCCCTCGCCCCCGACTGCTGGATACTGACCCGCGATATCGCGCCAGTGTCCAGAAGTCCGTTGGTGGGTACCACCGGGAGGATGGCGGGCAAGAAGAACGGCAACAACGGAAGGCCCGGTGGAGGCCTCGAGCAGGTGCTCGCACCCGTTGCATCCCTTGTCGTACTAGGCGCCGCCACCGTCGAAGCCGTTCGTCACCACAACCGGTGCGAGGACGGTGCGCCCCTCGAGCACCAGCCGCCGGGCCAGGCCATCGAGGACAAGAAGGAACGGGAGCAGCGAGAGAACCCCTCCGCGCTCCGCGCCAAGCTCGAACGACTCGGCGATCGCGTCCCGCCCCTCGGGCGAGCGCTCGAGGTGCAGCAGCGCTACGGCGAGCTGCGGGGGAACAACGTCGCCGCCTCCGTCGCCTTCCAGGCGTTCGTGAGCCTGTTCCCGCTGCTGCTGGTGATCGTCGGGGCGCTCGGTCTGGTCGCCGAGCACGGCAACGTCGACGTGGCCGGGCGCATCATCAGCAACCTCGGCCTGAGCGGCGACGCGGCCACCACCATCCAGAACGCAGTGAACACGGCGAGGGACACTGGCGCGATCGCCGGTCCGCTCGGGCTCGTCGGTCTGCTCTGGTCAGGTCTCGGCCTCGTCACCGCATTGCAGTACGCCCTGAACCAGGCATGGCAGGTCGAGGAGCGGGGGCTGGCCGACAAGGCGGTCGGCATGGCCTGGCTCATGGGCGCGGCCGTGCTGTTCGTCGGCGCGTCAGCGGCGACAACCGTCGTGAACTGGTTGCCCGGCATCGTGGCGCCCCTCGGCATCATCGTGGGGCTGGGCGTGAACTTCGTGCTCTGGCTGTGGACCATGAAGGTGCTCCCCAACCGCGACCTACCACTGCGGGCCTTCATCCCCGGTGCGATCTTCGGCGCCATCGGCATGGAAGTGCTCAAGGTCGTCGGGGGCATCTACGTACCACGGGCCGTCGCCCACTCCTCCGAGCTCTACGGCACATTGGGTGTGGTGTTCGCGGTCCTGGCCTGGCTGCTGTTCTTCGGCCGGCTCGTCGTCTACGCCGCGGTGGTGAACGTGGTGTTGTGGGAGCGGAAGGCGGGCACCGTCACCACCACGGTGGAGGTCCCCGCCGGCGGCAACGTGACCCCCGGTGACGACGTGACCCGTTCTGCTCGAGTGGAGAAGGCAGACTTGCGGGCTTGATCGCCCCAACGGCCCTGCTCACCGCGGCCGTCACCTTCGACAGCACGGTCAAGTTCGTCCACGTGCTGCTCGCCATTCTCGCCGTCGGGTCCAACCTGTCCTACGGCATCTGGCTCGCCGGCGCGGGGCAGGCGCCGGAGAACGATGCGCATGCTCTTCGAGGCATCAAGCGGCTGCACGAGCGCGTCGCCATCCCCGCCTACGTGCTGCTCGGCGTCACGGGTGTGATCCTCCTGGCGCGGGGTCCGTGGGATCTCCTCACGCCGTGGATCACTGCGTCCTGCATGCTGTATCTCGTCGGGCTCGTCGCGGCCGTGCTGGGCTACGCCCCAGCGCTCAAGAACCAGCTTCTCGCCCTCGAACAGCGCGGGCCCGGCTCCCCGGGCTACCGGTCGGCCACACGACTCACGACCATCGCCGGTGGACTCACGGCGACACTCGTCGTCGTGGTCACCTTCCTGATGGTCACCAAGCCCGGCGGCTGACGCCGCCAGCGCACTCCTCGAACGGCGCCCCCCGGGCGATGGTCCAGGGGACGCCGGAGGAAGAACTAGCCGAGGCGAGAGCCGACTTCGCTGAAGTTGTCGGAGGCGCGGTTGCCGATGAACGTGATGGCGACGATGCACACCACCGCGATCAGGGCGACGAGCAGCGCGTACTCGACGAGGCTGGCGCCCCGCTCAGACCGGCCGAGGCGGGCCCGAACGAAGGGGGCGATGTGGGCGTGGAAATAGGTCACGAGGTCCATGTAGTGACAATCGACTGCTGAGCGCCGCTCTGGATAGGTCGATCGGCCTATTTCCCCGAGACCGCCTCAGGGAGCGAGCTGGGAGCCGCTGCGGGAGAAGCTGTCGCCGACCTCGCCACCGAAGAAGGTGACGGCCGCGATGCAGACGATGGCGATGAACGCCAGCAGCAGGGCGTACTCCACGAGGCTGGCGCCGTCCTCGGAGCGGATGCTCCGGTTCTTCACACTGAGATAGGCGGCGACGATCACGTTCTTCCCTGCTCCCCGGGGTCGTGTGCCGACGGCGGGCCCAGGTGGGCCCACCCCTGACTGACGTCTCTCCTTGACGATCGGCATGCCAATGGGCCGGCCCGATGAGTCGTTCGACCCAATCCGCGCCGACGCGCTCCCGGGTCTCAAACCGGGGCCGTTCGGCGGAAGAGGACCCACTCGCCGTCACGGCGGACCTGGCGCCACCCGTCGGTCGAGCTGAGGATGGTGGCCAACGGCAGGTCGTGCTGCCACAGGACCACGTCGATGCGCCGGCGCTCGAGCACCGCCAGGCTGCGCGCCTCACCGTGGAGGAGGGCGATGTAGTCCTTGGTCATCTCGACCGGGTACATGTCGATGCGGTCGTCGATGAAGACTCGAGCGTCCCCGCCGTCGCGCAGGATCAGGTAGCAGCCGACGAAGTCCTGCACCGCCAGCCGGTGGCCCGGCTCACGCAGGCCCTCCCTGTCCAGCCAGCGCACACTGGCCACGGGATACGACGACACGTCGATGGCACGGCCGGTGGCACCGCCCACCCCGAAGAGCACGAAGGCGACGGCGAGGATGCCGGCGAGGGCCAGGTTCACCCGAGGCGGCTCCACCTCGGCGCTCGTGGTGGCCTCATCGCCGGCCTGACGCATGGCGGCACCGAGGGCGGGGGCCAGGACGATCGCCAGCATGGCCAGGTTTCGCACCGCGACGAGCCCGAGACCGAGGAAGGCAACGGCGGGCAGCACCACTCGCCACGGCGGCCGGGTGCGGAGCAGGAGGACGAGCGCGCCGGCGAGGAACACCAGGGTGAACAGGCCCACTCCCGACTGGAAGTCGGGCGAGCGCCACTCCCGGATGTACTGGAAGACGTCCTTCTTCTCCCCCACGGTCAGGGCAAAGGCCAGGAGCCGCGGGCCCAGCGGATTGAGCACGGACACGGCGAGACCCACCGCGAAGGCGCCGGCGTAGCGGGCCCACTCGCGCGGGAACCGGCGGCCGTCGATCCACGCACCGAGGCCGGCCAGACCCAGCCAGGCCAACCCCAGCGGGAACGAGCCGTGCGAGTTGACCCACACCCACACCACGGGGACGAGCCACCACGGGCTGGCCCGCCGCTCGACGATCGTGACGGTGAGGGCCAGGCAGATGAGGCCGACGAGCAGGGGCCGGGGCGACCAGTACGCGATGCCCGCGCCGACGGCCACGCTGGCGCTGAGGATGGTGCGGGCCGGCGTGCCGGCGCGGGCCAGGCGGGCGATGAGCCAGGCCAGGACGCCCATGAGCACGGCCTGCTGCAGGACGAGGATCCCGTCGCCCAGCCGCTGCCCCCAGCCGTAGAAAGCCTCGGGGAGCCAGCTCTGCACGACCCACCGCGTGCCGCGCGCCGTGAAGCTGTATGGGTCCTCTCGCGGGATGCCATGGCCGGCCGCGATGTCGATGCCCGTGCGGATGTGCACGAACGTCGAGTTGTCGGAGATCGGTCGGGCGCCGAGGGTGAACCCGGCGAGGGCGATGCTGGCGACGACGAGCGACTCGATCGTCGGCGGCCGGAGGCGACCGGCGCGCTCCCCCACTACTTGAAGTTTTGGTAGATGTTGATGATCGCCGGACCGATGATGACGACGAACAGGGCCGGGAAGATGCAGAACACCATGGGAATCAGCATCTTCACCGGGGCCTTCTGCGCCTCTTCCTGAGCCATCTGGCGGCGCTTGATGCGCATCTCCTCGGCCTGCGAGCGCAGCACGCGACCGATCGAGACACCGAAGGTGTCGGCCTGCAGGATGGCGAGGACGAAGGAGCGGACCTCGGGCACGTCGGTTCGACCGTCGAGGGCGCGCATGGAATCGGCCCTGGTCGCGCCGGCCCGCACCTCGCCCAGCATGCGGTTGAACTCGTCTGACAACGGCCCGGGCACGGCCGACACCGTGCGGTCGAGGGCCTGCTCGAAGCCGAGCCCGGCCTCGACGCTGATGACGAGCAGGTCGAGGATGTCCGGCAGCTTCACGCGGATGCTGTGCTGGCGCTCGGCCATCTCCCGGTTGAGCCACGCATCAGGGCCCGCGAAGGACGCGAACGCGAGCAGGGCGAAGACGCCGACCGGCGCCATTCCCTTGAGTGGGAGGACGAAGAAGGCGAGGAAAAACCACACCGGGATGAGGGCGATGGTGAGGACACGCACCGCCAGGAACCGGTCGACGGCTTCGGGATGCCCACGCCCCGCGATCAAGAGCTTGCGGCGGCTCTTGTCGACGTAGTCCCCCGGCGTGAAGCGGCGGCCGACGTCCATGAAGGAACGGCCCACGGGCAGGAAGACCCGAGTGAGGATGGGCTCGGTGAGCTCCTGCTCGCGCATGGTGGCTTCGGACTCGAAGTCCCCGATGCGGCGCAGCGACTCACGCACTGTCGCCCGCTCGTCGGCCTGCATGAGCACGGCGAGGAGGACGAGCGCGAGAGCGCCGAATACGGCGAGTGCGGCGACGGCAGCCATCAGATCTCGATCTCCACGATCTTCTTCATCCAGAGGAACCCGAAGAGTGCGAGCACGACGGAGCCGCCCAGCATCGCCTGCCCGACCCCGGTGTTGAAGAGCTTCTCGATGTACGCGCGGTTGGCGCCGTACATCATGATCCCGAGGCCCACGGGCATGAGCCCGAGGATCAGGGCGCTCACCCGGCCCTCGGCGGTCAGGGACTTCACCTCGCGGCGGAGACGCTCGCGCTGGATCATGGTCTCGGCCACGGTGTCGAGCAGCTCGGCCAGGTTGCCACCGACCTCGCGCTGGATGCCGATGGCCATCACCGCCCACGAGAAGTCGTCGCTGGCCATGCGATCCGCGGCATCGCCGAGAGCTTCCTCGAGCGGTCGGCCCAGGCGAGCCTCGGCCAGGACCCGCCGCAGTTCCTGGCCCATCGGGTCGGACACCTCGAGGGCCACGGCATCGACGCCTTGCAGCAGGGAGTAGCCGGCTCGGAGCGACCCGGCCAGCAGCTGGAGCATGTCGGGCAGCTGCGTGGCGAACTGGCGCCGGCGCCGGCTGGCCATGACGTTCAGGATCCCGATCGGAAGCAGGGCCACGAGGAGGAACGAGAAGATGAACCCGAGAAAGCCCCGGAGCAGGGTGGCGGCAATGACGACCACGATCCCCGCGACGATGTTGAAGAGCAGGGCCTCGGCCGCACGGAGCGGCAGGTCGGCCTGCTCCAGCTTCTTCTCGAGGATGTCGAGCACCCCGCGCTCGCGCGCGATCCTTGCCGTCGTGTCGACGGCCCGGCGAATGAGGGCCGACTCGGCGAAGGCCACGTCCGCACGCGTGCCCTCGGGCTCGACCGGCTCGTCTGAGTAGGGCTGCAAAGCCGTCTGCAGCGTCGACTTGTCGTCCTTGGTGACCAGGAGCAGCAATGCGTACGCCGCCAGGCCCGCGGCCACGAGGGCGAGGAGCGCGATCAGCAGCTTGCCGACGGTGCCCTGCATGAAGCCGGGGTAGCTGGACTTCTCCACCACGTCGGGCTGGTTGGTGGCGATGCCGTTGCTCGTCCCGCCCACCGGTGCGCTCGCCGTGGTCGAGCCGTCGGCGACCGTGAGGCTGACGCTGACGACGCTCTGCGCCTTGGAGGCGTAGGTGAGCTCGTACTGGCTCTGGATGGCGCCCTGCACCTGGTCGTACACCCGGCCCAGCTGGGCGGGATCGGACGTCTCCACGTACTGCCCGCCGGTGGCGGACGTGAGGTTCTGCAGGCCGCCGGCGTCGAACTCGGCGCCGCCCCGGAGCCCGATGGCGTACACAGTCGATTTTGCGCCGAGCGCTGAGGCCCGGGCCTCGGCCTGCGGCGTCTGCGACGTGGTGTCGGCGCCGTCGGACAGCACGACGATGTTGGCCTGGAGATCGGGGCGCTCGACGAAGAGGCCGCTGGCCAGCCGGACGGCATCCCACAGCGCGGTGTCACCCGTGGCGGTGAGGTCGTCGATGGCGCCGTTCAGGAGGTTGGTGTCATCGGTGAAGTTGATGACGACGCGTGGCGCGGCGCTGAACGCCACCACCGCGATCTGGTCGTTCGGGCCTTTTCGACCGACGAACTGCTTGGCCGCAGCCCGTGCCGCCTCGATCTTGGCGTTCTCGCGCATGGACCCGGACGTGTCGATGACGAGCACGACACCCACGGGCGTGTCGGTCTTGCCCAGCGGCACGATCTGCACGTCGGAGACGATGCGGTTGTCCTCACGCAGCGAGAACTGGTCAACCGTCGGAGGTGACGGCGCCGCGACCTGGGCGACCACCTTCACTTGCGGAAAAGCGCTGGTGTCGACCTTCCTGATGGTGACGGTGGTCTCGGCGGACGCCGGGGCCGCGCCCAGGATGAGTGCGAGGATCGCGGCAGCGGCGAACGCCACCGACCGCTTGACCGTCATCGATTCGCGAGCGAGCGCCGCGAGCCTGCCCCCCGCGTGGGCGCGCCGGCCGGCGCCGCGAAGAGGTCGGCCTTGAGCTTGATGCCGTAGTCGGCCAGCTTCTCGGCGAAGCGAGGGCGGATGCCGGTGGGCTTGAGGCTGCCCTTGAACCGTCCCGCGTCGTCCACGCCTGCGCCGTAGTCGAACATGAAGATGTCCTGGAGGGTGATGACGTCGCCCTCCATGCCCTGCACCTCGGTGACGTGGGTGATCCGGCGGGTGCCGTCGCGCAGGCGGGTCAGGTGCACGATGAGGTCGAGCGCGGATGCCATCTGCTCACGGATGGCCCGGACGGGCAGGTCGAAGCCCGCCATGAGGGTCATGGTCTCGATACGGGCGAGGGTGTCACGGGGTGCGTTGGAGTGCACCGTGGTGATCGAGCCGTCATGGCCCGTGTTCATGGCCTGGAGCATGTCCAGGGCCTCGCCGCCACGGACCTCGCCGACCACGATGCGGTCGGGGCGCATACGCAGGGCGTTGCGGACGAGGTCGCGGATCGTGACCTGGCCCTTGCCCTCGATGTTCGGCGGCCGCGCCTCCATGGCGAGCACGTGGTCCTGGTGGAGCTGCAGCTCCTTGGCGTCCTCGATGGTGACGATGCGCTCGTCCTCCGGGATGAACGAGGAGAGCACGTTGAGGGTGGTGGTCTTACCAGTGCCGGTACCGCCGGAGACGATGAGGTTCAGCCGTCCCAGCACGCACGACTCGAGGAAGGCGGCCGTCTGGCGGCTGAGAGTGCCGAAGTTGACGAGGTCCTCGACCTGGAACGGGTCGGTGGCGAACTTTCGGATGGTCATGAACGGCCCGCCGATGGCGAGGGGGTGCACGACCGCGTTCACGCGGGAACCGTCGGGGAGGCGGGCGTCGACCATCGGGGTCGACTCGTCGATGCGGCGGCCGACCTGGCCCACGATCTTGTCGACGATGCGGCGCAGGTGGGTCTCGTCCACGAACGTGGTGCCCGTCTGCTCGATCTTGCCGTGTCGCTCGACATACACCTTGTCCGGCCCGTTCACCATGATCTCGGTGATGTCCTCGTCCTTGAGGAACGGGTCGATGGGTCCGTAGCCGAGGATGTCGTCAGTGACGTCCTGCACGAGCTGGGCCTTGTCGGCGGCCGACAGGGGCGCCTTCTCCTTGGCCAGGGCGGCGTGGAGCTGGTCCTGCACCCGACGGCGCAGCTCGTCCTCGGACAGGCGCGTGTCGTAGA